>DATIYR010000265.1:0-15988 GCA_035517535.1 Terriglobales bacterium
GGTACCGCCGGGCAATACGGATTGTTTGCGGCGACTTATGGCATTGCGGTTGCCTATGCAAGTTATCCGCATACGCAGATTGTTGTGATTGGCGAGGACGAGGCCGCCTCTGAGCTTTATTTACATGCAACCGCATCCCCGCTCTTCGGCTGGACGGTCATCAACCTGAGATTCAGCCAGGCCGTCGCGCAAAATCTCCCGCCAGCCCTTGCAGCAACCATCCCCGAGTTGCCGGCAATCAAAGCAGGAAAAACGACCGCTGTCGTGTGCTCCGGTTTCAACTGTAAGCCGCCGGTGAGCACCTGCCAGGAACTGGATGATTTGCTGGAGCAGGAGTTATCGGCTGCTTAAGGCACCTGACAGACATTCAGCAAAAAAAGTAAAGCCCGGAGTCGCCTCCGGGCTTTTCATGCGGAAACGCTTAAGTTAGTTCGAGCATTTGTTATTGCTGCCTACCGTGCAGGGCGTGAAGCTCTGACGGTAGCTCAGGTTGTCAATATCTCGGAACATCGGCGTACCAGGCGGAAGCTCCGAGAAGGTATTGAAGCTCGTGTCAAAGTTGTAGTTTCGAGTTGGCGGAACATAGACAGAGTAATTGCAACACTTGAATAGACCAGTGTTGTAAGTCGAGAAGAACAAATTCACCATGGAGCCGTTATAGTTGAGTGTCTGGTTGTTCCAGGTCTCGAGCAGACGCAGGAAGTTACCCATACCTCCGTCGGTCCCGATAGGATACTCGTTCCCGCTGGCCCATGAAGGATGCGCGAAAGCTTGCACGTCCCCGGTTGCAATCGCCATGCGGTAATAACCGCCATTTGTCGCCGACCGGTTTGCGCTGGCTGAGACCGCGCAGCCGCCCGACGTACCGTTTGGACAAGGTTGCGTTGGCTGGGCCGTTCCCACCCCCAAGCTGTTCCAATCGATCCAGCTGTTCGAGAGCAGTGTCACCGTATCAGCGGTAATGCTGGCCGCCGCGTGTCGCACATCGGTCGCCGCCGGCGGGGAAGGCCAGTTGGGGTCGTAAGTACCATTACCCGGAGTGCAGTCGCTGCCAGCAGCCGAGCAGTTCGAATTGTAGTTACCGACAACGTAGACCGGGTTCTCAGAGCCGACGGTAAATCCGCCGGTGCTGGTTGGGAATGTGCCGCCGGGAACCGTTGGCAGGTTTCCAAGCGAGCCATCCACCAACTTCAACACGTGACGTGCACCGCTGATCCAGGCATTGGTAGCCACGGGACAACTAGCCATACGTCCACTCGTCAAGTAAGGATTGGGAGGGGTTGTATTCACCAGCTTGTTTACGCTTTTGCTGGAGCTGTAAAGCGGCGTCCCAACGTAGCCCAAACCCAAGCCGAGGTTTTGCGCCCCGAAATTGTCTAGTCTACCGTTGAGGTTAGCATCTTCCGGCGACAAGTTTCTTCCGGAAGGAGCGGATTCGAGCGCGCCGTCTGGAGCCCGACTCGAGCTGCCGCTGTTTACGACATCTTCAAATCCGGCATCGCCGCTGATGTTTCCAGCCGTAATAGTTTGTGTGCCATTCGGGTTGGGCAACATGCCACGACGATCGGAGAAATACAACACATATCCATTCTGGTTCGAATAGTTGACAAGGGTCCCGCTGCCGGCAATGTGTCCTTCGAGCCACTGATTAAGGTTGCCTACGTCGAGTTCGACCGCGTTCATCACTCCCATTGGCGTGCAGCTGTCGTTGCCTTGAATTACGTCGTCCGGTTCGCCTTCGCGGACGTCATAAAAGTTAATCGGATACCAGTTGAAAGCTGTGAACGTATTACCGCCACTAAGGTCCTGCCAGGGTGTGCCGGCGGCGGTGTCAACAATGACATCGGGCGGCTGGCCCGAGCACGTGGTGGTATAGGTGGTGACGCCGTGCGAGGTGTGGGAGGTCGTATTGCAAGTCGGCGCGGTACCATTTCTGTCCACGCTTCCAGTGTTCGCGCGCTTCGGCTGCTGGAAAATCAAAATCGCGTACGGATTCACGTCATTCGAAGCGGCGCTCGTATAGAGTGACGGCGACGTCTGAGTCGGAGCTACATACGGGACGCCAGCTACGGTAGGAGGCGCCGTATCGCGTGCGAACCCAAGGCCCAGCCATTCGCGAGTAATTGCGCAATAGCCGTCGGGGCTCGATCCCGGCCCCGGGCATGACCCGTTTTCCGGGAGGTACTCTACCCGCAGATAGCCGTCGATCAGGTTCCATTGTGTGTCGCTGGCGGTCTTTACATTCAGCTGCGGCACGGTGTAATAGGGATAAGTCGTATTGCACGTAGCCGGGTTGATGGCGCTGCACAGAGTTACGCCGCCGGGAGCAGAAGTCTGGCTGGGGCCATTGCTGAACAGGTACGGGAAACCTGCCGCAGTTGTACCCGTCGTAGTTTCATCGACACTGTCAAATTCCTGGCCAAACTCCCCAGGCGTACTTTGTGGAGCATACGGCCAGTCGGCGCCTGCTACATAAGTAGAGCCGCTTACAGCCGCTGTGCCATCGGTCGGTATCAACGCGGAAGCTGTGGCAAAGAATGTCATGTAGGTCTTGCCGGCAGTCAAGTTCGGTTGCGACGTTTGCACGCCATCCGAGTAGTTGACGCCACTGCCATGAGGATTGTTCACGTTCGCCAGGCGAACGTTATCGGCATCCGACGCGCCGCCCGGGAGTTCGTCAGGAGTATCCGACAGCAACACGCGGATCGCGGCTTCGTTATACAGACGCGATGCTCCAAGCGGACTGGTTGCCGATTCTGTGCTTGGGGGCCGTCGCACGATCTCATAGTTCTGTGGGCCGGGAGGATTTCCCAGTCCGGGCGTCTGAGACAGTGTTGCACCAGAAACGAAAGGTAGAGAAAGGTTGGTGGCGCCAGTGTTTGGCGTCGAGCCATAGTTACCGTTAATCAGCATGCCGCCGAGATACTTGTTCGATGACGTCCACGTATTCTGGGAAATCGTCACCCAGTTGGGCGGTCCGCTGTTGTAACTGGAAACGGGAGGATTGCCACCACCGCCGGTGACGCTACCCCAAAGATTGCTGCTGGTCGGCAAAGTAGTACATTCGTTGTTTCCGCTGCATCCGCCGGGCTCGCCGGGGATCTGAACACTGCCCAGGTTATTGGCGGTGCTCGAAGATACTCCGTTCGGAATAACTGAGCGTATGATGTTGCCGTACGCCGACATCTTACTGGTAAAGGTGCAGGTATTGCTGCCAGCGCAACCCAAATACAGGTCGCCATTGGTGTGGAGCGAGCCGTTGAAGGTGAAACTCGGGTTGTTGAAGAATGCGAGATCGCCATCCGAAAAAGCGCCAAACTGGAAAACAGGAATGAGCGCAATTTCTACCGTACGTGTCATCTCCACTTCATCGCCCAGAAGACCCTGCGCCGTGGCCTGCAGGTTCACCTGCAGAAGTTGCGCATTCAGTCCTGCGTAGGGACCGGCGGCCACGGTACCCGGAGTCTCAAGCATCTGTGTCGGGTGATTCGGATCCATTACCGGCGAAAGAGTATAGCCTCCGTTTGGAAACGTGATACCAGCGATAACCGGCGGCCCCGGAGTTGTCGCGAGAGACTGGATGTCCGCAGGAGCCGGCGAGAGAGCCTGTACGAACAAGTTGGACAAGTCGGCTGTCATCTTTTCGATGGCGCCTTCGGCAGCATGGAATGTGGTGTTGTTCTGCACATCCTGTGAGCCCACGTTGATCTCACTGTTCACCATCATGAGCATGCCGATCGCCAACGCGGAGAGGAGGAATAACAAGATCAGACTCGTGATCAGCGTAAATCCTTTGTAGTTTTGTTTGCGGCCTTGCATCTTTTAACTCCTTAATCCTCTATCCGAGAAATCCGATCCTTCCACAATCTTTCGGTTGCTGTCCGTTCGAGGGATCAATAACGGTTGTTGTAACTCATGTTTCTGGTACTGACTGACGTCTGTACGTCATAACTTTGAAATCCTTGCGGCATGTATGCGCTCTTAACCGCGGACAACTGACTATGAATGGTGAGGTGAGCAAGATTTACCTTGCGAATAAGGTTCGGAGAAGTACCACCTGATTCACCGCCATCGCCAGAAGCATTCAGCAGGGTGCCATCGCTGTTGTAGGTGTCATAAGTAAATTGCAGGTTAGCGATGTTATCGACGAGCGGCACGGCCGGATGCCCATTCACCTGCCGATAAAGGATCGTCGTGGTGTTTCCGACCGCATCAGTCCAATTCTTCAGGTAATAAGTGATTAGATAAATTCTGGTCACCGGCACACCGGCGGCGGATCCGGTTGTTGCCGTCAGATCGTTCGACTTGCCGGCTTGGTTTAAATTCAGCGTATCGCCGTTGGCGAACGTGACCACGTATGTGCTGCCGCCGACACAAGGATTACCGGTACAAGGTGTGGGTGCGCTAGCGCTCGGCCCAGGCGTCACAGAAGTTACTTCACCGACGCCAATCAGTCCACCATTCGTGGACGGCCCCACCATGATCAGATCGCCCGCGGTTAAGCCGTTAACTGAATTATTGAGCGCTTGCGGGTAAGTAAGTCCGGCCGGCAAAACGCAACTTGCCGGCGGCGGATTTGAGGGGGCTTCGAAGGTCATGGTAAGCGAACTGCCGGTTGAAGCGAATGTGACCGGATTCGCCGTGCCGGAGTAACAGTTGACCGCGAGCGTTGTGTCACTGTAGACGACGGAGATTACATCGGTCGTAATGGAACTGCCGGGGGGCTTGATGCCCTTTTGATAGCCGGGCATGATCGCATATAGCTCTGGGGGGTTAGCAGCGGAGCATGACCCACCCACACATGGGAAGGTTATAGTGCCTGCCGGTGTACAAATCGGTCCCGCAGAGCAGCCGTAAACTGGATTTCCTAAGGTGTAGGGCAAAGGTATGCTTTCGTTGGTAACTCCGGTCAAGCCCGCTCCCGCCAGGCTTATATCTTTCAACAGCATGTCTTCGGCCGCCCGCAAGTCTTGTTGGGTTTCAGTTCTCTGCTGGACGACCCAGGTTGCGTTCATGGCGGAGCTGAACAGTTGAACCGCAACTCCGAGCACGATGGTTCCAACTACGAGGGCGATCAACAGCTCCAGCAAGGTGAAGCCGCGACTCGACAATTTTGAGAGTGGCTGCATAAGTTCTATCTACCGGTACTGCGATATCAGAGTGTTAAGGACATAATTCTGGGGAACTTTAAATCGGGGATCGGTATAAGTGATGGTAATTGTGATCGTATTCAGGTTCGTATCTGTCGAGTATTGGGCAATCGCAATCGTGCGCGTGTAATTGCTGAGAGACATACAAACATCAGGCGCGGCACAGGGTCCACCTGACGGCGAAAGCACGACCCCACTTGGGCCAGGCTCATCCAGAATTTGCGCCCCCGCAACTGAGTCGTCACTCGTTCCTACAATTCCGTCAGCTCCAGGCAGATCGATAGGTTGCGGACCGGAAAGAAAAATGCCGCACGTCTGTCCAACGGTGCAATTGCCGTTGGCTATCTGCGACCACTGGACATTGGCCGTTTCCCGTGCAGTCAACACGCTTTCCAGCGCTTCATTCGCCAGGCGCTTTGCAATGGCAAGTTGCTCGGAACTCTGAGTGGATGCCATGGCAAAGCCCATCACGCCTGCGAGGCTCAATAAACCGATGGTTAACACGGCCATAGAAATGAGTACTTCGAGCAGGCTGAAACCGGCCTCATGTTTCACCGCAGGCTGCACTTTTCGGCTCGGTTTCTTCATTACGTTTGCCTCCAGTAGTTAGTGCCGCCGTTGCTGTAAAGACGCCAACCTCGGATCCGCCCGGTCGCACCCCAGAATGTGATAGCGCGCGAACTGTAAATCTGGTTGGAGCGGGCAACATAAATCACGCCGTTGTTGATGTTTCCATTTGCATCCTGGCCGGTACCATCAGGCAGGAAATAAATCATGGTCTTCACTGGGGATGCGATAGCCTGATCAAAATCAATCGCGGTTGCCCCGGCCCCGAAGCCATCAGGCACTCCGGCGGGTGAGGTCGGAAACCCGCTGAGTGTCATGAAAGCTACATCGGTAGGCAGTTGGTACGTGGCCAACACGTTTCCGTTGCCAACCTGAGTAATTGTTATGGTGTTGGGAATGGCCGTATTACTGAACGTCACCGAATATTCCTGACGCTGCGCAACCGCGTAATCTCTCGCTTCTCTGATCGCGGCCATCGTGATGTTGTAGCCGTTGGCTACATGGGCAGCTTGGAGTGACGGTTGCATGGTGACCACGGCAATGGCCGTAACCATCAAGATGACCAGAACAACAATGACCATCTCGATGAGCGAAAACCCGCGGATATCTTGCGAACGCATCTGAGCTTGTCCTTTGGAAAATTGTCTCTGAGAACCACGGAGCTATAAACGGTACGCAAGTAACCCGCGGTAATTGTCCTTACGGACACAAAAGTGTGTGGAAATGGGACAACCAAAACATGACAAGTCGTTGGTAACGATTGTTCTGCTGAGCCTTGTTGAGTCAGGCAGAGGTCCTGCCGAAAGGTACTTGCCGCAGAACGAGCGAATACGGGGAGGAATAGTTGCTCAGAGCTCCGCCGAAAAGCGGGCTCCTATTTACGGTTAGGGCTGTTCGTAGCCGGGACTATTAGGAGCGGGGGGCTCGTAGTCCATCCCATACTTGTTTTTGTGGGCGGTGGAAACAGCCCCGGCATCGATGGTTAATAGACCTAAGTTAGCGCTGTTCTCTGAGATGGTGAGCTCCCGCGTGAGGGAATTGAGATTTTGTGGGAGCGCCGTCTCAGACCAGGCTCTCATGATGTAATGGCCAAACGGTACCTGGGAAATTACGATTTCGCCCTGGCGATTCGAAACACCGTAATAGGGAGTGTCGAGCGCAATAACCACGGCGCTCATCTCTTCATGAATATTGCAAAAAATGTAAGAGATGCCGGGACGATCGAAACTGACGTTGCGGGTAGTGCCCGCTTCGTAGAGGCCGAGGTCGAATCTCTTTCCCTCAAATAACGAAAACACGTTGTGGAAGAAAGGATCGCGATTGGGAAATGCAACCACGGCTCCTACAGGAACCACGAGCAGGTGCGGCTCGAAGCGTTTATGGTGCTGGGTAAGCCGCAAGGGATGATTTGGGACAAGTTTCGCCGACGGTTGAATCCCAACCGGAGATAGCCAAATCACAACATTTTCGGCGTGGGGAGACTCCGTAGTAAGGTCGCTATGTGTGATCTTCACGCGCCCTGAGACAGTGACCTCCTGAGCTGACACCATTCCAGTGAGGAGAAAGAATAGACAAAACGTCGTGGAAAACTTCCGAGCCATCAGAACAACACTCCCATCATGAGATTAACGTGATCGGCGCCGTAATAATTTCCGATCTCAGTCGTACGCAGATGACGATATTCTCCCGAAAACAAGAGATCGGAACGAGGCCGAAAAATGAAATTCAGCATCTCAGTTCGATTCGCCGCCAACACAGTCGAATAGATTCCCACTGGCGCCGGAAAGGCGTGAATATCTACCGCAAAGGGGTTATCTGTGCCAAACGCTCCATTGAATTCCAGGCGTGACGTGGCGGAAAATTTCAGCTGCGACCAACCACCCGCGGAATCGAGCGGTAAGAAACCAGAATACGGATTGGTTGGGCTTCCGCTATACAGCACCGACTGCCCGATTCCACCGCCTAATCCGCCGACAGCGCGCCCTCGGTAAAATTCGCCTGAGAGTTCAAACCTGTCTGAAAGCGGCACACGCCAGTCGGTGATCCCGGCCCAACCATCCACAGTCCAACCGTAGCCCCAGTTTTGCCGAGAGTAATATCCGCTCGCACCAAGAGTTAGCGGCTTGCCGTTAATAGTTTTTGTCCATGCTGTGCGCAGAGCATAAGCCGGTTGCCCTGAACTCTCACCTGCTTGCGGCAGGCGTCGTGAGCCATACGATGGCTCTCCGGTAATGTTGTCCAAAATTCCGCCGGCGACAGAAATATTTTGATCTTCGGCGAGATTGAATCTGTGTTCGATCCTCAATTGCGGGATCCACGCCCACAGATTGCCTGAGTATCCCAAGGCTGGAACCAGCAGCGAGGCAAAAGAGGTTGGTGAGTTGGGAGAAATAAACAGGCTATCCTGGCCCGCGATGACAGACGTGTTTTGCCAATCGAGCCGCATGTCGGCAGTGCGTAGGCGCACAATCCCAGTGTTGACGCCGTCGAGCGCCGCGGAAGGAAATCCGCCGCCGAAGTCGATTTGTACCTCACCCGTTGACTTTGCGCCCATGAGTTGCGGCCCAAATACTTCGAGACCAAGCTCAGATTGCCGCATAGTGGCGCCAAAAGTTGAACCCGCGCCGTAGGCTCCGTAGGGCGCGGCGTAGGTGGGCACATCCTGGTTATCGACTCCGCCCTGGTTGTGAAAAAGATTCAACAGAACCAGACCGGACAGGCGAACTCGATACTTGGAAGCGCTCTCAATTTTGGTTTGGTACAAGGTGCGCAATTCGCTTTGTTGAACTTGGCTCGTTTCTTCGAGCGAAGAGACGCGTTGCTCGACGGCAGGGTTAGAAACGGACGGCTGCGGAATGGCTGCGCTTTGTGAGTTGTTGCCCTGAGCCGGATTCGCGCGAATGTTCTCGAGTTCCTTGCGCAATTCCTGGTTCTCAGTGCGGTATTGTGCCGCCTCCGATTTGATTTCCGAGACCGCGCTGCGCAGCTCCTGAATCTGTTCGCGCAAGTCCTGAATGGATTGCGCGAGATTGGCGTCGGGAGCGGGACTGGAAGTCTGCTGCGCTGAGGCCGGAAATCTTGCTCCCACAAGCGTTACAGCAACAACAACCATATTCACAGAACGGCAGAAAGAGACGCTTCGCGTTTTCAACCTCGCCTCCCGAAAACCGTGTTCGCCTGAGCGAAACCGGCATCACAGCGGTTTCGTAGAGTTTACGCCAGCCTGAGTTGTTGCAACCGAATCCTCGCCTGCGCCATGTTCGCCGGTCGCGGAGGCAGGAACTGGGCGCGTAAGCGTTAAACGAAAGACCGTCCCTTCGGGTGAAGTCCGTTCCACCGCGATCTCGCCGCCGTGGTCTTGGATGATTTTTTGCACCACAGTCAATCCAAGGCCAGTGCCGTTCTCTTTTCCTTGGCTCACGAACGGTTCAAACAAAGTATTTCGTACCGAGGCGAGAATGCCGTGTCCGTTATCGGCCACGGTAATCTCTACCCGGTCCTGAACCTCGCGAAGAAAAATATCGATTCGACCGGTATGTGGATCGACAGCTTCACAGGCGTTCAATAAGAGATTGAAAAATGCCCGCTCGAGTTTGCGATGATCGAACCAGCCTTCTACGCTGCCGCTCTGCCGCACGGCCACGCGGATTTCACGAAACTGCGGATTGGATTTTACTGTCTCGCTGGCCCTAACAACCGTGTCTTGCAAATTCCCGTAAATCGGCCGCAGCGAGCCGCGCGTGCGGGAGAACTCAAGCAACGAATCGATCAACTCGGTCATGCGCACCACGGCAGCGCGAACTTCCTGATACAACTCCTCGCGTTGTACTGTGGTGAGCCGCGATTCGCAGAGAAACTCCGCGTTGGCAACGATCGCAGCCAGCGAGTGACGCAGGTCGTGTGAGATGGAACTGGCCATTCTGCCAATGGTCGCCAGGCGCTCGGATTCGAGCAGATTCTGCTGCGTCTTCGCCAGGCTTTCTCTCATTCGCGCAAACGCCCGGGTAAGTTCAGCGGCTTCGTCGCCTCCTTTTGGGTCGAGAGCGTAATTGAAATCACCGTGCTCCAGGGCCGCAACTCCGGCCAGCAAATTCGAAAGCGGCTGGGTGAAAGTATGAGAGATAAAGAACACCAGAGCGCTCCCGAGAACGAGTGCGATCAATCCAAGCGCAAGCAGCAGGCGATTGATTCTTTGCAGAAATGCAGTGGCGGCGTCGTAGGACTTGAGAACCAGCAGACGAACGCCAGGGTTTGTTCTTGGCGGCAGGTCCAGGGTGGTTGCCAGAAAATTTTCGTTTCCTAACTTCAGCGATGCCGGTTGGGAGCTTTCGGCGGGCGGAAGTTTCGAGGTCATCAGTTCCGCCTGGTTCTCCGGAGTCAGGGTGCTGGTGACGATGGCATCGCCGTAATAGAACGCCACCTTGCTGCTGGCGACGCGCCCGATTTGAGTGGCGACGTGATGATCAATCTCCTGCCCAATCACCAGGAAGCCGAGCAAGCGGCCGGCGGAAGCAGGGCCGAAATAAATCGGTTGCAAAAAAATCTCATACAGATGGCGGTCTCCGAACCACCAGCGCTGCTGCCCCTCCAAAGAGTTGCTCAGCGAACTCTGGGCCATATCCCAGGTAAAGCCAGGCGATTTTGTGTGCAACGCGACCACTTTGCCCGCGCGATTCGCCAAAACAAAAAGGTCGCTGCCGCCCAGTTGCCAGAGGGAAGTCGAGCCGTCCTGGATGGTGGGCTCGTGATTCGTTGTCATCAGCGAACGCAAAATTGGCAAGTCCGCCAGGAGCTCCGCCGAGTGGGAAAGTGTAATCACCTGCTCCCGCTGAAAACTTTGGAAGGTGGTGACGGAATTGAGCAGATCGGAAGAAATCTGTTCCCGCGCTTCCGACTGCAAACTGCTGCGAACCAGCAGCAGGCTTAAAGCGCTCAGTCCGGCCGAGATCAGGACCATGGAGAGCAAGAACTTGGTCCGGAGACGGACAGTTACTAGACCGTTCTGTTGAAAGGCCTGCACTGTTCAACCAACGAATTTATAGCCTACTCCATGAACCGTGCGAAAATGCACGGGATTTGCCGGATCCTGTTCAAGTTTCTGGCGCAGCTTAAGGATGTGATTATCGACCGTGCGGGTGGATGGGTAATTGTGATACCCCCAAACCTCATTGAGAAGTTCGTCGCGGGTTATTACGCGCTCGGGATTTTGCACCATAAACTTTAAGGTTTTAAATTCCTGGGCGGTCAATGTGACCGGCTTGCCCTCGCGAATGACCTCCATTTTCGTGAAGTCGATCGCGATTTCAGCAAACGAAAATTTCTCGGTTGCAACCGGTTGAATATTTCTTCGTAAAGCCACACGCACGCGCGCTAGCAGCTCGCGGGGACTGAAGGGCTTGGTCACGTAGTCATCGGCGCCGAGCTCGAGCAACAGAACTTTATCGGAAACGTCACTCGTAGCACTGAGCACGATAATGGGCACGGCGGGAGCGTGCTCTTTGAACTCGCGGCAAACCTCGCGGCCAGATAACCCGGGCAAACGCAGATCCAGAACCACGGCCGAGGGCATTGCGCTTCGGAACATCTCTACGGCCATGTTGCCGTCGGAAGCGACTTGCACACCGTAACCTTCGGCCTCAAACAGCCGTCGCAAAGCCTTTTGTACCGCATGATCGTCCTCGACAACCAAAATGCGCTCCGTGGCTGCCGGAGCAAGGCGCGGCTGAAATTTATGCAAAGTGCCCTGGATGGGCGGCGAATTCAGGTTTTCTGCTACACGCAGCATTGCGGCCCCTCTTTTCGTCCTTGCAGGTGCTGAGGAAAACTGTGGTCAAGCTTACTACTACTTGGATTCTGTCTTATCGGTTTGGCTGCGGGATTGACAATCTTTTTACAAGCAAATGCTGCGGAAGTCTTTTAGCGATTGATAAGCAGGCGGAGCGCATTCGAACCATGATCGGCTTGCATGACCGAGAGGTCTTGGTAACCGCGGATGATCCAATCTGCACCCGCAGCCTCAAGTTCGGGATTCGGGGACGTGGTCGGGAGGGCTATGACTAAAGCGCCAGCCGATTTGCCGGCTTGAATTCCTGCAGGAGCATCCTCGAAGACGATGCACTTCGCGGGTGGAACACCAAGCAATGCCGCGCCTTTCTTGTAGGGCTCGGGATCCGGCTTCCCGTGGCGAACATCGTCGCACGTGATCATTCGTCGCGGAACCGGTAGACCAGCGGTGCGCAATCGCACTTCGGCGAGCGGCCGCGCGCAGGAAGTCACAAGCGCCCACTGATCTTCAGCAATCGAATTAAGCAATTCGCGCGCGCCCGGCAGCGGAATGACGCCGTCAGTATCCTCGATTTCGCCGCGCAGAATGACTTCGTTTTCCTTTTCTGCATCGGCGTCAGGTAAGAAATCACGGACCGTAGCGACACTCGGACGACCGTGCGCTTTGCGAACGGTTTCTGCCGGATCGAAGCCGTGAGCGAGTGCCCATTTTGTCCAAACGCGGGCTACCGCCGGGGTGGAATCGACCAGCACGCCATCGAGATCAAATAGCAGTCCACTGCAGGCCAGTTCGACCATGATTAACCATAACAGGTCGGAGCTGGGTTACGAGGCGGCGCTCATCCGCACGAACAATGGTTTTAACGCGGGGTAGAGGGAGCGAAAATTCTCGTACTGACGTTTCAACAACTTCACTGTGGCAGGATCGGGGCTTATGCGCAGTTGCACTTTGACGACGGCGTCGCAGGCTTCCTCAACCGATTTCCAGAACTTGGCTCCGACTCCGGCCAGCAGCGCGCCACCATAGGCAGCGCCTTCTTCGGCCGCAAGGATTTCCACTTCGTATCCATACACGTCCGCTTGAATCTGCCGCCAAAGTGGTGAACGTGCGCCACCACCGCCGAGCCGCACGTTGCGAACGGGTACACGCATTTCATCGAATAGAGAAAAAGTATCTTTCAGGCTGAATGCGACTCCTTCCAGAATCGCGCGCGTTACGTGCGCGCGAGTGTGGCTGGCGGCCAGCCCCGTCAGTGTTCCGCGGGCGTTCGGGTCAAGATGCGGCGTTCGCTCGCCCATCAAATAAGGCGCCCACAAAACGCCATCCGATCCGGGAGGAGCAGTTGCCGCTTCACGAGTGAGCTCGTCGTACGAGATGCTCGAAGAAGAATTACGCACCAGATCGCGGAACCAATGGAAGGACAACCCCGCTGCCTGCGTGACTCCCATCACGTGCCAGCGCCCAGGAACTGCATGGCAGAAAGTGTGCACGCGGCCTTTGGGATCCATGGCAGGATTATCGGTCGCGGCGAAGACAACGCCAGAGGTGCCGATGGTTGCGCTGACGGCTCCGGCACGAACTATGCCCATGCCGACCGCACCGCCGGCTTGATCTCCAGCGCCCGCGACCACGGGCGTGCCTAATTTCAATCCCGTGTAAGCGGCACCCTGCTGATTGATTCGGCCGCAAATCTCGGGCGATTCGTAGAGCTTCGGCAAACAGCTCATCGGAAGGGCGACTGCTCCCATCATTTCTTCAGACCAGCGGCGGTGGGCAACATCCAGCATCAATGTGCCGGAGGCTTCAGCAACATCCATCGCGTGTTCGCCGGTAAGGCACAGGCGGACGTAATCTTTCGGCAGCAGGATGCGGCGAAAGCGCGTGAAGACTTCGGGCTCGTTGTCGCGCACCCAGAGGATCTTGGTAAGGGTGAAATTGGTCAGCGCAGGATTGCAGGTAAGCGAAATGATCTTTTGCTCGCCGAGTGTCTCGTTCAGCCAGTCGCACTGCGCTTGCGTGCGCTGATCGCACCAAATCAGCGCAGGACGTAAGACTTCATCTTTCTCGTCGAGCAGGACTGCACCGTGCATTTGCCCGGCAAGACCGACGGCAGAAATGTCGGCGGAATTGATTTTGGCGCTCGCGATCGCCTGGCGGATTGCCGCTCCAGTCGCCTTATACCAATCGTGCGGGTCTTGCTCTGCCCAGCCGATTTTTGGGGACGCGAACGGCACATGCTCATGGGTAGCGGAGCTGAGTATTTCGCCGTTGCGGTCCACCAGTACGGCACGCGTCCCTCCCGTGCCGACGTCGATTCCAAGCACATAATTCATGGGTTTGCGATCTTCCTTGCGCGAGATAAGCGAGACAGTTTAGCAGAGGCGAACGACTCATTGAATTCGCATTGGCGAGCAACCCACTTGTAGTCCGCGCCGTCTCAGTCCCGGTCCAGATCACGAAATTCAAATCAAATCAGGAGGCACTATGCGCGACAAAATGATTGCAGTAGTGAGCGTGCTGGCAGTTTTAATTGGGCTGAGCTGGTATTCGGTGGTGCATGCTCAAACCGCGGGGATGGCGCGGCATGAACCACATATGAGTGCGGCGCTCGGACATTTGCAGCAGGCGAAAGATGAACTGGAAAAAGCTACCCCCAATAAAGGCGGGCACCGCGAAAAAGCCATGCAATTGGTAGATCAGGCGATCCAGCAAGTACAAGAGGGAGAACGGTACTACGAACAACACCCCGGGAGATGAATATTTTTCTGTAAGTATTGAGGTCGCCGGTCGCACCTAGTATTCGACATTTGCCAGGTACAATCCGCTGGCCGGAGCCGTTGCCCCGGCCGCGGAACGCTTTTTTGCTTCAATAATCGCGGTCACGTCCCGGGGCTTCAGCGTTCCTTTTCCCACCAGCAAAAAAGTCCCGACCAGATTTCGGACCATGTGGTGCAGGAAACCGCTTCCGCGCACTTCATAAACCAGTTCCGATGATTCTCGCCGCCATTGCGAAGAAAAAATCTCCCGCACATTGCAAATTTCTTCTTGCTCGCGCTCCGGGTCAACTGCCGCGAACGATGTGAAATCCTGTTTGCCTTCGACGCGCGGTGCGGCCTCGCTCATAGCCTGTTCATTGAGCGGATAAGGATAATGCCAAACGTAGCGGGCCAGGAAAGGCGGGCAAATCGCCTCACGATAGATTCGATAACGATAGCTTTTGGCGTGAGCAGATCTACGGGCGTGAAAATCGGGCGCGACTTCTTCGGCTGCCAGTATTCGAATCGAAGGAGGCAGAATATCGTTGAGCGCGATCAGCAGGTTGGCTTCGGGAATAACCGATTCCATTTGAAAGTTCGCAACTTGAGCCAACGCGTGCACGCCGGCATCGGTTCTGCCAGATCCCTGCGGCAGTACTTTTTCGCCGGTAATCCGTCCAATGGCTGAAGCGAGCGTGCCCTGGATGGTCGGCGAGGCGGGCTGGACCTGCCATCCCGCGAAGTCAGTACCGTCATAGGCAAGCGTTAACTTGAGATTGCGCATGCAGAAATCGAATCTTCAGGAATGAAGCAGCATCCAAGATTACAACTATCGGTGCGCAACGCGGGTGCGCGTGGGCCTGCATGATGCGACTATACTGGTGCATTCTTTTTCACATTAAGACCACTGATTCATAAATTTTCTGGCGTTTTCGCGTCTCACGGCGGAAGCAAGGACGCGGAAATCTGGAACTGCGACATGGTTTTTATCGTAGTAAGCACTGACTTTGATTTCGTTACCCGGGACTAACTTTTCAAGCACCTGAAGTGATGGAGAGAATCGAATGTCTTTGTTGAAGTGTGTCTTCCAACGTGCACTTGCAGTATTTTTATTGTTGGTATTTCCAATCGCCATCTGGGGGCAGGACGCTCAGAGCGCGGCCCCGCAAACGCCGGACAATGCGGCGCAGTCCAGTTCGCAGTCCGCGCTCCCGTCAGCTCCCGCTGCTAACGAGCATCCGTTCGTGGTAACGGACTACGCCAAGCCGAAACCGGCGTTCCCCAACGTGATCGCTCCCTACACCCCGCGCGACGTGCCGCCGCCCGACTTGAGCAACACGCCCCGCATGGATCAAATGATGCGCGACGGCAAGATTTATCTTTCTATGGACGATGCGGTCGCGCTCGCGCTCGAAAACAATTTGGACATCGGAATCGCGCGCTACAACCTTGGAATCGCGGACACGGAAATCCTCCGCTCCAAAGGCGGGGCGAACAACTTCTTCGGCGTAAATACCGGTATTGTGCAGAACACTCCCGGTGGCGGTGTAGGTGGTCTGAGTGGCAACGTGGGTTCGGGTCCAGGAGGCACCTCTGCGGCTGCAGGCGGAATTGGCGCAGGTACAAACGGCTTGGTCAGTTCGACCTTAGGCATTGGTCCGACCATTACCAGCTTCGACCCAGTTGTCAGCGCAACCCTGCAGAGCGATCACGCCAAGATTGATTGCACC
>DATIYR010000266.1:0-16483 GCA_035517535.1 Terriglobales bacterium
GGAGTCGAGTAGGTCGGCAGAACCTTTCGGAAGGTGTTCATCAACCATGGTCAGCAGGGAAGAAGGTACGGCGCCCG
Organism: Terriglobales bacterium; assembly: GCA_035517535.1. Taxonomy (GTDB): domain Bacteria; phylum Acidobacteriota; class Terriglobia; order Terriglobales; family Acidobacteriaceae; genus Gp1-AA145. The sequence continues at coordinate 78 of DATIYR010000266.1, forward strand.
ATCCGCTCAGCAGGATAATGGGCAGCCAGGGAGTCTCTCTCCTCAGGATCCGCGTCACCTGCTCTCCATCCATGTGGGGCATTTGAAAATCCAGCACAACGGCGTCACAATGCATATTACGAACTATTTCTATTCCACTCACGCCACTCGTGGCAGTTAAAACTGTATAGCCCTTCGTCTCAAGCAACAGCTTGCGAAGCGCCAGGCTGGTTTTGTCGTCGTCGATACATAGAACTAAAGGCATACGGAACTCCAGGCGAACAAATTCATTGAGAGCTGATGCTAGTCAAGGCGCAACAGTCTTTCTGTCACTTTTTAGACGGACGCAAGAATAAATTTGTTGATGGGAGTTATTCGCAAAAACGATTCCGCGTTCTTTTCGTCTTTATAAGCTGAGTTGATTTCGAGGTGACGAAGGTTACTCGCACTGATCCTTGGCTCCCGGCATACTCGGGAAAGAGCTGACAAATTTTTAGGAACCACTGCTCATGGCCCTAAACAACACTACTTCTAAAGCACTAAAGGAGCTGATCGAACAAATCGCTCACGAGGAGGATCCCGGCAAGCTGCGCGAATTGGTGGTCGAAATCAGTGGCTTGCTGGATCTGATCGAGAAGCAAGTTGCAAAAATCGAGCATCGTTCTGCGAATTGAAACGCCGCGCTTCGAATTCGGTTATTACAAAAAATTACAATCTCAACGTCGTTTGTTGGCGTGATGTAAAAATCGCTACAACAAGCATCATATGATTATGGGGGAATAAATAATCTGTCACGAGTCTCCGAGTCTCGTGCGGAAGAGGTTTTTTTGTCCGAATAATCTATGGCGACCATCGCTCGAGGGGGAAGATGGGCCGACTTGAGGTGCAGATGCAGGTGTCATATCCCGAACCCGCTCACCCAAACCCTCTGTTTGAGTTGCTCGGCAACGAGCGAAGAGTGGTTCGTTTTCGCAAGCGAAAATTGATCTTTGCCGCCGGTAACCCGAGCGACGCAGTTTTCCTGATTGAACATGGAGGCGTAAAACTCACTCTTACCTCCCCAGATGGAAGAGAGGCAGTAGTTGCGATTTTCTGTGCCGGCGATCTCTTTGGCTATGAGGCGTTCGATTCGGCCAACTTACCACGTGTTACGAATGCCATAGCATTAACGGATGTACGACTCGCCAGGATCGATCGTGTTGCGATACTTCGCGCAATGGCAAGCCGGCCGGCGATTCACGCTCTAGTTATTTCTCTACTCATTCACAGAATTGCGCATTTGAAATACGAATTGGCCGGCAATCTCCTGTGTACGAGCGAGCAGCGTCTGGCGCGAGCGCTGTTGTTGACCGCGGAAATCGACCATTCGGATCCAGGAAGCGCGATGCCGAAGATTAGTCAGCAGGAATTGGCCGATATGATCGGAACCACTCGTCAGCGCGTGAACTGTTTGCTGCAGCGCTTCAGAAAGATGGGGCTGATCAACGACTCTCACGGATTGCATCTGAACGAGTTACTTCGCAATGTAGCCCAACTGGACTGAACCGATCGCCTCTTGCCGCGAGCAGCAAATTGTATGACGCACGATTAAGACCCTTGCTCTTTGAAGAGGTGCCCCAATTTTTCTTTTTTCGTTCGTAGATACTCAGCCGCGTGAACGCTGGCCACAACTTCGCACGGCACGCGCTCAGTAACTTCGATCCCGGCTCTTTCAAGCGCGGCGACTTTTTCGGGATTATTCGAAAGCAGACGCACTCTGTTTATCTTTAGTGCTTTTAGAATCTCCGCCGGCAAGGCAAACTCGCGTTGATCGGCTTTAAACCCGAGCTTTTCGTTCGCTTCAACCGTGTCCAGGCCGGAATCCTGGAGTTCATATGCCTGCAGCTTGGGCATGAGTCCAATGCCGCGCCCTTCCTGCTGCTCATAAATCAAAATGCCCGCGCCTTCACTTGCGATCATGGTCAACGCCATCTCCAGCTGTTGCCGGCAATCGCAGCGCAGTGAGCCAAATACGTCCCCGGTGAGGCATTGCGAGTGAATTCTTACCAGCGGCGGCGCGGAATGCACATCGCCCATCACCAGGGCGACGGCTTCTTCTGGCTTGCCGCCAGTGGCCGGGTTCAGCCGGAAGCCATAAATTCGAAAATGTCCCCAGCGCGTAGGAAAATCGGCCGAGGCTAATTGCTTTGCGGAAGAGATCACATTTTTATTATAGAAGGGTGCAAGATTGGCTAGTGATTAGTGGCGGGTGCCTGGTAAATGTTGGGCCCTGCCTGTGGTTAACACTAACCACTCATCACGAGCCACGACCCACGAGCCACGACTCTACCAGCTTCCGTACCGGTAACTTCTCGTCCGCTGCGGAAACACTTTGATCAGGATCAGCCCGGTTAGAAATCCGCCGACGTGCGCTCCGAACGCAACTCCTCCGGAGGCCTGATGTACGGTGATGCTGGCGGAAAAAAATTGCAGCAGGAACCAATAGCCGAGAAAAATCCACGCCGGCAACCACCAAAAAGTGAAGAACACGATCAGCACCACGAGTGTGAGCACCTTTGCCTTGGGATACAACAAAATATATGCGCCCATTACGCCGGCAATAGCTCCGCTGGCGCCGATCGTCGGAATCGTTGACCGTGGGTCGAGTGCAATCTGCGTCAGCGCAGCCGCTGTGCCGCAAAGCAGATAAAAGATCAAATACGTGAAATGGCCAAGATAGTCTTCAATGTTGTCACCAAAGATCCACAAGAACCACATATTGAAAATGATGTGCAGCCAGCCGCCGTGCAGAAACATCGAGGTCAAAATTGTTAATAATGACGTCGGAATCGAATACTGCGGAGAGCCCGCCAGCGCGCGTGCAAAATGTTCCGGCACCACCCCGAATCGGAAAACCAGAGCGTCGAGCGCTCGCGGCCCTTGCACTTGAACTGAAAGCTCGAGCAGGAACACGACCGTGTTCAGCGCGATGATGAAGTAATTCACCACCGGAGTGCTGTATCGAGGCTGGTCGTCGCGAATGGGAAACATGGGGCGATTTGGTAATTTTGTAATTGAGTAATTTCGTAATTCGAGATCCGCGTTATCCGGATTCCGACTTCAGCGCCAAATTACTCAATTACAAATTACAAAATTACTCAATTCTGCCATGAATGGCGTTCTCATCATCGATAAACCTTCCGGCATGACCTCGCATGACGTGGTTGCGCGCGTGCGGCGGATTCTAAAACAGCAGGCGGTTGGACATCTCGGAACGCTCGACCCCTTGGCAACCGGGGTTCTGCCGCTCGTGCTCGGCAACATGACGCGGCTGGCACAATTCTATTTGGCATCGGAAAAGTGCTACGAAGGTATGATCCGCTTCGGTTTTGCGACCGATACGTACGACGCCGAAGGTGAGCCGGTCGGAACGATGCAAGAGCCGTCCTTAAATTTGACAGAATTGCGGGAACTGGCGGCAAAATTCACCGGCGAGATAGAGCAGATGCCGCCCCCGTTTTCCGCGAAGAAACTTCACGGCGTTCCCGCATACAAATTGGCGCGCAAGAAGAAGGATGTGCAGCTCAAGCCGGCACGAGTGTGCATCATGCAATTTGAGATCACGGCACTCGCAGGGGCGCGGGCGCATTTTCGTGCACGGGTCGCATCGGGAACCTACATGCGCTCGGTGGCACACGATATGGGGCGACTGGCCGGGTGTGGGGCGCATCTCGAAGCGTTGCGGCGTACCGCGGTTGCGGAATTTGAACTGAAAGATGCGCACACGCTCGAAGAAGTTGAGCGACTTGTTCAAAGCGGATCAATGGACGAACTGCTGGTACATCCGCGCAAGTTGTTGCCCTCCATTCCTGCGGTGACCGCGACCGACGAAATCGCGGCGCGTATTCGCCACGGCCGCCCGGTAAATCTTCCGGAGCTTTCGCGCGCGCGAGAAGTCAAAGTTTTCTACGGGCAGCGTGAGCTCATTGCGATCTCAACGCGGGTGGCGGGAACGCTCTTCCATCCGAAGATTGTGCTGGAGTGAGCCGGAAAGCCAAAAGTGATGACACCTGCTGAGCGGCCGGTCGCTCCACCCAGCAGGACGAGAGCTCATTACGCGCGCATGCCACTTTGCTGTAGCCGATCACGCGAACGGACAGCCCGTTCTTTTTCGCGAATTTGAAGCAGGCGCTCGCCAGCGGCGGCGAGTGTCTCATCGCGCTTCGCGAAATGCAGCCGGATGAGATGATGCACAGGCTCATGAAAAAAACTCGAGCCGGGGACGGCGGCGATTCCCACCGCGCGCGCAAGCCATTCGCAGAAGCTGACATCGTTCTTCCAGCCGAATTCCGAGATGTCAATCATCACGTAATAGGCGCCCTCCGGCTCGGTGTAGTTGAGTTCGGCGTCGTCGAGGTAATTGAGAAATGCCGCGCGCTTCTTAGTGTAGAGCGTCTGCAGATCGCGGTAATAACTATCGGGCAACTGCAGCGCGGTAACCGCGGCTTGCTGCAACGGGGCGGGTGCGCCGACGGTAAGGAAGTCATGCACCTTACGGGCTTCATTAATGATGGCGGCTGAAGAGATCACATACCCCAGACGCCATCCGGTAATCGAGTAGGTCTTCGAGAGCGAACTGCAGGAGAGCGTGCGCTCGAACATTCCCGGCAGCGAGGCGAAGTATGTGTGCTGATGCGGAGCATAAATGATGTGTTCGTAAACTTCATCGGTGAGCACGAACGCATCAAATTCTTCGGCGAGATTGGCAATCAGCTGGAGTTCGTCGCGGCGGAAAACTTTGCCCGAGGGATTCGAGGGATTGCACAAAACTAATGCTTTCGGTTGTTGCTCGAAGGCGCGGCGGAGTTCGTCAGGATCGAAGCGGAAATTAGGCGGATGCAGCTCGACGTGGATCGGCTCGGCTCCGCAAAGAATTGCGTCGGCGGCGTAATTTTCGTAAAACGGCGAGAAGATGATGACTTTGTCGCCGGGATTGCACGCGGTCATCATGGCGACCATCATGGCTTCGGTGCTGCCGCAGGTGACCACGATGTTTTCATCGGGATCGAGGGGCAGTCCCATAAAACGTGATTGCTTGGCAGCAAGCGCAGCGCGAAAGTTCGGCGCCCCCCAGGTGATCGCGTACTGATGCGGACCGTCGCGGATGGCGCGCTCGGCGGCGGCAAGTAGCGCGGCGGGAGGATCGAAATCAGGGAAGCCCTGTGAGAGATTGATGGCGCCGCATTCGTTAGCGAGACGCGTCATGCCGCGAATCACCGACTCGGCGAATTTCGCGGTCCGGCGGCTGGTTGCGGGCATAAGAGGCTATTTTCGCATTGTCTCAGATGAGACGCGATTTATAACTGAGCCCGCGCTGTGAAAGGTATTTTAATCGCCCCACACCCAACCGCACACGCAGCGGACAATCTGAGATAAGTGTTTCTTGGCCAGAGTTTGCTTGCAACGCGCGCAGCTGCGTACCCACATTTCCTGCCCCTCCCGTTCGTACGTTCCTCTTGGCTGATCAGTCCCGGCGTGGCGCACCACAGGACCGGAGCCTCCCCGTGACTTTACCTGCACGATGGTGACCATGTACGCGTCATCCATACAGAAGCGGGTTTGGGTAATAAGGCCGCCGGGAGTGGGTTTGTGCCCTGGTATCTGCAAAACTTTTACCGGATCGAGATACTTTTGTTCCCTGGTCTTAACCTGAATTTGCCGAGGCACAGCCACGAAAAACGGTATTATCAGCGCGTGGATCCGGACTTTCAGATTGTTTTTTGCGGCACGTTCTCGATGTAGGTGTCGGGAATTGGCCGGCTCTGTATTACTTCGAACTCCTTCACGTTCCTGAGCACAAATGAAGCGCCGGCATTTTCTGGCAGCTTGACATGCATGAAATCGGCGCCGTCAACATCGTCCAGTACGAATGCCGGACGAAGGTCCGGCTGAATTGCCCGAATCTCGATATCGCGCATCGCGATTCCTTTCACGTGACGAATAAAAAAACCTTGCGCGGGAATTCGCCCGAAGCGGCCGGGTTCGGGGTATCCGTTCTCCAGTTCCGGTGGGTTGATGGCGGCGTCTTCTTTTGTCCCGCCGCCACGATGTTGGATGTAGACGTTGTCGAACTTTACGTCTTCGATGTAATGATCGGGAATTCCGCTGATAAGCGCAGCCTGTTTCGAATTGGCATTCGAAACCACGACGTTGCTGATGAGCACCCGCCGCAATTGGCCAACGGAAACGCCCGCTGGACCGCGCATTCGGCTGCCCAATCGCAAAAAGAAAGGCACATCCACCACATCGCGCATGGCGATATTGCTGATCGCGACATCTTCGAGCAAGGCGCCGTCTACCGTCTCAAGCGCGATACCGTGACTATCCTCAATTACGCAATTTGTAATTGTGATGTTGCGAAATCCACCGTTGCTCTCCGTTCCACATTTAATCCGTCCATTACGCGGAATCTTGACTTCGGGGCCGAACCGCTTAAAGGTCCCATCGAGCAGCGTGCCTTCTTCGTAGCCTCCGGTCACGTAACAATTCGCGATGGTCACGTTGTCCGTGGACCGCGCATATCCCAGCGCGAATGAACTCTTCGGGCATATCGCATCATCCCAAGGTGAATTCACGCTGCAATTCGATACGCGGACATTGCGGCAGCAGTCGATATCCATGCCGTCGCGATTAGTGTCGATCAGCAGATTGTCGATCGTGAGATTGTCCACGCCGGTTGCGAGGATTGCGAAGTGACCGCCGTGAAGGATTGAAATGTCCCGGATCGTTACATTGTGGCAGTTCTTCAGACTGATGCTTTTGTTTCCCACACCGGCGGGAAGAGTCACATCTTCAGTGCCGCGGCTCAGACCTTTGCCCCAGATGCGCCCGGGGCCGGTGATGAAAAAATTCGATAGATTCTCGCCCCAGATCAGACTGTTATGCCAATGGCTGTGGCCGAAATCCTGGTAATGGTCCCATTGATTGGGCTCGGGCGGGTCATAGCCTAAGCCAGAACCCGACACAGGCGTATCGGCGGCCACAATCGTCGCTCCGGGCCCGAGGAACAGATTGATGTTGCTCTTTAAGTGAATCGAATAGCAAAGGTAAGAGCCGGCAGGAAAGACGACCGTGCCCCCGCCGGCAGCGGCAGCTGCCTCGATGGCTTTGTTAATTGCGGGAGTGTCGAGAGTCTTTCCGTTGCCCGTTGCGCCGAAAGACCTGACGTCGAAATTTAGGACCTGATCTGGCGGTTGCGAGGAGGCAGAAGCCGTTCGCGCTCCTGCAAACATCGAACCTGCGGCTCCGACCGCGCCAAATTTCAAGAAATCACGTCTCGCCGGTTCCTGTTTCACTCGCTTGCTCCTATTGCCGCGAAATTTTCAGCATTACTGCGCCGTGTTTCGGTACGGTTGCGCTGTACGATCCTTGTACGGTCCCGCGGTGCTGCCGCTCCCATAAATCGCGGACCTTCGCAGGGCCGTTGATTCCAATCGAATTGAATTTTACTGTCATTTTGAAATTCGATTCTCCGCGATTGAATAAACCCACGGCCTCGCTTCCATCCACCAGCGGTCTCGCCCAAATTTCCATCGGCCCTTCATCCCAAACACGGCGCCCCTCGACGCCCTTAGCGTCCTGGTCGACAGCAATGATTTCCGGATTGAGGAGAATCTGCTTTGTTTCTTCGTCCATGTGGCGGACGTCATTGCCTGCGAGCAACGGCGCCGCCAGCATGACCCACAGTGACATGTGCTGTATGTACTCGTCGCGCGTCATTCCGCCGTTGCCAACTTCGAGCATATCCGGATCATTCCAGTGACCCGGCCCGGCGAATTTCCCCAGTCCATCCTGACTAAAGCCGATGACCGACATGCGGTCATAGTGATCGCTGATGTCTCCCGTCGTGCGCCACAAATTTCCGGTATGAGGACCCCAAATCCACGGCGCCTTTACACCCCAATCGCAAATGCTGAAGACCATCGGCCGGCTGGCATGCTCGAAAGCGTCGTGAAATTTTGCATATTGCACTTCGGGTTCGAGCCCTTCTGCAGAGCACCAATCAATTTTCACGTAATCTATGCCCCATGAGGCATAGGTATTCACATCCTGGGCTTCGTGTCCGTAACTGCCGGGACGATGCTGGCAAGTGAAGTGGCCGGCATCGGTATAGATTCCGAGTTTTAACCCCTTGGTGTGAACGTAGTCTGCGAGAGCTTTAATTCCAGAAGGGAAGGTCGCGGAGTCGGCGACAATGGTTCCTTGCGCGTCGCGGCTCACTTGCCAGCAGTCATCAATATTGACGTACTTGTATCCCGCATCTTTCATCCCATTGGTGGCGATTGCGTCGGCGGTTTCGCGGATCAACTGCTCGCTCACGTGGCAGCCGAATTTGTTCCAGCTGTTCCATCCCATGGGAGGAGTGGGTGCAATCTGCGCATCCCGGTCAGAAGAAGATTGCGCCAAAGCTGTACCCGAATAGATTGGTAGCATCGTCAGAAAGACCAAAACCATTTTTCTCATAACATCCTCCTGTTTGTAATTTCCGCTTCCTGATTAACTCCGAGCGGTGAAAACGCCCATTTCGGCTCCAGCCAGGCACTCACCTGGCCAGCGGAATTCACGCGGGTATGAATGTCACCAATTTTCCCGCGGATTGCGCGGACCGAAAGAGGTTGGCACATGAATGAATGCAGATCCGGAAGTGAGGAATTATAGGTCACATCGCCTAAACTGTGGTCGCCCTGACATCGTTTTCAAGTTCCATCCATCTCCGCGAAAGGCGAGGAGATCCTGCAAACTCGTGCGTTATACTTGAATTTCATGGCCGCGCGGGAAAAGACTTTTTACCTCGAAACCTTCGGCTGCCAGATGAATGCGCACGACTCGGAAAAAGTTGTGGGCACGCTCGTCTCCCAGGGATACCGCCAGGTTTCAACCGTTGAAGAAGCCGGCCTGGTGCTTTATAACACGTGCTCGATCCGCGACAAGGCCGAGCAGAAAGTCTTCCACCGCCTCGCTGACTACAAAAAGCTCGAAGCGCAAGGCAAAAAATTCGGCGTGCTCGGCTGCGTGGCGCAGCAGGAAGGCGAAAAGATTTTCGAACGCGCGCCGCACGTTTCGCTCGTATGCGGATCGGCATCGTATCGAAATTTACCGAAGCTGCTCGTGCAAATCGAGCAATCCGGAGCAGGCGATCGGGTTCGCGCAACCGGTCTCGACGATCGCGAAACCGACGAGTGCTTCGAAACCGAATTCACCGCCCGCACCAATCCGCATCGCGGGTACATCACCATCATCGAAGGTTGCGACAAGTTTTGCTCCTATTGCGTTGTGCCTTTCACGCGCGGCAAAGAGCGCAGCCGGACCTCTGATTCCGTGCTCGCTGAAGCCAGACAAATGATGGATCTCGGCTATACAGAAATTCAGCTGCTCGGGCAGAACGTAAATTCCTACCGCGATCCGCTAGGGAAGAAAAGCTTCGCCGAATTACTTGCGTCGGTCGGCGGAATTCCCGGTATTCGCCGCGTGCGCTTCACGACTTCGCACCCGCGCGACTTTGGCAAGGACATCATTGACGCCATCGACTCGCGCCCGACCCTCTGCGATCATGTGCATCTTCCGGTGCAGAGCGGATCGACTCGCGTGCTAGACGCCATGCAGCGTCTCTATACGCGCGAGCAGTATCTCGAGCGAATCTCCTGGATGAAATCCGCGCGCCGCGAAATCAGCATCACAACAGATGTGATCGTCGGCTTTCCGGGAGAAACTGAAGAAAACTTTGAGGAGACGCTCTCCCTGCTTCATGAGGTCGAATACGACGGAGTGTTCGCCTTCAAGTATTCACCGCGCCCGAATACGCCGGCCGTCTCCATGCACGACGCAATCCCCGACGAGGAGAAATCGCGTCGCTTGGCTGTCTTGCTCGAAAAGCAGCGTACAATTCAGCAGCGCCGGAACCGGAAGCATGTCGGAGAAATACTTGAAGTAATGGTTGAAGGGAAGAACGAAGCGCGCGGCCAGTGGATCGGCCGCACATCGCAGAACAAGACGCTGAACTTCACGGTTCCGCAGGGACCCGCCATCGGTCCCGGCAGATATATTGCCGCGCGTGTTACGACCGCGTACCCGAACAGTCTGGTCGGGGAGATGGTGATGTAGGGGATTTGGAACGACGAATTGAGTCGGTTCCTCCGTGACGTTCCTTTGTGAAACGCTGTGTCCTCTGTGGTTAGGTTTTTGAAAATCTCGACCACAGAGAACACAGGGTTACACAAAGGAAGACCACAAAGACAGAAATAAACTGATTCGCGGCTTTAGCCGCTGAGGTCACACGATGGAAGTTGAAATGAAAATTCGCGGTCTGCTGATGGATCCCGTCACGAACACTCCCATCGTAATTCTCAAAGATTCCGGCAGCGACACCGTCCTCCCCATCTGGGTCGGCGTCTACGAAGCCAACGCCATCGCCCTCGAGATCGAAAAGGTCAGCACCCCGCGTCCCATGACCCACGATCTTATAAAGAATGTGCTCACCGGGCTCGACGCCCACGTCCATAAAGTCGTCGTCACCGAACTTAAAGAGGATACCTTCTACGCCGTCATCTGGATGGAGCGCGACGGCCACGTCATCAGCGTGGATTCCCGCCCCTCCGACGCACTCGCTCTCGCGTTGCGCGTAGACTGCCCGATTTTCGTTGAAGAGGAAGTCCTTAAAACCTCGAAGAAAGCCGCGGCTTCGTCCGAGACCACCAGCGAGGAACTCCGCAAGTGGCTGGAAGGCCTGAACGACGAAGACTTGGGCCGCTACAAGATGTAGTCGATCCAATCACTTAGGCAATGGTGATTTCGTTTTCTGTTGAGCCCTATCGAAATTTTGAATTGCGCGGCACCCCTGCCGCATCGGATACTATTACGGTAATGGTTCATACCTTCAACCAGAAGATGGCCATGTGTTGTTGTTGCGCTTGTCGTGTCTCTTCTGGGGACGGGGTGAAATCGAGCTAAACCGAACTAATAATTCATAAGCTCACACCCACCGCCAGAAGACACCGGCAGGTGGGTTTTGTGTTTTTGGACAAAGTTTCAAAGTTTCGAAGGTTTCAAAGTTTCAAGGAATGCTGGGTCGAAACATTGAAACTTTGAAACCTTGAAACCTAGGATCGGGAATCGGGAACCAGCCATGAAAGCTTCGAACCCGCTTTGGAAAGAACGCCTCGCCCGCAAGATGCCCGAGCATCTCGCCCGTGAGGTCGACAATTTCGAAACCGAAATCATTCTGCGCAAGAACGGCAAGCTCGACGAGAAACTCTTCGCCGAGACGCGCCTTCGTCGTGGCGCTTATGGGCAGCGCTACGACAATGGCCAGCGCAGCGATGGCCAAAAGGTCCAGAAGCTTAATTTTCCCTCCGGCGATCTCACCAAAGGGCCAAACACAATGTGGGACGCTCCCGGCATGCAGCGCATCAAGATTCCCGCCGGCGGCCTCAACGCCGATCAGCTCGAAACCGTGGCCCAGCTCGCGGAAGAGTACTCCGACGGCATCGCACACGTTACCACGCGCCAGGATTTCCAGCTGCACTACGTTCACATCGAGAACACGCCCAGCGTCATGCGCCGCCTTGCCGCCGCGGACATCACCACGCGCGAAGCCTGCGGCAACTCTGTGCGCAACGTGACCGCCTGCCCCTACGCTGGCGTTTGCGCCGACGAAAGTTTCGACGTCACACCTTATTCGCGTGCGCTGTCGAAGTTTCTGCTCGGCCATCCCGATTGTCAGAATTTCGGCCGCAAATTCAAACCCGCATTCAGCGGATGCGCCCAGCACGCCTGCGGTCTGACCAGCCTGCACGATCTCGGCCTCATCGCAAAGAAGCGACTGAACGCAGCCGGAAGGGAAGAGATCGGTTTCGAAATGTACGTCGGCGGCGGCCTCGGTGCCGTTCCATATCAGGCCAAGCTGTTCGATTCATTTGTTCCCCCCGAGGAACTTCTGCCGCTGGCGCAGGCGATTGCCCGCGTCTTCGCCCGCTTCGGCGAAAAGAAAAATCGCAACCGCGCCCGCATCAAATTCCTCATTCAAGATCTCGGCATCGAGAAATTCCGCCAGCTTGTTTTCGAGGAACGAAAGATTCTGCCGTTTGATTCCCGCTGGACCGAATACATCGACCAGGCCAAAGTCGAATTCCGCGAATCACCTCTCAAAGAGGGTGCAGAAATCCCCGAACTGGTCTCCATCGCGAATCTCAATGGCTCGTCCGAAAAGTTTAAGCAGTTCTTGAAGTTCAACACCCGCCCGCAGCGCCAGTCGGGATACGTCACCGTCACCGTCGCTCTCCCACTTGGTGACATTACCGCGAACCAACTGCGCTCGCTCGCCGATATCGTCCGCCGCTTCACCCGCGAAACCATCCGCACCACGGTCGAGCAGAATTTCGTCATCCGCTGGGTCAGCAAGCGCGACCTGCCGGATCTCTTCAAGTCCCTCAACGCCGTTGGTCTCGGCGAACCGGGAGCTGGGGCGCTGGTTGACGTGACCTCTTGCCCCGGCACCGATACCTGCAAGCTCGGCATTTCGTCTTCGCGGGGTCTTGCTGCCGAACTTCGCAAGCGCGTGAGCGAGAAAAGCTTCACCTCCGACGAAGCCGTGCAGAACCTGCACATCAAGATCAGCGGATGCTTCAACAGTTGCGGCCAGCATCACGTCGCCGACCTCGGCTTCTACGGCGTCAGCCGCAAGATTGCCGGATACGCCGTGCCGCACTTCCAGGTCGTCCTCGGCGGCCAATGGGAGAACAACGCCGGCGCCTACGGTCTGCCCATCGTCGCCGTGCCGTCGAAGAATATTCCGCACGTAGTTACGCGCCTCACCGACCGCTACGTCGCCGATCGCTATCCCGGCGAAACCTTCAAGGAGTTCGTTAAGCGCACCGGCAAAGCTGAACTAAAGAAGATGCTTGAGGACCTCACCCATCTGCCTGCCGGTGATCGCTCCTACTTCAGCGACTGGGGCGACCCGCGCGAGTACACGCTCAACGATATGGGTACCGGCGAGTGCGCCGGAGAAGTCGTTTCCGCGGTCGAATTCGGCCTGGCCGCAGCCGAAAGGGAACTGTTCGAAGCGCAATTGGCTCTCGAAAAAGGTGAAGTCGAACTCGCCGGACGCAGCGCTTATTCGGCCATGCTCACTGCCGCCCGGGCTCTGGTCACGCACGAGTTTCCCGACGTCAGCAACGATCCCGACCAGGTCGTCGCCGAATTTCGCAAGCGCTTTTATGACACGCAACTGTTCTGGGACCAGTTCGCCGCGGGCAAATTCGCGAATTACCTGTTCTCCGCCTACGAACGTACGTACCTCGGCCACAGCGAAGAGTCAAGCCGGTACTTGATTGACGAAGCGCAGCTCTTCATCGACGCCGCCCACAGTTGCTACAACAAACTCGGGACAGCTCTCGCGGCAACGGTGTGATGTCAATTCAAAGTTTCCAAGCCGTCATCCCGAAGCTCGGCGTACTCTCCAGCCGAGCGAGGGATCTGGCGTGCATCATCTCGCGACCGGGTGCTCCGCGCGAGATCCCTCGTCCCGGTGGTGAAAGCGCGGGACTTCGGGATGACGACTCTCTCGATTGCTACTGAAAACTTACATGCGATCTATACTCGAAGAAGAAACGGCAGCCGATCAAACAATCGACCTCCAGCACATCAACGCCAAACTCCTGCTAGAAGGAAGCGACCTCGATCCCGGCGTCCTCGACGCAGTCATTCCCATCTTCCATAGCTGGATCCAGAGTCAAATCTCCCCGGGGCATCTCCTCATCGACGTCGCCGATTACCGACACGTTCACCACGGCCCCGGCATCGTTCTCGTCGGGCACGAGGCCGACTACGCCGTCGACAACACTAACGGGCGGCTCGGCCTGCGCTACAACCGCAAGGCCGTGGTCACCGGAACCAACGATGAAAAGCTCGCCCAAGCCTTCAAGGCCGCGCTCTCTGCGGCCAAGCAATTACAAGAAGATACGCGGCTAAACAAGAAGCTCAACTTTAATGGTCACGATATCGAGATCTTCGTCAACGATCGCATAATCGCGCCCAATGGCGACGCAACCCGCCAGGCCTTCGACCCAGTCCTGCGCCGGGTGCTGACCCAGCTATTTGCCGGCGCCGAATACTCCGTTCGCTACGAATCCGACCTGCGCCGCCTGTTCGGGGCCACGATACATTCCGAGCGAGTCTTTCCTGTCGACGAACTCATCCAAAATTTGAACTCCTGAGAAGATGTCATTCCGAACCCGCTTTAGCGGTGAGGAATCTGCATTCCTCAGCCAACTGCAGATTCCTCGGGGCTAAAACGCGCTCGGAATGACATGCCGGAAAGGAAAAATATAGTGTCTAACTTCGACGGTGTCCGCTCCAGCTTCGCCGACTACTTCCGCATGGTGCAGTCGCGCGTCCACGAGCTCGCCGAACCTCTCTCGACCGAGCAGCTTTGGCGCAACCCGTATCCGTACGGCAACAGCATCGCCAACCTCATTCAGCACCTAACCGGAAACCTGAACTATTACCTCGGCACGCAGATGGCCGCCACCGGATACGTCCGCCACCGAGACCAGGAATTCGACTCCTCAGGCCGCGGCCGCTCGAAAGAAGATTTGCTCGCGGCCTTCGACGAAGCCATCGCCACCTGCATCCGCACCGTCTCCGCGCAATCCGACAGTGACTGGTCGGCTCCGTACGAAGCCGACCTCGTCGACGGCAAGACCCGCTTCCAGCAGATTCTCGCCTGCGCCGGACACGCCTACCACCACGTCGGCCAGATGATTTATTTGCAAAGGGAACTGCTGCGCGAAGCGAGATAGCCTCGAATAATGTCATTCCGAACCGCTTTAGCGGTGAGGAATCTGCTTCTCCCAAACAGCAGATTCCTCGCGGCCCAAGCCCACTCGGAATGACATCACGGAGAGAATTCTCAATGCGCTATTCGAAAGCGCTTACGCCAGTGGCCCATTCAAGCCCGCTTTTGGCTTGAGTGGGATAAGCGCGGATCGTCGCGCTGCGCGCTGCAAGCTGCTCGGGAACTTTGCGCGATAGGACTCTCGTGGAAGAGCGGCCATTTATGGCCGCGTCACAGAATTGGGCGTCGGCAACGCGGCCCGGAAGGGCCGCTCTACACATCCTCGTGGCTAAAGGCCGGCCGGAATAACGCCGCGCCGGATTACGCTGGCTGCCACAACTCAATCGGATTTCCCTCCGGGTCATGCAGCCGGGTGAAGCGCCCAATGCCGGGATAAGTTTCCGGGTCTTTGACCTCAATTCCTGCCGCGCGTAGCTGGGCCACCATTTTGTCCATGTCGTGCACGCGGAAGTTCACCATCCAAGCCTTGTTCGCGTCGCCGAAATATTTGGTGGTCTCGGGAAAGGGAGTGAACGCGGTCGGTCCGGCCTCTTGCTCCCAAGCCTCTCCGCCATCGCCTGTCGGTGTGAGGTTGATCCCCAGGTGTTCCTGGTACCAGTTTCCCAAAGCTTTGGGATCTTTCGCCCGGAAGAACAACCCTCCGATTCCGGCTACCTTTTCCATCGCCGTTCCTTTCGATATGTCGTTTGTATCTGCTTTCGCAGGAGCCTGTGCGGGATTATGCGATGCCATGGCTAATTCACTCCGGGGTAGGATAACGGCGGACCCGAAGGAATATGTCAAGATTTTGACTAATTGGCGCCGTTGGAGGCTCATTCGTGGCGCGAACGGTTATAGATGGGAACCCCTGTGCGGCTGGCAAGCCATTTCGACGACTTTACATAATGCTTGTTATCGGACGTTGTAAAAAGGAGGTGGTGACGGTCTTTCCGAAGAATGACGCGTTGGATCAAACTTTTTTCAGCCATGGCCATGGACTTCCACATTTCACAGTTCGCGCTCTCAAAGGCGTAATAACTCTAACGCGTCTTTAACGGCCTTCAGTTTGTCCCTTTCGCGCGAACGGCAAATCTTCGCAACGGCATGCCGGGTAACGCAGCGCTTTCAGCGCTGCGTTACCCATAGACAGGCCGCGCCAACGCGGCCGCGTCGCAGAACACCCAAAATGATGTCATCCCGAACACACGCCGGTGCGTGTGAGAGGGATCGTACGTCAGCTTCGGTCGCCCCTGGCGTAATCAGGACAATCCCTGTCTCTTTCCCATTCGCGTCTCCCAAATTTCACGCTCATCGTCCGATCCCTCTCTCGTCCGCCTGCGGCGAACGAGTTCGGGATGACATGGCTGGATCACATGCCTTTAGGCGAACGTAGCGTTTTCAGCGCTGCGTTGTGACTCCGGGCGCGACTTGACGCGGCCATGAATGGCCGCTTTACACTCTCCGCCGAGCGAACATGCAGCTCACACGTGGAAGAGCGGCCCTTTAGGGCCGCGTCGCAGAACACCCAAAATGATGTCATCCCGAACACACGCCG
>DATIYR010000267.1:0-17476 GCA_035517535.1 Terriglobales bacterium
GTGGGATAGTCGACCTCAGGCAGCGCGGAGACCGGGAGCTGCCGGTACGCGACGATGCCCACCAGCAGCACACCAACCATGAGCAGGGATGTGGCAACCGGACGAAGAATGAACAGCCGTGACGGATTCATTGAGCAGCAGTCCCACGGTCCTGGTATGAAGAGTCAGACTTACTTGCGCGGCGTTCCGCGTGCTGCCCCGGCGCCGAATCCGCGGTTGGTTCAGTGCTGGAGTTGGATTCGCTCGGAGCAGCATTGGTGGCGTTGCGGGTTCCATGCGGCTGGAACATGTGCGGTTCCACCTTGCTACCCTGCTGAAGCTTGTCTTGACCGTCGGTGACCACAATTTCGCTTGGTGAGACTCCGCTCGCAATTTCGCTCAGGTTTCCCTGCGTCACCGCCACGTTCACCGAGCGCACTTCCACCGTCTTGTCGGGCTTCATCACATACACGTAATTTCCTTGCGGTCCGCGCTCGACCGCAGCGGAGGGCACGACGGTCACGTTCTTCTGTGTTTCCAACAGGAGATGGATGTTTACGAACTGATTAGGCCAGAGCTCATTGCCCTTGTTTTCAAAAACCGCCTTCAGCTTTCCAGTGCCGGTAGTCTGATCAATCTGATTATCGATGGTGAGCAATGTACCGCTCGCAAGTTTCGTCAAGTCGTCGCGGCTGTAGGCCTCGACTTTGAGCGTGCCGCTCCGCATGTGCTGTGCGACCTCAGGAAGCTGATCTTCCGGCAAGGTAAAAATCGCCGTAATCGGTTGAAGTTGAGTGATCACCAGCATCGGATTGGTGTCAGCCGCGTGGACGATATTGCCGGGATCGACCAGCCTCAGACCAATGCGTCCGCTCACCGGCGCAGTGATATGGCAATAAACAAGATTTAACTTGGCGCTATCAACCGCAGCCTGATCATTGCGAACTGTGCCGTCCAGTTGATCAACCGTAGCCTGCTGCGTATCCACCTGCTGCTGCGACATGGCGCCTGAATTCTGCAACAAGTCTTTGTAGCGCTGGTAGTTCAGACGCGCGTCGCGTAAAGAAGCCTGATCTTTAAAAAGTTGTGCTTGGGCCTGTTCGAGCGCCACCTGATAGGGCCGCGGGTCAATGACTGCAAGCAAGTCACCCTGTTTTACAAACTGACCTTCTTTGAACTTGACATCCACCAATTGCCCATCCACCCGGCTTTTCACGCTGACCGTGTAATACGCTTCGATTGACCCTAGACCGCTGAGGTAAATCGGCAGGTCCTGCCGTTGCGCTGAAGCTACCGTAACCTGAACGGGCTGAGAAGAATACGCGCGTGCAGCTGAGGGATTTGAACCGCTCGAACAGGCGGTATAAAGGGCAGGCAAAATAAGAAGTGCAGGCAAGCTTGCCCAGCGTAAACACTTCCGCGGGGACTTGAGAAGGTCAAAACTCATTTCAGGGGCGCCTCCGCCAGGATGATGCGTAATTTATCTTAAATAATCGGAAAAGAACTTGCTAAGCACTTTGCTGATTTACACAAGATATTGATGGACGTCGAAGTCAAATGTCATCAGGCATTTACAAAAATTTACCTGATTCGAAAATAGGCCCTCTCCTGTATGTGATTCACGTGACCTTGCCGGGGCTGCTCGGGTATATTGATCGGCTTATTCATAGTCCCCATGACGATTTCGATGAGTAGTTCGCCGATAACAATCCGCGACATTGACGCGATTTCTGAGATCGAACAAGTTCTCCGTCTCGAACAAAAAGTGTGGGGGCTCGCGGATATCGACGTGACCCCGCTCACCCTCGCCGTCGCGTTGAGAGCCGCCGGAAGTCTGCTGATCGGGGCGTTCGGGCGTGAGCAGCTCATCGGATTTGCGCTGGCATTTCCCAGCTTCGAGGCCGGCAAAGTTGCTATCCATTCCCATATGCTCGCGGTCGATCCGGCTTACCGGGAACACGGGATTGGGTATCGACTGAAACTCGCGCAGCGCGACCGCGCCCTGGAAAGCGGGATCAAGGAAATGACGTGGACATTTGATCCCCTTCGTAGCACCAATGCGCACCTGAATTTTTCCAAACTAGGCGTGGTTTCCGACAGCTACAAGGTCGATTTTTATGGCCCGCAGACCTCCAGCCATTTGCACACTAACGGCACGGACCGGCTCTGGCTTACCTGGAACATGGCGGATGAGCGAGTACGAGATCGGCTGAATGGAAAAAATCCAAGGGTGGAAGTTCTCGATGCGCTAACTCATCTGGAGCCTCTGGTACGCTTCAATGGCGACGGCAGGCCGGCAGAGGCGGATTTGCGAGCTTCCCTTTCCCGGCGACGGGTTGCGATCGAGATTCCTGGGGACATTGATCGAATCGAAGGCAAAGATAAGGATTTGGCCCATGAATGGAGATTGTCGACACGACGAGCATTTACGGAAGCAATAAAGGCCGGTTTTGTTGTTACAGAATTCTGCCGTTCAGTTCGCGGCCAACAAGGGCCGGGAGCGTATTTGCTGGAGCGGCGTGACTAAAAGTCTGGTTCGTTTCAGAGTTACCGTTGCTTAAGGAACGGATTGGTTTCGCGCTCATCGCCAATCGTGGTGACCGGCCCGTGCCCCGGAATTACCGTCGTCTCATCCGGCAGGGCTAGCACTTTTTCGTGCAGCGAGCGCATGATCTTTTCGAACGAGCCACCGGGTAAATCTGTCCGGCCGATGCTGCCGGCAAAAAGTGTATCTCCGGCGATCAACTTTCTTTCAGCAGGAAAATACAGGCAAATGCTGCCTTCCGTGTGCCCGGGAGTGTGCATAACATTCGCGAGCAATGAGCCGGCCTGAACGGTCTCCTGCTCGCCGATGCTGTGATCGATATCAACTTTCCCCGGCGACTGCATTCCGATCCATGCTGCTTGGATGTCCATCATTTTGAGCAGCGTGTAATCGTTCTGATTCAGCAGGATTGGCGCGCCGGTCGCCTGGCGCAATTTCATTGCTCCGCCAACATGATCGATATGCGCATGGGTGATGACAATCTGCTTAACCGTGAGATTGTGCTTCTGAATGATCGCCAGAATATCCCCGATATCATCGCCCGGGTCGATGACGATCGCTTCGCGCGATTTTTCGTCGCCAATAATTGAGCAATTGCACTGCAACGGGCCGACGGGAAGGATTTCGTGGATCATGGGAACGCGTTCCGCTATAAGCTATCAGCTCTCAGCCATCAGTGAAGGAAAGGATAATGCGCGTTTTTCGGAGAGCCTGAAACTAAGCGCTGACAGCTGATATTCAAAAAAAGCAAATCAGCATTATTTCTTCTGATTCCCAGCGGGTGCCGTCGGCGTCGACCTTTCATGCTCCAAAACGGATCTCACGCCTGGCTTGCGCGACGCCGCGATCGAGAGGGTAATGGATGTCAGTACGAAAATCACTGCGCACCATGTCGTAGCTTTGGTGAGCACCGTCGCTGCCCCGCGCGGACCGAAGGCCGTCTGGCTACCCTGTCCGCCGAATGCGGCAGCGATATCACCACTCTGGCCGCTCTGCAGGAGCACGACGATAATCAGAAAGAAACAAACGAAGATGTGGATGATTGTAACCAGTGTAATCATGATTCAAGGGAAGCCATCGGCTTCTGATAGGCCCTTCTAAATTTCTCTCGGAATATGGTGCGGAAGGGGGGACTTGAACCCCCACGCCTTTCGGCGCCACCCCCTCAAGATGGTGTGTCTGCCAATTCCACCACTTCCGCTAAGTTCCGTAATTGTAAAGAGTTTCGTGATTGCGGGCAGAACCTGACGTTCACCTGCTGTTCACAAGCTTACACTGCGCGGCGCGAGGTGTTCAAGCACAGCCCGGCGCGCTCAATGTCATCGTTGCTGCGAAGGTCGGCAAGGAAGAAGGTCGTTACACGCTGGGCTTACTCCTTCCGATCAACGCCACACGCCGAACTCGAACACAGAATGAGTGATTTACCGGCGCGCCCATTACCTCAGTAATTTTGTGATGTTCCATTTGTGTGCAACCATCCATTTCGACAGCGGGAGAAGCCCCTTCGCGGCTCAGTGGTTCCGCCGATAGGTTAGCAGGAGGATTTTCAAGTGAAACGCACAAGCATTCTGGCCGCACTGGTGCTGGCCGTGATGTTTTCGCAACTGGGGTGTGGCGGCGCAGCCGTTGGAGATTTAAAAACCATTCAACTCTCCACTACCAGCAACAACCTGGTCGGAATTGGCGGTACGGCCCAGCTCACAGCCACGGGGAATTACACGAGCAATGCGAGCAAAGATTTGACCATTCACGTGACCTATGTGGTTACGCCAATGGGTACAGACGTCAACGGAAATGCCTTGAGTGCGCCGCCCAACACCATGACTGTAAGCACAACTGGGTTGCTGACCGCGGTTAATCCGGCAGTCTGCACATGGGGCGCGACAGGCGCATCCGGAAGCAGCACACCCGCGGGTTGGTATTTGACCGGCGAGTATCAGATTGTTGCTACCTTCCAGGGCATAACTTCTCAGCCGGTGTACGTTGGCGTTGCCTCAGCGATCGGGAGCGACTCCGGAAGTAATAACCCGAATCTTCTCTGCGGACCCTCCGGTACCTAAACGCGAGTGGACTCCTGTAGATTGTATCGGACCGCTAATCACCAGCGCTGGTGCACTTGCGGTCCGATTTTCTCGTAGTAAATACGTTTCACTTCCGCCATCACTTCTTTCGAAAGCGGCGCGATTTCTGAAGCACGACAATTATCCGCAACCTGGTCGGGCCGCTTTGCACCAGGAATCGCGCAGGATACCGCATCGAACATCAGAATCCAGCGCAACGCGAATTGGCTCATCGAAACTCCCTGCGGAAGTAGTTTGTGGATTTCTTCAACCGCTTCGAGTCCGGTCTCGTAATCCACGCCAGAAAAGGTTTCACCCACATCGAACATTTCACCGTGCCGATTGAAGTTGCGATGATCGTCAGCAGGGAACGACGAATCGCGGCGAAGCTTGCCGGTTAAGAGTCCGCTTGCGAGCGGCACCCGCGCAAGAATGCCGACCTTTTTCTGTTTTGCTTGCAGAAAGAACAGTTCCGCAGGACGTTGCCGGAAGCAATTGAAGATAATCTGCACACTTTGCACATTCGGGAACTCGATGGCCTTTAGCGCCTCCTCAACGCGCTCGACGCTCACACCGTAATACCGCAGCTTTCCCTCTTTCACGAAGTCGTCGAGCATCGAGAAGATTTCCGCATGATAGTAAGCGTCCGTCAGTGGGCAATGGAGCTGTAAGAGATCGAGAGCATCTGTTTGCAGATTTCGCAAGCTACCGTTAATCCACGTCGTCAGATTTTCGCGGCTGTAGCCCTCGACGGTTTGCTTGGGCAGCCGACGGCCGGCCTTCGTGGCAACGATAATCTCGTCTTTTTTCTTCTTGCGCTCTTTTTTGAGCCGCGCGATTAACCGTTCGCTTCTGCCGTCACCATAAACATCGGCGGTGTCAATGAAATTTACGCCGCAGTCGATTGCCTTATGCAGCGTCTGCATAGCATCTTCCTCAGAAACATTGCCCCAAAAGCCGCCGATTGCCCACGCCCCAAAGCTGATTTCTGAAACCTGCCAACCTGTGCGTCCGAGTGAGCG
Source organism: Terriglobales bacterium (assembly GCA_035517535.1). Classification (GTDB taxonomy): domain Bacteria; phylum Acidobacteriota; class Terriglobia; order Terriglobales; family Acidobacteriaceae; genus Gp1-AA145. The sequence continues at coordinate 5,607 of DATIYR010000267.1, forward strand.
GTATCTCATGATGATCTTGTCTCGTCATTGGAGTAGCGTGCCGTTGAGTGCTTCACCTCATAATGATTCGCAACGTTTTCAATTCTCACCAGCAGCCGCTTCGCTTCCGGCTCAAACACCGCGACCGAATAGTCTGGGCCGGCGAACTTGCGCACGGCGTCGAGCGTCTCGAAAAGATTCATGACCACGAACTCCGATTCCTCGGCGGAATCCTTGCGGAGAATGTATCCGCCGCGATAACCCTGAATCTGCTTCAGGTCAGGAAATACTCTGGTTCTGAGCAGTTCCTCGTAGGCATCCGCGTCGTGAAGTTTGGTCCAGCCGCGCCAGTGACGTGCAATCATTGCTTCATCATAAACGGACTCGCGGGTTGCGCTCAGGTGAGCGATTTGCTAGCTTCATGCTTTCGTTCTGCGAGAGATGAAACGTTTATCGCCTCCGCGAGTGCTGAACATCAGCGATCTGCGCCGCATGGCGCAACGCCGCGTACCTAAAGCTGTATTTGATTACGTCGATGGCGGCGCGGAGGGCGAGGTCACGCTGCGTGAAAATTGCCGGGCCTTCGAGGACATCCTTTTCCGCCCACACATGGCCGTCGCAATGGAAACCTGTGATCTGCGCACGACCGTGCTGGGCCACGAAATTTCCTTTCCCGCGATGCTCGCGCCAGTCGGGTACTGTCGCCTCATGCATCCCCAAGGTGAGATTGCCGCTGCGCGCGCTGCGGGCGAGGCTGGCACCGGCTACATCCTCTCTACGATTTCGGGTCATAAGCTCGAAAGGGTGAAAGCCGGCACGAAGGGATTCACGTGGTATCAACTTTATTTGGTGGGCGGCAGGGAAGCTGCGGAGGGCGCCATTGAACGCGCGCGGAAGGCTGGATTCACAGCACTGGTTGTCACAATTGATACTGCCGTTGGTGGCTTACGCGAACGCGATCCGCGCAACGGCGTACCTCAACTGCTTGGCGGCAGCATGTTCGCAAAGATTCCGTTTCTGCCACCGCTCTTTCTGCGTCCAAGGTGGTTGCTTTCGTTTCTGCTCGACGGCGGCGTGCCCAACCTTGAGAACGTAGTTGTGCCGGGGAAGGGACCGATGTCCATGATCAATGTATCCGAGTCACTGTCTCGCGGCGCTGTTGCCTGGAAAGACATAGCTTGGATTCGGCAAAGCTGGCCGGGGCCGATTGTGATTAAAGGCGTTCTCATTCCGGACGACGCAAGGAGAGCCGTGGGTGAGGGCGCTTCGGCGATTGTCGTTTCAAATCATGGCGCCCGGCAGCTGGATACCGTTTTACCAACCATTCGTGCGCTTCCGGAAATCGTTTCCGCCGTCGGAGGACAGACGGAAATCCTGATGGATGGCGGCATTCGCCGTGGTGGCGATATAGTGAAAGCCCTGTGCCTCGGCGCTCGTGCCGTCTTGTTCGGACGTGCGTATGCATACGGACTTGCGGCAGGGGGTCATGCGGGAGTGGCGCGCGCCATTCAGATTCTAAAGAACGATGTCGAACGCACGATGCGGCTTCTCGGCTGTTCGTCGATCAAAGACTTGAATCCGTCATATGTGACCTATCCCAAGGACTGGTGCTGAGTCGGTGTGGTCAAGCGTCACCGAAACCAGTGATACGCAACGCACAGTTCGATGCCGTTGAACTCGGGATTGCGCACTCCTAAGTTCGCGTTCGAAATGTGCGACCATCGAACTCCGGTTTCGAAAGCATGATTTTCACGCACATATACGTAAATGCCACCCCCGCCTTCTGCGGTGAAGTTGAAGTCTGAAGTATTGCCGGCAGGAAGATTCAGGTTGGTACGCACTGCCCCACCGCCAAGTTCGATGTATGGGCTCAAGCGCCGGAGAGGGTGGCTCGAGGTCCATCGAAAAATTATTGGCTGAAAAGCGATTCCGTGGATTGTTTGCGGTCTGAATTGCCAGAAAAGCGGGGTTAGAGAAAAAGCATATTCAAGGCTCCCGCTACGCCAGCCTCTGCCGGCCTGACGAAAAAAAGTTTTTCCGGCGAAGATCCCCGAAGCCCAAATCTGCGCCTCGGCGAACGAATTTGTATTTTCCTCACCGGTCTCGATCGAGGCCCGGACACTGAAGTCCCAATTGTATTTCGCGCCGGGGAATTCCTGCGCTGCTGCAATGCATTGCAGGACGAACGCCGCACTCAAAATTCCGCAAAATATCGCGAAACGAATCATTGCTCATCGGATGGCGGCGCGTATCCGCCCTGAAGTTTTTTCGCCTGATGCGCCAAATAGACCGCGCTTGCATCGCGTGCGCGCCACCATGGGCGCCTACCGTGGAGAATGCTTGCACCGCCTCGAATCGGATTGACAGAACACCGAGTGACATCAATTAAAAAGCGATTCCGGGTACGCTCTTCCACTCGGCGGGCAATGTTTTTATCGAGAAAATCCTCTCCAACCGTCCACACAAATCCGCCCACGGGCGTCATTACCAGATCGATCTGCCCGACTCCGGTGTAACAGTCATGCGTGTTGCACGGCCACTTGCCAGTGGCAGCGTTCCATGGCGAGCGCAGTGCGGTGCCATATTTTTCAACGGTCATTTCGCTGAGCGGTCCGATATTCCATTGCGTACTGTAGACCGCATTCCACACCGTGGCTCGAAAACGGCTGTGCCAATATTCTTTTGTGTTCGAGAACTCCAGCGCATCGCCCCGCGGGTCGTTCTGGATTTGGATGTAACTGGTCAGCGCTCCTTGGATCGGATGGCCGACATAGCCGTACATGAGCGGGTCCCCGTCATTCCAGCCCGAATGGATCCACGTATTCAGTGAATGCTTGTAATCACTCCAGTAATGGTTAAAAGGAATGCCGCTGCGAACCGTGACCCAGTGATAGTCCGTGTGAACAACGTAAGCCTGCTCGATGGACAAGAACATGAATGATTCGAGCAGTGCTCGACCCCAGCGGAACTTCTGCCTGTTTTGAGGTGATGGCGACTCCAGGAAATTTTCTCCGGCTGATGATGCGGAAGGCACCCCAGGAGTCTCTTTGAGGCTTGTATCGCTTACAAGTTCGTTAGCGAAGGAACCGCTCGTGGTATTCGCTAAATAAGGGCTGGAGGTGAGGTTCCCGTATGAAGTTACGTGAGAGCAGCCTTCTAGCGGAACGTGTGTCGAATCGCATTCTTTCGCAGGGAGCTGTGCAAAGGCGATTGCAGGCAAAACTAGGAACACGAGACCGCGAACAATCCAGGTCATTGGCAACGTTCTGTGGGGCAAAATCGTGCGTTGGATGTAAGTAGGAAAAAGCAGGTTTGTCGGGGACTAAGAAAAGACCGAGTAGTCGGTATTTCGCCCGCGGGGCGCCGTAATCGGCTAGGATTCTCTTCGGGCGAACCTCATCCGGGTGCGTGGGTCTTGGGCCCGCTCCTCAAAAACCGCGAACGTAGTGCGAACCGTTCTTTATCAAGTCCGATATCTCCGCGACATTCCGGATTCCACCCCGCGCCCCTATCGCCGTGCAGTTGAGCGCTGCTGCTGCGCAGGCGAACTCGAGCTGGCGCTGCAACGGCCAGCCCTGCAACAGTGCATAAATAAATCCGGCATGAAAGATGTCGCCTGCGCCTGTCGTATCCACAGTTGGGACTTGATAGGCGCAGGCGTGATGAACATTCTTGCCATCCCACGCCAATACTCCTTCGGTGCCAAGAGTCGCCGCTGTGAGGCGACATCCGAAGCGGCGTTGCAATAGCGGCAATGATTTTTCGAGCTTCCGTTCTCCGGAAATTTTTTCAGGAAAATCTCGGCTGACAATCAGATAATCCACGTTGCTCAGCAACTCTGGTATGCCCGGATAAGCTTCATCGAGATCGGCCACAACCGGAATCCCCGCCTCGCGCGCCCATGCGGCGGCGGCGGTGGCAGCAGCCGTATCACAACCGTCCACCAGCAATGCGCGGGCGTTCACAACCCACTCTCGTTTCAGTTCACCAGGCTGGAGTACGAGTTTCTTATCATTGCGCCGCAGAACTGTGCGTTCACCGCTTGGCTCAACGAGAATAAAAGACTGATGGCTGGCGCACGCATCGGCCGTGGTGATTTGTGTCTCCACGCCCGCGCGCGCGAATTCGTCTCGATGCAGAGCCGCCGCATGGTCGTCACCGAGTTTGCCGACGTAGCGAGTGCGCAATCCCCAGCGCTGGCAGGCGATGACTGCGCTTGCGACCTGTCCGCCGGGCAGAACATGGATCGAGTGCGACTCGATCTTGGATCCAGGTGGCGGGTATTGCGGGATGTAAATCAAGGTGTCGGTCGCGTTCAGTCCGACGCCCACGAGGTCAACGACTGTACGTTGATCGGTGAAATGGATTGGCCTTTTCAACGGTCTAAGAGCCTATCCGCCGGCAATGGCGCCAATCACAAGAAATGGCTCTTTGCCGGACGCTACAGCGTCTGGCAGCGGTGCGTCGGGTGAGTCGTGAGTAAGGTCTTCTTCGCACGCGAAAAAACGCAGAAAGGCGCGGCGCTGCTGGGTGCCGTGGTCACGAATGGCGCCACACAGCATAGGATAGCGGGCTTCGAGGGCATCGAGCACAGAGCGTTGGGTGACCGGGCCTTGCACGTCCAGCGCTATCTCACTGTCGACGTGTGCCAGCGTGCGGAGATGGTGAGGGAGTACGACGCGAACCATATCAGGCTTCTATTGAATTTGGACTCTAAGAGGATATAACAGACGAACGATATACTCTCTGGAACATGTTCGTCAGGTGGGGTCTCGTTGCGTTCGTGGGCTGGTTAGCACTGTTGCCTGGGGCTGAGCCTGCGGCAAGCGCCCAAACTGCTGGTTGGAGCGGCACGGTTATTAGTTCCGACGGAAGCCCAGTTAGCGGCGCCATCGTCAATCTCCGCTCCGCGCGCGGAGCAGCGGCGTCAACCAAAACGGCCGCTGACGGCCAATTTCAATTCTCCGCAGTTGCCGTTGGCGAGTATGTGGTTTCGGTAATCTCAAACGGCAAAACCTACAACTGCGCGGAACACATCCATATCACGGCCGGAGCAAGCCTCAGAAGTGAACTTGCGCTGTCGGCCGGCAACCAGGCTCTTACTGTAATTTCTCACGCACCCGCGGCTTCGGATTCGAGCGGCGGTGAACACCTTTCTGGCGGAGAAGTTTCCAGCCTTCCCCTGAACGAACGCGATTTCAGCAAACTGCTGCTGCTCGCCGCCGGTACCATGACCGACACAAATGGCGCCGCAAATTTTACGCAACAATTTGCGGTGAATGGTCAACGCGGCACTGCCACGGTCTTTGCGATTGACGGTGCAGACACCACCGACCCCGAGATGGGCGGCGCAACGTTTTCTAATTTTAACGTCGATGCTATTCAGGAACTGCAGGCCAGCTCCGGCGTAATGCCAGCCGATATCGGGCATGGCGCAGCCAGCTACACGAATGTGATTTCAAAATCCGGCACCAACCAGATTCACGGCAGCGTTTTCGAGTTCGTCCGCAATGCCGCCTTCGACGCGCGAAATTACTTCGACCGGCCAACCGCAATCAGTGAGCGCCGCATTCCTCCGTTTGCGCGCAATGAGTTCGGTTTCACGAACGGCGGCCCGATTGTGATCCCAGAAATTTACGACGGCCACGATCGAACCTACTACTTCGGCGAGTATCAAGGTTTCCGACAGGTGCTCGGTACGACGCAGGTGTTGCCGGTTCCAACTGCAGCGGAGCGGCAAGGAATCGATACGACCAGTTTTCCCGGCGATACCCTTACCGTGCCTGTGAACCCGGCAATCGTTCCGGCGTTGGACCACTATCCACTGCCGAACGTGCCAAATGGTCCTTATGGCGCGCGCACCTACGAAGCGTTCTCTAAAGTCACCACCAACACCGACCAGTTCTCGATTCGCGTCGATCACAGGATTTCCGACAAGGCGAACCTGCTCACGCGGTTCAGCTTGAACCAGGTAACCGGACCCACAACAAACCCGGACCAAACTGCCATCGATCCCAGCTTTGGGATTCAATTCTTCGACCATCAGCGCAACGCAACCGTGCGCTATTCGCGCGATCTTTCCAGCCGGACAAGTTCGCAAACGTCGTTCAGCTACATTCGCAGTACGCCATTTTTCCCTGCCGTAAATCACACGCAGCCTACGCTTGCTTTCGGAGACGGTCTATTTCAAGGCTATAACGCTCCCGGCGGGTCCATCTATGGTTCGTACTCGAATCTTTATCAATTTCGAGAAGACATAAGCACGGTTCGCGGGAAACACACGTTCAAGTGGGGAACCGAAATCCGGTTTAACCGCGACTCCACAATTTTTGGTATCACTCCTAACGGCGCGTATTCATTCGGCGGAGGTACGGCCTATTCGCCGGTATTCATTCCGTCCGCCAGCGGAACGCATAACCTTAACGTCGGTGATCCGTTGCCCGACTCGCTCGTCGGACTCCTCACGGCGACTCCGTATTCCTACACGGTAACCGCTCCCGCCGCATTTACTCCTACGGGAAGCAAGTTCGATGAAGCCGGCGTTCGACGCGAGGCCTACAACTTTTATTTTGAAGACAGCTGGAAGGCAATGCCGAATCTAACCGTGAATTACGGTTTGCGCTATGAAGTGAACAGCCAGATTCACGAAGCCACGAAACGCACGTCCTCGCCCCGATTCCTTAATCCCGACGGAAGCTATGCCGACTATCGCGACCATAACGCGCAACAGATTTTTCTTGTCGATCCTCAGCCGCCGTATAACCAGGATTGGTCTGGCTTCGGCCCGCGCCTCTCGATCGATTACGCGCTGTCGGTTCATACCGTACTGCACGCGGGCGGCGGCATCACAACGCTCCTGCCGAACCTTTGGCAGGATAATTTTCTTACTGCGGGCACGCCATTCACATTTACGCCCAACATCACGGCAGAAAAAAATTTTCCCGCGCCCTTCAGCAACACATTCACGCCGCTTACTTTGCCGCCCGTGTACGCGACCAATGGGCAACTCGTCTTTCCCGCGGGAACAACAACTGACGTTCAGCCGAACACCATCGTGGATTTGAATCGCTGGCAGGCGGATATCGCCGCGCTGACTCCGGGCGATCAGGTTCAGCTCGTCAGTATTGCCGGCATCGATCGCAATTTCCGCAACGGCTACATCGGAAGCTTTACCGCAGGAGTTGATCACGACTTTGGCGATGTGAAATTCAGCGCGGCTTACGTGGGGACAGTTGGAATCGACCTTCCGCGCGTTTATTCCCCGAATAGCTACGTGGGTGCGAGCCCGGCATTTGCACCGTACACGCGTTTTGATTCCAGTGGTCATGCCTTCGGCGGCTATGGAGTCGAAAGTCTGATGACCAGCGGCTCGCATTCCAGCTACAACGCGCTGCAAACAAGTTTGACCAAGAATTCGGCGCGTCGTGGCATAGGTCTGCAGGCGAGCTACACGTATTCGAAGTCTCTGGATGACACCAGCGCAGTTCTCGGAAGTTTGCTGGGAACGGCGGGCGTAATTCTGCAAACCCAACCGCAAAATCCTTGGGACCCGGGCGCGGAAAAAGGCCCATCGACCTTCGATGTGACACATGTTTTCAGTGCCAGTTGGATTCAGTTGTTGTATCTCGATCGCATCAGCTTTCTCAGATCCCTGCCGACGGCGATCACCTCAGGTTGGCAGTTCCTCAACCTCACAACGCTCACCAGCGGTTCGCCATTTACGGTCTTTTCCGGGATTCAGCAGACCGGCGCGGGCGCCGGGGGAACGGATCGCCCGGATCTAATCGAGAAGCCTCATCTCTCAACTCACGGTAAAGTTCCGGAAGATTATTTTGGACGTGGCGCTGCTAATGCGTCGTTCTTTTTTATCCCGATCAATGTTCTCGGTGGCACCGGCCCCAATGACGGCCGGTTCGGCACGCTTGGCCGCAATACATTTCGCGGGCCTGCTTATTACGATTTCGATGTCGCGTTAATCAAAGACACACCGATAGGGCACCGCGGCAATGCCGAACTCGCCACTGCGGAATTTCGCGCGGAGTTTTTTAACGTATTTAACTACGTTAATTTCGGCCTGCCGGACAACATTCTGCGCGGCAGCGGCTTCGGAATCATCAGCCGGACGGCGGGGACTTCGAGGCAGATCCAGTTTTCGCTGAGGGTGATTTACTGAAGACCGCTCACTTGAACGGATTACGGATTGTCAGCTCTCGGTCGATTACCTGGCCGTCCTGCAGGTCCTCGGAATAGAGGATCCGGCATCCCGCCTCAATCGCTGACGCGGCTATTAGCGCGTCATAAATGTGGTATCCATAACTCTCTGCAATCTTAATTGCTGATTTATGCGTATCCAGTGAGATTGGACGAGGGTTTGGACACAAAATGCAGATTAAATTCAGGCTTTCCTTAACGTCCGTCCATGAAATTTTAAGTTTGCGCCGACAAACAGCAACAAACTCATTCAGCGATTGAACGCTGACGAGACCACCGGATGCCAGAAGCCGCTCAGCTTTCGGAGTGCGGTTAGGGTCATAACCGAAGGCGTAAATCAGTACGTTTGTATCGAAGAAGTCCTTAGCGGGCATTCGCCTCTGCCCGATCAAAGACAAATCCGGCCGGCAATGGACGTCGCAGGCGACGGAGGCGCGCTAGAGCTCGCTCCCGCGCGGGGTCGCGACGTACGGCGAATTCCCGACTACCGGCGACTCGAATCTCGATTTGATCGCCTTCCTTCAAGTCGAGGGCATCCACAACTTCCGCGGGTAACCGCACCGCAAGGCTGTTTCCCCACTTTGAGACCTGCATCTCTCCTCCCAGACCCAAATGATCTACGAGTCCATTGTATATCCAGAGTCAAGAGGAGAGTACGGTACAGCTTACCCCAGCGTCTGCGCCTCCACGCTCAGCACTGCAGGCAAATCGCGCACGATCGGGTTCCAGCTGTCGCCCGCGTCGTTTGAGCAATACACTTGGCCGCCCGTAGTGCCGAAGTAAATGCCGCATTTGTCGAGCGTGTCCACAGACATTGCGTCGCGTAGCACGTTTACAAAACAATTCGCCTGCGGCAGGCCTTTGGTGAGAGGCTCCCACTCGTTGCCTCCGGTTTTGCTGCGGAACACGCGAAGCTTGCCTTCGTGCACGAAGTGTTCGCCGTCGCTCTTGATCGGAACCACGTAAATCGTCTCGGGCTCGTTTGTGTTCACATCGATCACGAAGCCGAAATCGGTCGGCAGATTGCCGCTGATTTTCGTCCATTCGTCGCCGGCGTTGTCCGAACGCATCACGTCCCAGTGCTTCTGCATAAAGAGTGTGCCCGGCTTTCTTGGATTCATCGCGATGTGGTGAACGCAATGGCCGATCTCAGCCGTCGGGTTCGGAATGTATTTGGAGTAAAGCCCTTTATTGATCGGCTTCCAGTTCTTGCCGCCGTCGTCGGTGCGGAATGCCCCGGCGGCTGAAATCGCGATCCAAATGCGATTGGGATCTGAAGGATCGATAATGATGGTGTGCAGGCACATACCGCCTGCACCCGGCTGCCACTTGGGGCCGGTGCCGTGTCCGCGCAGGCCGGCCAGTTCGTGCCAGCTTTTGCCGCCGTCGATTGAGCGGAAGATGGCCGCATCCTCCACTCCGGCGTAAACCGTGTCAGGATCGCTGAGCGACGGCTCAACGTGCCATACGCGCTTGAACTCCCACGGATGCTGCGTGCCATCGTAGAACTGATGCGTGGTAAGCGGTGCGGCCTTGGTGTCGTAGACAAACTTATTGCTTTCACCTTTCGGCCAGCCCTGCGGCGTGGTGGTCGACTCGCCCGGAGGTGTTCCCGGCTGGTGCCAGCTTTTGCCGCCGTCATCCGAGCGCTGGATGATCTGACCGAACCAGCCGCTGGTTTGCGAAGCATAAATGCGATTGGGATCCGCCGGCGAGCCCTTCAGGTGATACACCTCCCAGCCGGTGAAGAACGGGCCGCTGACGTCCCATTTTTCGCGCTTGCCATCTGAACTAAGAATGAATGCGCCTTTTTTGGTGCCTACCAAAACGCGAACTTTGCTCATTTCTGCTCCTAAATTGTGTGTGCTGACTATGAAAGCGATCTCAATCCAATCATTATCTATTTTTTCTTTGCTCTTATCTCCGCCAGAACTTTTTCTACGCGTCTGGCGCGGGTTTCAGGTTTTTTCGCAGCAAGAAGAACGTTCGCAAACTCTTTCTGCTGCGTGTAACTAAGCATCTCCCAATCCGCTGTAAGACGAGAATCCGTCAACGCTCTCCACAAATCAGCCGGTGGATCGATCGTCCTCGGGTCTTCATCCAGCGCAATGCTTGCCTGCACACTATCTCCCGGCCTAATTCTTGCCGCATCTTGATTCGACTTGCGGACGGGAATGAAATATTTTCCGCCATAAACCGAAACCGTCGACCGGTACGTGTAACCGTTAATTGACACCTGCACCGGAGGGCGCGCGCGCCCGAATTCTTCTCTCACGTCGAACGGCAAAGCGATGAAACCGTCCTCGAGCTTGGTGCGGAATGTTTTTGTAGCCATATTCCTCAAGCCGCCTTGTCGTAAGCATCTTTCAACTTGTCAATTTCGATCCTCGACATCTGCAACATGGCTTGCATGACGCCTTGAGATTTTCGCGGATCTGGATCGCCCAGCATCTCCATTAGCTGCTTCGGGATAATTTGCCATGAGAGGCCAAATTTGTCCTGCAACCAGCCGCAGCGATCCTTACGCCCTCCTGCGGAAAGTTTCTCCCACAGCTCGTCAACTTCCTTTTGGGTTTCGCAGTTTACGAATAGGGAAATGGCCGGAGTGAACTTAAAGTGCGGGCCGCCATTCAGCGCGAAGAATTCCTGTCCCTCGAGCTGGAAGACCACAGACATTACGCTTCCCTTGGGACCAGGGCCTGCGTCTCCGTAACGGCGAATGCTTACAATTCTTGAGCTATTGAAAATGGAAACGTAAAAATTGGCAGCTTCTTCAGCATTGTTATCGAACCACAAGAACGGCGTGATTTTCTGCACCATAAATCTCCTTGAAAGAATCAATCATCGATTGGAAAATTCGATCAGCCAATCGCCTGCCCGTATCCAAGCATCTTCCGGATAAATCCCATTTGGCCCAGATGATAGCTTTCGTGCAGACAAAGAAACCCAATTGTGCCGCCGACCGTTCCATCGATCGAAGGCCGGTTTTTCTCGACTGGCTTGGTCAGAAGTTCGGGTGAGGCCTGCGGCAGAGTTGCCAACAGCCGCTCGGCGACCTCTCGCCACGCATTCTCAATTTCTGCAACTGGCGGATATTGATCATTGCTTACCCGCTTCACGCCGCGCTTGAACATATTCTGCCAAGGTGCTGACCACGGTGCTCCCAGAATATTGAGTGCCACCGCGCGAACCACGGTCATGTGGCCCGTCACCCAAAGCAAATGATTGCAGTCATCAGCGGGCTGGGTCAGCCAGTGTTCCGACGGGATGCCTTGAACGATCCTGTCGAACAAGCCGTTGTTGAACTTGAACTGATTTGCAGTGGTTTGGATGTCAGTGCTCATGAAAATCCTTTTGCTAGAGGATGGCGCCGGCTGGAAGACGTTTTCAAAAATGGCGGCAGAAGCGGCGTGTGGTCGCGCTCGCGCCAGCGTCGCTTTGCCTCTGCCAGTACTTGCGTACGGTTCTTTTCCATGTTGTCGATTACGGCGCAGGGTGCAGCCGTCGGTTCGTGCCTCGCACCCCAGATGAGAAGATCCAGCAACACGGGCGCGAGATCGATGCCTTTCTCGGTCAGGCAGTAAATGATCTTTCGACCGTCGGATTCATCCTGCTCGGTCGTGATAATCCTTGCCGCTTCCAGGCGCTGCAATCGCTCGGAAAGAATATTTGTCGCTATC
>DATIYR010000268.1:0-11738 GCA_035517535.1 Terriglobales bacterium
CGATACTTGTCGCCGCACGCCTGGCGCCATTCCTCATTAGACCGCCGAATCGGCCCTATAAAGCGGTCGTGCGTGATTTCAAACCACCACGCCCCCGCCCGGTTCTCTCCGCGAATAATGTTTGCCTGAACCAGCACGCAAACCGCGGAATTCGGAAGGCCTCCGGTTTCGAATTCCCCCTGAAACACAATGGCACGCGTACCGGCGGCGGTAATAAGTTCGTGATCAAACCAGCGCCGTATGCAGGCCTCATCCACCTTCGACTTCTCCACGGTAGCGGTCACCGCCCGCTCGTAGAACTCCGAGAGCACGTGGTCGACATCCAGAAAGGCGGCAGGCTGGTCCTTTGCGGTCGGCGTCACTCCGGATTTCAACTGAGCCACTAGGTTTTGACATATAACCTGAAGGTGTAAAGGTTCAACAAACTCGCCCAGGATGGTTACAATCCCCTTTGGAGTCTTTACCGGCACGGTTCGCAGGCTACTGACAAGCTTTTCGGCGAGGTTGGTCAATTGATTTTTATCAATATTCAATGTGGATTGCGAAAGCGGCCCCACAATGGCCGCGGTTGCCTGTTCCGCGCGCAGCCGCTGCAAGTAATAGCGAATACGCAACTGGTTGGGTAAAAGGTCTGAATAACATTCCAGCGCAGCCATGTACTCTTCGCGTATGGCAAACAGTACATGGAGAGTAGGATTCTTTTTAAGCAGTGATCGTAACTGTTCGAAAAATGGACTGCGGTCATTCCACCTCTCTGGATAAGCAGTAAAAATCTCTTCGAACTGGTCCAGAATCAAAAAAGTGTTTTCGCGGTCCTGCGGAATCTGGAAGTACTGGTCCAGCGTAGTCTGCCGCGCTTCAGACATCTTGCTGGAATCGGTAACTGTACTCGCGATGAGGTTGTAGACAAAGATGTTCGAGATTTCTTCCGGATGCACGCCCGGAGGGAGCTCTCCACCCACCCGCCCTACGTGGCAATCTCCGATTCCGAGGCGTGGGATCGTTCGGGCGTTGATCAACGAGGTCTTGCCGGCGCCGGATTGCGCATATAACAGGACGTCTTGATACGTCACGAGAAGGTCAATAACTTGACTCGCTTCTCTGTCCCGTCCAAAAAATAAGTTGGCTTCTTCCACTTTGAATGCGCGCGGCCCTGGGAACACTTCCATTGGAGAGATGAGCACTGGAGAATTGGTAGCGCTGACCATATTGCGCCTCGCTTCCTGCGGAAAAGTTCAGGCCTACGCGGCTGCGCGGGCAGCCAGTCTCTGGTTCATATCCTGGCAAAACTGACGCGCTGAAGACCAGAAAACATGAAGTCTCAATGTATGATCAAAATAACTCTCGATATACCTTTCCAGATCACCCGGCTCGCCACAGCAGTACTGGACCGATAAGTTCATTTGAAGTAAGGTGGGCGATAACGATCCCACAAGGCCGCGAAGGATTACGCGAAAGTTTATGTCCGCAAGGCTATAGCCGAGAAACAGCAGTGTACTGCCCTTTAACGCCCTGCGGATGCGGGTGGGCAGAATTGATTTCTTTGAAGCGTCAGTCGGACTAGTCGCCAAGTCACGGGCGATGTTAACCAGAAAGTCCAGGTAGTCGTCTTCCGTGGCCACCATCGATTCCGGTAAGTCCCAGTGACCGTGTATGTGAAAGACTACTGGGCATTCTCTGGTGGGCTCATAACCAGTGTCAAACTTTGACTCGACGTTCTCAAGTAACTCCGAATTCCAGCGAGCGACCTCACGCACCGGTTGTGCTCCGGCAGCCAACAGAGCCTTATACATAAAATCGTCGTAGTTGGTGGTGAGATAGATCGGGAGTCTCAAGGCGGCAAGCACGTGATGCGGTTCGTCGGACGCGCTAAAGTCCGGGTACCCTTTGCTCTTCAGGTGTTCTGCGATTTTTAGCTTGGGCCAGATATTGTCATTCTGCACCGCCACATATTCAGTTACTTTGGCGAGGTCAGTGCGATCGGGGAGCGGTGATTTTTCGCCGGTGCGTTGTTCTTCGTCGCGCAGCAACTCTTCGGCCAATTCTTTTGCCAATGGTAAGGTGTCAAATGCTGCACCCGCACCCAGAATGGGAGTACAAAGTCCGGCGCGAATCTTACCTATGAGCGTTGACCAATGACTGTCAACCACTCCCTTTTGTAATGGATCTGAATTTGTCATAAAGCCCCCAAGCTAACTGGTTGAATCCATCGCACACTCAATTCCAAGTGGGCCGCTTTATGCAAGTTTGTCACTGCGCTCGGGCGGCTTATCGGTCTTGAATAAATTCTCGAACACCTCGCGTAACTTGTCGCTCGCCTGTTTTGAAAACATACCGGCCAACCCGGCAATGGCGGCGACCCCATACGGACTTAAAGCATCGGCGGCCGTACTGCTGGCGACGAGTCCGCCTCTGACTGCGAAGTAGGTCATCAACGCCAACGCCATCCCGATGAAAGGTCTCAGTAGATACCACCAAGACCAGCTCTCGAATAAACGCCGGTTACCCACAAAATCGGAAAACGAGGTTGCGGCGTGGATATAACTGCCGAGAGCGCCGGCAACTACGACGATGGCGAGGTAACGCTTCTCCGCGGTAAGGTACCAGCTCTCGCGGTCCCAAAAAAGATGGACCAACTGGTCTCCATCTTTGAGCGGGATTTCCGGGGGCCAAATTTTGAAAAGAATATAGATGAGCGTGACTGACAGGAGAATGAAGTACGAGCCGAAAGCGATCTGCAATGCTCGCGGCATTGGACGAGGAAGTTCTGAAACTATCGGGGCAGGCGCAGAAGCAGCCATAGGTCCTCAATTGCCGATATGGGAACATCGGCGGGGGGAGAGTTATTTGCGCGGATGTTATCGCCAAAATAAAGTATTTTCAAGAAAAATTAACCTCGCCCCACCCGGCCGAAAGAAATCTTGTTACAAAAACGGAACAAGAAAGACGTGATGCAGAAAATTCCAGTTTGTAAAAACTTTTGCAAAACATTTGTATTGTGTCGGATCTGCTGCTATCGTTACAGCCTATCTCACGGGCCGGCACTGGTCCGAGCACTGCAGACGGGTAGTTTCGTTCTGCCTATCTTCAAGGAGTCCACGGCCGTTCCGGCTCTGTGTTCTATTGTTCGTCCGCCCTAAAGGAGGTTCTATGTCCGATCCGAAACAACGCATATCTCTCGCCGGCAGTGAACGCACGCCGCTCGACTCGGCACGCGAAATTGGCCCGGCCGACCCCAATGAAATCGTCGATGTAACAATTCGCCTGCGCCCCCGCTCTGGCAAAAAAGCCATTCTGAGCGGGGAAGATATTAACCAGCCGGTAAGTGAGCGCAATGTACTGAGCCGGAACGAATTCGAGTTGCGTCACGGAGCCGATCCGGAAGATGTTTCCCGACTAGAGGCCTTCGCCCGCGAACACAATCTGACCGTCAAAGAAGAGAGCATTCCTCGCCGGACATTGATTCTGTCGGGAACCGTCGCAGCTGTAAATGAAGCATTCGGGGTAGAACTGAAGCAATACGAGCATCCGGGCGGCCGCTATCGCGGTAGAACTGGCGCGGTGCAGATTCCGGCCGACCTGCAGGATGTAGTAGAAGGCGTGTTCGGTCTCGACAATCGTCCCCAGGCTAAGCCACATTTTCGCCGAGGACGTGAGCGGGCAGGCGCCGCCGCTGACGTCCAGAATCCTTCTTATACTCCGCCCCAGGTAGCCAAGCTGTACGACTTCCCCACGAATGTGAACGGTTCCGGAGAATGCATTGCGCTATTGGAGTTGGGCGGTGGATACAACTCGGCGGATCTTGCTACGTACTGGAAGCAGCTTAATCTGCCAGTTACGCCGGCGGTGAGTGCGGTTTCGGTCGGTAAGGGCAGCAATAAGCCAACTGGGGACCCTAATGGCCCGGATGGCGAAGTTATGTTGGATATCGAGGTCGCTGGATCTATTGCGCCCGGAGCTAAGATCGTCGTCTACTTCGCCGAGAATACCGACGCCGGTTTTATTAACGGAGTGACTACTGCCATTCACGATAGTACGAATAACCCATCAGTTGTCTCAATCAGCTGGGGTGGTCCTGAATCCACCTGGACACAGCAGGCGATGAAGTCGATGGATGAAGCCTTCCAGGCTGCTGCCGCAATGGGCGTCACGATCACGGTTGCTGCGGGAGATGACGGTTCAACAGACGGAATCAGTGATGGGCTAAACCACGTGGACTTCCCGGCCTCCAGCCCGCACGTTTTGGCCTGCGGAGGGACAAAGCTGACTACTTCGGGTAACAAAATCACGAGCGAAAGCGTCTGGAACGAATTAGCGAGCGGAGACGGGGCAACCGGCGGAGGAGTGAGCGATGTGTTTCCGCTTCCGAGCTGGCAGGCTTCAGCGGGAGTGCCGCCTTCGGCGAATCCCGGAGGAAAAACGGGCCGAGGTGTTCCTGACGTTGCAGGAGACGCCGATCCTAGCACCGGTTACCTCACACTGACCGATGGACAATCCGGAGTGATTGGAGGCACGAGCGCTGTGGCGCCCCTCTGGGCTGCGCTCATAACACTCATCAACCAGGATGTGGCAAAGCCCATCGGTTTCATAAATCCTTTGCTATATCAAAGCGAGGATAACTCGGAGTTCAACGATATTACTTCGGGCAGCAACGGCGCTTACCGTGCCGGACCGGGATGGGACGCGTGCACAGGCTTGGGCTCGCCTGTTGGCAGTCAGCTCGCCGCGGCACTCTCCACGGATGCGAACCCAACGAAGGTCATGAAAACGGGGACTTAGCTTCGCCAGGCGCCAGGACCAATCGCAGTGGTGAGGCTCTTCGTCGGTTGGAAAACCGCGTTCTGGCGGTGAACTAAGTACATTTCTCCAGCCTCATTACTGTAACGGCCCATAGTGCGGCGACACCATATTAAAGAGGAGAACTATATGATTCTCGCGGATGCGGTAAGTGGGTTAAAACCGATCGCGCCGACGGTGCCGACTTCAATAGCGGTGGCCGTTATTTGTGGGTCTATGCTCGACTTGCTGAAGCGGCTGCAGTCTATACCCAAGATCACTTACTATACGACTCGCTTGAACATAATCCTGCGAATCATCATGAGCGGTCTGGGAACTCTGGGGATCAGCTGGACTTGGTCAGCCGCGGGGTCTGGCGCCCATGAGCTGGTGATCGGTATTCCTGCGTGGAGCGCGTTAGCCTACGGTGTTTGGCATTGGGCTGTGCAATACGGAATGCAGCACGGGTTTGAGGGCATATTGCAAGTTCAACGACAGCTTTCCGCCATAGCAGAAGCAGGTGGGACTGCGACAGCAGGAGCGGTTGCAGGAAAATAGCCGGCAACACGGGATCCAGTGTCTGGGGCAGGAGTCCAGCGCCTGACGGAGGGAGAAGTTGTGTCTCGACACTCGCGATCAGTAGTTGAGCTATAAATTCTGCAATCGATTCGCGGAACGATTGCCACAAACAAGCAGACCAGATCAGCGATTGCCGGCTTTTCACCGAATTGAGCGGGCTCCTCACAGGTAACCAGGATCGGCAGACTGAGCGTCGTCTCCTCTCAAGCATCTGCGGCATTGACACCTATCGAGTAATTCGGAGTATGACTTGAAATACTTAACTTGTTTTGTCGTGATAGCTATATGTCTTTTTGGAAGCACGGTTGGAAGTTGTCAGGAGGGCCTGACGGTAAAACTGTTAACGCACGATGGCAAGGATATAGAAGGCAAGGTACTGTCGAGTAATGAAGATGTCATCCAGCTTGCTGCTGATACCGGAACGCAGATAATTAACTGGCGAGATGTGGCTGTATTGATGCCGGTGACGCAAGATGTTCCTCCGCACCCACCGGATGCCGAACCTGCCTCAGCCCCTCAATGGGTGATATCCATCCAACCCAAAGCTTCGCTTACCGAGGGTACTCAAAGCCAACAGACACTAGGAGGTCAGCTTGCGTTGCGGCGTTCGACTGAGGTGCAGTCGTTGACCGCCGGCTTCGACGCGAATAATTCCCTGACCACCCAAAAAGGAACTTCCTCCATCAGGACACATGAATATGACGGCGATATAGCTGATGAACTCTTTGTCACAGACCGTTCCTACCTTCACGGCATTGGCGACGGTTATCACAACAGCTCCCTACATTTATATTTGGAACAATTCTACGGCGGCGGAGCGGGCCGAACATTCATTTCCTCCCAGAAAGATAAACTGACTATGACCACCGATTTGCTCTTCGCGACGGAGCATTTTACGACCACGAGTCCCTCTGAATCTTTCCCTGCACTCAGACTCAACGAGAGTTATGCTCACAGTTTCGGCAAGTTGCAAGGAGCAAAACTTCCAATGACACTTTCCGAAACAATCACTGGGCTTCCATCGTTAAATCGAGCGGATGGCTGGCAACTTAGAGGTGGCGCAACATTAAGTATTCCGATTTCCAAACTCTTTAGCATGTCATTCGGGTTTAGCGATGACTATATGGAGAACGCTCCGAATGCCCGCAAGAACTACTCATCGTCCAGCACGGGATTAAATTTTTCGTTTCCCGCATCAGACTGATTTAACTACATGGAGGCAGTATGGTGCAGAAGTGGCTGAATGCAGTAAAGCAAAGAGCCGAAGCACAGAAGGACGCGGGGGAGCCATTCGGCGCGTGTTTACTCCCCGATCCGAATGGCGGCCCGCCCATGTGTGAACAACTTGATAAAGATACCTGCCAGAATCTTGGCGGAACGTTTTTAGGTGGGGACTGTCCCTGACGGCAACGCCGGGCTTCATTGCGCCGTCTTTGGTTTTGCACTTCTTAAACACGCTGTCCCTCGGGGATCGCGTGTAACGTTTTCAGTCCGGGTATCACCATCAAGCAGGAGCACAGGCGGGCATTACAGCCAACGAGAGTGTTCTCCGAGTTGTATCGAACTGAATTGAAACGATTCAAGCGACCGCTGTAATTTGCCTTGACACGTACAGAAGCTGGAGAGAAAATCTTCAGCAATTTTCGCTTCTCGATAGCAGTTCCCTTCGATCGGGGAGGTGCAGTTGAAGCGAGGGCCCCGGGTTCCCGCGCAAAATCGTAAACATCAACCCAACCGCCTCGCGTTCATGTCATTTCGATAGGCACCGCAAGGCAGTAACTCCGCAACCGGAACGTCCAACAGGAGGGCAGATGTATTCGCTCACCTCGCTCATTTCTTTGGGACTCGACAGTTTCTTCGCATGCCTGGTGATTGGAAAGCGCTCAGTGACGTGGCATGAACGGGCAAAATTGGCAATTCTCTTCGGCCTCTGCGATGGCCTGGCGACAACGGTCGGATCACTGTGGCCTCACCGCCTGCTCGAAGTACCTGCGGTCCTAATCTGGGCCTTTTCTGTTTTCCTGATGTGCAAAGCCGCGCTTCCCAGCCGACGATTTCTGGGTTTTCTGCCTGCCTTGCTCAGTCTCGATAACTTGTTTTCTGGCAGTCCCGCTGGGACGGCGCCTGCTGCGGCGATAAGCAGTACTTTAATGTCATTTTGCGGATTCGCTCTCGCCGCAACTTTCTGGCACGCGTACCGGTCAGTAAGGTCGGAGGTCTGATGGGCGTTTTGCTACACGCGCACTACCGTTTGATGGGTCCGGGTGGACAAAAAATTGTGATGCCTGCACCCATAGACAAAGATACGCCTCACGCACCTTGGTGGTGGGACCATCTGGCCGCGCAAGCCGTGGAAATCCGGCAATCGGGTTTCAGCGCGGTGCTGATGCCACCCATGTGCAAGACAGCATCAGGCGCGGCGCCCGATGCGGATGGATATGGACTGTACGACGACTACGATATCGGTTCCAAGAACCAGATGTTCAACGTTCCCACTCGTTTCGGCGATAAGGAGCGATTGATGCGTTGCATCGGCATCCTTCATGCCTGCGGACTCGACGTGTACGCGGACGTAGTAATGCACCAGTACGATGGCGGTAATAATGGGACTTACCAGTATCTGGGTGCTGATGGCAAAACACTCAACGGCAGATTTCCCAAACATCCTTCTTGTTTTGTGGGAGCGCCGCCGCGAGTACCGGTTGATCCGGTCGCTAACCCGCAAGGAAATTTTGGTTTCGGCGACATGGCCTCCTTCATCAACTCAACCCCGAAAGGCTACATGCTAAACGGCGCAACTGACGCGGCCGACTGGCTTACGAGGACGCTCGACCTGCAAGGCTACCGGATTGATGACGTGAAGGGAATGGCAGTGGAAGCGGTGCGCGATGTGCTAACGGCAAAATCGATGGCGACACGATTCGCAGTCGGTGAATATTTCGATGGCAATCCTTCGGCACTACACTGGTGGGTCTGGAACAGCGGGATGGGTGGACGCTGCAATGCCTTTGATTTCACCTTGCACTGGGCAATTCAGGCAATGTGCAATAACAATTCGAGCTGGTTCATGGGACAGCTGCAAGGCGCCGGCTACATTGCAGTCGATCCGATGAATGCGGTCACGTTCGTGGATAACCCTGACACCGATCTCTCTTATGGCGAGAACGTAATTTGGAACAAGATGCTCGGTTATGCACTGATTCTCACTGCCGAAGGCTATCCCGCGGTCTACTACAAGGACTACAGCGCCGACCCGGGATGCTACGGACTCAAGCCGCTGATCGATAACTTGATCTGGATCCACGAGAACCTCGCATTCGGCGAAACATTGACTCGCTGGGGAAATGATCAGCAGGTGTATGTGTTCGAGCGCCAGGGTTATCCGGGACTTCTGGTCGCGCTTAATAATGACCAGTGGAATAGCTATCAGCGCACCGTGCAGACAAGCTTCGGCGCGAACGTGCAGTTACATGAATATACCGGCAAACATGGCGATATCTGGACGGATGGACAAGGGCAAGCGACGTTTACGGTTCCGCGCAACGTAAATGGGGCGAGCTATCTCTGTTTTTCACGCACCGGTTACGGGCAACCATTCTCCTTGCAGCGGCGCGCGACAACCCAAACTTTTTTCGGCGCTGCGGACCTCGACATCGGGCCAGCGGTTAATGGCGCGACGATTTTGGCGGGACGCGTTTGGTGCCAGCAGGGCACACCCATTCAGGCCGCACTTACAGTTGAAACCACCGGATGGAATGCGGGCTCATCTGTCACCCTGGAAATTGCAGATGCGGCGGCCGCGGCGCTGGCAAATGGCCAATACACCTCGAGGTCGGGAACATTACGTCTCAACACCATGGCCCGTAACTCGGGTTGGTTGCAACTACGGCTCAAAGGCAGCGGGCTGCCGGCGGAAGGGTCCTCTTACACGCTGACGGTTACTTATACCGCGCCTCAGGAGTTACCAGCATGAGTTTCGCGATAACAACTCGCTCCTACGACAACGGGCGTTCGGGAGCGAATACGCAAGAGACGATCCTGACACCTGCGGCGGTGCGCACACAAGGCATTAAACAGCTGTTCACTTTATCGCTGCCCGGAGACGCGCGCGGTTGCGAAGCGCAGCCTCTCGTAGTTCCAAACATAAAGTTGGCGGATGGCTCCGTTCATGACGTGGTGTATATCGCCACTATGGCGAATCAAATTTTCGCTTTCGATATCGACACCGGCGCCCAACTGTGGATGGTGCAGCTCGGTAAACCGATTACTGGAAACAGCGGCATTGACGCTCATTTGATAAACGACCACTGGGGAATTCTGTCAACGCCGGTCATTGACACTCAAGCCGGCGTGCTGTATGCGTGCTCGTGGATCAGTTCCGACGGTTCGGTCGCAAATGCACAGCATTATCTGCATGCCATCAGCTTGCGCGATGGACATGAGGTAGAAGCGCGCCTCAATCTGGAGGGCACTTCGTATAACCCCGGTCATGGGCTTACTCCGCAGCAGTTCAAATCGTCGCACCGGAAGCAGCGTGCGGCGTTGCTGCTGGTGAACGGAACCGTGTTCATCGCGTTCGGCACGATTGCTGAGAGCTCGAAGACCGCGCGCGGATGGGTGATCGCTGTCGATACCAGCACATTCAAGGTGAGCGCGGCGTGGACCTCGACGGCACGCGGCAGTGGCGGAGGAATCTGGCATTCAGGAGGCGGTCCGGCTGCAGATACGGAAGGCTTCATTTATGTCGTCACCGGGAACGGCGATTTCGATGCGCTCACTGACTTCGGCGAAAGCATGGTCAAATTGCAGTACACGCGTCCGTCCGCGGGACATTCGGGCTCAATAACAGTTGCCGATTGGTGGACGCCGTGGACGGACGATGGCCGCACCGGAGGCGAAGTTGAGGGCGAAGACGACCAACCGATGCCGACGAACTTCCGCAGAGATGTTCATCTCTTCCGAAGTATGGGAATGAAGGCGCTAAGCATGGGAGCGGCGTGGGGAGACCAGGACTTTGGCGCGGGTGGTCCGGTGTTGGTTCCTTCGCTTCAGTCTGTGCTTGCCGCAGGAAAGGACGGCATCCTTTATACGGCGAACATGCAGGGTTTGGGAAAGACCAAGCCTGCCGACCTAACTCCCGCTTCAACAGCGCAAAATTACTCGAAGCTGAAGACGCAGCCAGTTTTTTATACCTACTATCCCGGTCCGCAGCTAAGTCCGATACCGACGAATGTAATGACGCTGGATGTCTGGCCGGGGCAATGCACGCATCACCTGCACGGCACGCCGGTAGTCTGGAACAGCGCCGCACATGGAGTGCTCCATTTCTGTTGGGGAGAAAATGGAAACCTGCGCGCGTGGACGATGGCGAACAGCGGAGTTTCAACATACCTTGCGTGCAGCGCCGAGGTAGCTTCAGCGCAGTCGCCCATTCCCTACGGGGGCATGCCTGGAGGGATGATCTCAGTTTCGGCCAACGGTAACGCTGATGGGATTGTCTGGGCCTCAATTCCGTACACAGACGCAAATATGGAGCTGAGTCCGGGACGCTTTTTGGCGTATGACGCAGCCGAGTTCGGAAAATATTCTGATGGCAGCGGATCGATTATTCCGTTGTGGGACAGCCAGGATTGGAATTGGCAGTTCACTCATAACAAATTTAATCGGCCTGTGGTTTACAACGGCAAAGTACTTCTGCCGACGTATGACGGGAAAGTTCTGGTACTGGGGTTAGCTTGAATGAACACAGAAACTGAAAAATCAGAGGGCAAGCAAACGACGGAATCAGTTTCCTCTAATGCGCCCTCGATTTGGACCAAGCCCGAGTATGAAGAGATTTCGCTGGCGTGCGAAATCAACGCATACGCGTGCGCGGAGATGTAGCGCAGAAGAATGTTGGTAAAAATTCTCGGAACTGCCGCCGGCGGCGGATTCCCTCAATGGAATTGTGCGTGCGCGAATTGCAGCCGGCTGAGGAGTGGCACATTTGCCGGGAAAGCTCGCAGCCAGTTACAGATAGCCGTCAGTGCGAATGGTCTTGACTGGTTTTTGCTGAATGCTTCGCCTGACATTCGGTTCCAGATCGAGCGCAGCCAGTTTTTGCAACCGAAGAACGGCGTTCGCAGTTCTCCGATTCAAGGCGTGGTACTGACGAGTGCGGAGATTGATCAGTCTTTAGGCGCGCTGCTCTTGAGGGAATTTCAACCGCTTCAGATCTACGCGACCGCCGGGGTGGCCGCGGTTCTTCGTGCGGACAACAGCATGTTCTCAATGTTGCAACGCGATGCATGCCAGGGAAACTGGAACGAGATCTCGCCGGGCGCGTTATTTCAGCTCAGCAATGTAAGCGGAAAAGAAACTGGCATTTGTTGCCTTCCGATCAC
>DATIYR010000269.1:0-9186 GCA_035517535.1 Terriglobales bacterium
TTGGTGCGTTCGGTGACGGTGGCTTTGATTGGCTGATTTTCGCTGTAGGCTTTCTCAATCTCATCCCAGGCGCGCAGCTTCTGCGCCTTCTGGTAAGAGAGATTGATGTATCCCTCTTCGGTTTCCCCTTTGTCACGAACAACGTAAATCTCATCTCCCGGCTGGAACTTCGGCTTGCCTTCGTGATCGACAACTTCGGCGATCGGCAACATGCCTTCGGATTTCGCGCCAATATCCACGACGGCGTGGGTCGGCGTGAGTTTGACCAGGGTGCCCCTGAGCACATGGTCCTCGCCTTCGAGCTCCTCAGCTTCGGTGGTGAAGCTCTCAAGTGCGGAAGCGAAATCGTCCACGGGCGCGGCTTTAGGTGCTTCCGCGGTCGTAACCTGCTCGTTGTGCGTGTCAGGCGCGGGTTGCTGTTCGGTTAAGGTGGAGGTGGTGGAGTCGGAATAGGTGCTGTTGCTGTCTTCGAACAAGGTCATTGCCTCTCAGCGGTGTCAGAGACGCGGGCTGGTTACAGAACTGCTGGTCGGGGCTTCGCGAGTTACCCAGTTTATGTTGGCCCACCCTGGCGGATGGACTAAAGTCCAGCGGTCGTAAAGATCGAACCCGAATCCCAAAGGGACTCTTCGACTATAACAACCGCTCGGAAAAGGTGTCAATCGCGGAAGATGTTTATTAACACTCAGTAAATGAGCCAGTGAAATCAATGCGCCATCATGTCGACAGGCGACAGAAGAACTGCAATGATCACCGGCAGTTACGCGGTCTTGATCCCTGCACCTTCGGTGATTTCGTAACTCTTACCTGCCGCGAGTTGCTTGAATTCTTCGCTGCGTCCGCTGGGCCAATCCACAAGCACGCGTTCGATTCTCTCTGCGCGAGCGACGCCGAAGGTGACTGGTAATTCCGATTGCGAGAGATAGCTCGATCCGCTGCGCACCATGCGCGTTTGCATTACACCATTGGCGAAAATCTTCACCCGCGCGCCGATCGCGTCACGGTTAGATTTAGTTCCGATCAAACGAAAACGAATGCTGCGATTTCCGGCAGTCTGATCATTGCGGAATAGATAGGCAGGCCCATTGTTGGTTGTCATCAAGACGTCGAGATCGCCATCGCGATCGAAGTCGCCAATGGCAAGCCCGCGGCCAACTTTGGGTGTGCTGAAACCGCCGCCGGCTTCGGCGCCAACTTCGCGGAAATTCCCCCGTCCATCGTTCAAGAAAAGCTGCGGGGGCTGTGCATAGCCGACATTGCGCACATTTCGCACGGTGTCATCGATGTGACCGTTGATCGCGATTAGATCGAGTGAGCCGTCGAGATCGCAATCGGCGAAAGCGCATCCGAAACCGAGAGTCGTCTTGGATGGCAGGCCGACTCCGGTTTGCACGGCAACATCGGTCAGATTGCCGTGATCATCCTCGCGATAGAGACCGATCATTTCATTATCGAAATTGGTGATCGCGATTCCATCGTGTCCCGAGTTGTCGAAGTCGCCGACATCTACGCCCATGCCTGCGCGGGCTTTGCCCTCAGCGCTGAATGCGATTCCGGCTTCGACGCCAACATCTTTGAAGGTGCCGTTGCGTTGGTTCTGGTAAAGCTTGTTCGGCTGGGTGTCATTGGCGACGAGCAAGTCGGGCCAGCCGTCCCCGTCATAGTCGAACATCGCCACGCCGAGCGACTTCGAACTGCTGTCGAAAATTCCGCTCGAGGCGGTTACGTCTTCAAACCTGCCGTTTCCGCGATTGTGAAAGAGCCAGCAGGTTTGGCCAACGTATGCCTCCGGCGTGCAATACGATTTGTGCTTGCCATCGAGGCTGCAAAAAACGTCGTGCTCGGGAGACCACTTCACGTAATTGCAGACAAATAAATCGAGCAGGCCGTCGCGGTCGTAATCGAACCAGAGTGCGGAGGTGCTGAACGCTTGCCGTTTGCCTAATCCTGCGGAGTTCGTGACGTCAATAAATTTCCCCCGGCCGTTGTTTTTGAACAAGCGATTCTGCCCGACGCAGCTGATGAAAATATCGGGGAAGCCGTCGTTGTTGTAGTCGCCGACTGCCACTCCCATTCCATACATCTCGATGTCGAGGCCGGCGGCGTGAGTTACATCCGTGAAGGTGCCGTTGCGATTATTGCGATAAAGCTTCATGGTCGAGCGCTGGCGCACGTGGCCGGGCCAATCCATGCTGTTGATGAGGAGAATGTCCTGCCAGCCATCGGCGTCATAATCAATGAACGCACAGCCGGAGCCCAGAGTCTCGGGGAGAAGTTTTCCGCCGTAGGCGCCGTTGTTGTGCTTGAAGTGTATGGCGGCGGAACTGGTGACGTCGGTGAAGTGGAATCCCAAGGAGGGCTGAGCGAAGACGGAGGAAAACCCCCACCCCACCGTCGAAATTTCCCACCCTGTCGCAAAAGGCGCGACAAGGGTGGGGCAACCCAACAATGTATTTTTCAGGAACGACCGACGGTTCACGGAACGTTTACCAGCCCATTGCGAATGGCGTATACGACCAGTTCGGCCGTCTTGTGAATACCGAGCGCGTCCATGATGTTGGCGCGATGCACGGCGACTGTGTTCACACTCAGGTCGAGCTGCGTGGCGATTTCCTTGTTCGACTTTCCATCGCAGATGAGCTGCAGAATTTCCACCTCGCGTGGAGTAAGCCCGGAGTTGCGCTCCCCCTTGAGTGATTGGTGCTTCGAAAGCTGGCCGTCGAGGACGGTTTCGCCGTTAACGATGCGCCGGATTGCCGAACTTAATTCCAGGTCCATCGCGTTCTTGAGCACATAGCCGCGAGCGCCGGCATCGATGGCTTGCCGCACCCAGGTTTCTTCCGTGTGCATGCTGAGCATGAGAACAAGTGTCTCGGGTAGAAGCTGAAGAATTTTGCGCGTGGCTTGCAGGCCGCTGATTCCCGGCAGCGCGCAATCCATCACGATGACTTGCGGTTTGAGAGCCCGAGCGAGTTTAACTGCTTCTTCGCCATCGCTGGCTTCTCCGACGACACGAATGTCTGCCTCATCCTCGAGCATGCGCCGAAAGCCGCGCCGCACCAGGCTATGGTCATCAACCAGCATTACCGAGATTTGATGGTCAGGCATTTGTTTCCAACTGCTCTTTCGGAACCGTCATGGTCACGCGCGTGCCGCCTTCGGCTGGCCGCGTGATCGCAATGTTCCCTCCCAACAATTCCGCACGCTCGCGCATCGCAACCAGTCCGATTCCCTGGCGTGCGCCGTTCGGCGAGAACCCCGTCCCGTGGTCTTCAATTTCGAGCTGCAACTTACCAGAAGTGAAGCGCAGGCGTACCCAGGCCTTCCTGGCTCCCGAATGGCGAGCGACATTGTTCAACGCCTCCTGCAGAACGCGAAAGATGTGCACCGCCGCGCTGCCATGAATAGGAGACAGCGTTCCTGATTTCTCGTAGGATATGCCAATTCCGGTCTGCCTTTCCACCACCGGCAGATACCATTCGATGGTCTGCTCCAGGCCGGCCTCGTCGAGCATGACGGGATGCAGCGCCTGCGACAGGCTGCGCACCTTATCGAGGGTGGTCTGCGCGACTTCGCGGACTTCAAGCAGATCGGTGCGAAGCTGCGAATCTTCGGGCAGCTGATTGCGGGCGCGGCCAAGCATGATTCCCATCGCGGTCAGGATCTGGCCGAAGTCGTCGTGCAGCTCGCGGGAGATGTGGCGCAGGGTGGACTCTTGCGACGAAATCAGTTTCTGCGCCAGATCGCTGCGTTGCTCGGAAAGCGTTGCGAGCCGATTAAATAGGAGCCGGTTGGAGCGGATGAGGTAGAGACTGGTGAGAATGATTGCGACCAGCGTCGCCGTTAGAAAGACATATGCCTGGCGTTCGACGCGGTTGTAAATTTCAGATACCTGCGCCGTCGCGCGCTCCTCGCTTTCGTTGTTTTGCACGAGCAGGCGGGCCACTGCCGTCGTAAGCGAAGCTAACCGCGCCTGCAAAGAAATGCGAATCTGCTCGCGGGCTTCTTTTTCGTTGCCGTTGCGCGCCAGCGCAAATGTGCGCTCGACTGCGTCCCAGAATTGCAAAAGCGAGGTCTGCAAGTATTGCTGCTGGTCTGCCGTGCGGCCTTGCGGGGAAACCTGCTGCTCACGGTGGAAGGCATCTTCGAGATCCGTGCGCATGCGCTCGAATTGTGGCTGCCACGCGGTCAACGGATATCGCTGCGCCTGATCGAGCGGATCGGTATCGAGCATGTCGCGCATCGCCATTCCGATCGAGTTGAGTTCGTTTTGAATGCGAAGAAGCTGGAGGGAGTCCTTGCGGTTGCGGTCAATCAGATTGTTCTGCAAGTGGCGCAGCCCGGCGATTTGGCGCGTGACATAGGCCGAGTAGGCGACCACCGCCGCCAGCGTGATCACCAGCCCGATATAAAGTGGAGTTGTGGGCGAACGCCCCGCCGCTTGCCGCACGGCGCAAGCATATACCTTTTGAGTTACTAACCCAAATAACAGGCGTGCGGGAGGGCGGGTGTCATTGGATGCGGCACGGGCATACTCTGTGCCTTTCCTTTGTGTAACCCTGTGCCCTCTGTAGCAGAGGGTTTAGAAAAGCCTTACCACAGAGGACACCGTGGTCCACAGAGAACGGCCACGGAGGCTCGGCCCGTCGAGATCGAGCCAGACGAGCACCACACGCCTACAATGACTCTATGGCGCGCGGCTGGGAGAGCAAATCGGTTGAACAGCAGCAAGAAGAGGCGAAATCTTCGACGGCAAACAAAGGCCGACCGCTTACTCCCGAGCAGATTGCGGATCAACAACGCCGGCAAGGACTGGAACTTTCCCGCAGGCGAATTCTGCAACAGCTCGAAGTGGCTTCGAATGCGCAACATCGCAAAATGCTGGAAGCTGCGTTGCAGGACCTGAACGCGCAGCTCGGGTCCGGAGTCTCCACGTAAGCCGCGGGACTTACGTCAAATCCGCTTGAGCCAGGGGATGCGTGGCGCGATTGCGAAATTCAGCTGCAGAAGCACGATGGCAACGATGCTCCAGTAGGTACTGAATACGCACAGCGCAAACCCGACGGCATAAAGCGCCTGCGCGACCAGGATGCGGCGTTCTACCGCGCACCTTATCTCATGAGTCACATCTTCTTTAAGCAAGCCGGCTCGGATCGCATGATGCCAGCTACCGTACAGCACTCCGCCAAGGAACACGATGTTAGCCCAGTAAACAAGCAGAGCGACGCGAAGGTGGATGAAGTTTTCCAGCAGCGCGGTTGAAAACGGAGTGACCGAAGCCCCCGCCAGAAAAGCAATGTGAATCCAGGTCAGATCCCGGTCGCTGCGTGAGAACCGGCTGAGCTGGGTTTGTTGTCCGTTCCAGAAGATGCCGAGAGTTAAAAAACTCATGGCATAGACCAGAAAGCGCGGCCCGAGCGCCAACAACGCGATCCACAAATCGTGCTCCGAATTACGGGCCTCGATCGGGACGTGCACGTCGAGGATGAGCAATGTCATCGCCACAGCAAAGACGCCGTCGCTTAACGCGGCCAGGCGCTCAATGCTTTGGCCAGCGATGCGGTTGTAGGGGAGCGGCATGGGCATGGGCGCGAGTTTATCAGGCAGGTAGAATACGAGGGTGAAGAAGTTTTGGGACAGCACGGCAGATCGAACGCAGGAGTTGTCGGGCAGGTGTGTCCGACCCACACTGGTGCCTGACTCGGTCCAGATCGGATCTGTGCGGATCTCGCCGGCGACCGTGCTCGCGCCCATGGCGGGCGTGACTGACACCGTCTTCCGACGGTTCATTCGCAATCTCGGCGGATGCGGGCTGATCATGACCGAGTTCACCTCGGCGGATGGTGTGCTTCGCGCGAAAGACAAAAAGGCCAAACGCTACCTGCATTTTTACGAGGACGAGCACCCGATTTCCGCGCAGCTTTTCGGCAGCGATCCGCAGGTGATGGCCGATGCCGCGCGAATCGTTGAGGACCTAGGATTTGATCTGGTCGATTTGAATTTGGGATGTCCGGCGAAAAAAGTTGTGAAGTGTAACGGCGGCTCGGGGCTTCTGCGCGATCTGCCCCGCATCGGATCAATTTTTGAAGCGGTTCGCGTATCCGTGAAAATTCCGTTCACGGTGAAATTTCGAGCGGGATGGAATGACGACGAAATTGTCTGCGTTGAACTGGCAAAAATCGCTGAGGACTGCGGATTGTGCGCGGTCGCGCTGCACGCTCGAACCCGTGAGCAGGGCTACAGCGGAAATGCGCGCTGGGAGTGGATCGCCGCAGTGAAGGATGCGGTGAAGATTCCGGTGATCGGCAATGGCGATATTCGCACTCCGGAAGATGCTTGCGCGATGGTGGCGGCGACGGGATGCGATGCGGTGATGATCGGGCGCACGGCGCCGGCGAATCCGTGGATATTCAGGCAGATTCAGCAGTATTGTGAGAATTTAAAAGCCCCACCCTACGAAAACCGCGTAGGGTGGGCCACCCAAGATGCATTTGTGGGCATGGAATCGAGAAAATCCTACGACGAACCGGCGGAGTCTGATCGTTATCAGATGGTCCGGACGTACTTCCAAATGCTGATCGAAGAAGAGTTGCCGGATGCGACGGGAAAGATGAAGCAGTTCGCGTCGTGGTTCACGCATGGTGTACCCGGCGGAGCGGGATTGCGCAAAACGATTTACGAATCGAAGACCGCGCCGGAGATCCTGACGCGTGTGGAAGAATTCTTCGAAGCCCGCCTGACGAATGAATCCGCGGTTCTGACGCGGTAACAAAAGCTTTTAACCGCAGACTTCGCAGAGAAAACCCGCAGAGAGCGCGGGGAATGCGCTTCCAGTTCCTTTGCTTAGCTCTCCGTGCGTGGAGATGCGAATGGTTCGACTGATTTGCTCCTAGCTCTACGTTCTCGATGATAGTTCTGCGGTTAAAAGCTCCTGCCTACTCCGTCGGGTGCGGCCCTGTAAACTCCGAGCAGCACGGTTTCTCGACCGGCTTGAATTCCATTAATTCGATTCGCGTCTGGTCGGGATCGTAGACGTTGAATTGCCATTTGCCGTCGCGCCCAATCTTCGGATGATCATCGATACGCGGCCTGGGACCCGCCGGTAGCTGGGCAATCGCCGCATTTACCTTTGCCGCGGCCTGCTTCATGTCTTTCACGCCGAGCGAAATGTGATTCATCACGCCGGTGGTGCGCAAATCGGGGTTGGGCTTCACGTTCAGCATGTACTCGAGCCAGTCAGTACCGTCGGGAACCTGCATCGCGACCCAGTCGGTTTCATTCGCCTTCATGCCGCCATGCCAATAAATGTGAAAGCCGAGGATGTCTTTGTAAAAGTGATCCTCTGCGGCGCGATCGTGAACGATAAAGCCGACGTGAATCATGTGGCGGGAAACGGCCTCATCGACGCTCATTTGAATTCGTCCGCGTGGCTGCACGAATTCGATACTGTGTCCCTCTGGGTCCTTAATCATGAAGCTAGTGGCGCCATCCTTCCAGCTCTTCAGTGAACTGGGGACCTTGATCCCTCGGCCCGCAAGATAACTACGGAGCGCCGCAACATCGTTGGTGCGAAAGGCAACGTGGTCCATGCGGTCGGTTGCTTCAGGATTCGGCGCAGGGCTGTACCCAACCCATTGTGTTCCTACTAAGAACCGTTGCGTCTGGCCTGCTTCAACCGGATTGTCGGAGGCGAGGCCGAGAATTTCCGTGTACAGATGTTTGTTGGCCTGGGGAGCGGTCGTATAGAAATCCACATGATCGATGCCGGTGATTTTTGGCCGGTCGGCGGAGTGGGCGATTGAAGCGGCAGAAATCAGCAGAATGCAGCAAACAATATTTTTCATCTCAGCTCCCGTTGCAAGGTCGGGAGAATTCTATTACGGGACGTGTTAAATTGGCGGCTTACGAGTTGATAGTCCGTCATTCATGGTGTACGGCAAAGGCCTCAAATGAAAAAAGTTCTCTTTCTTCTCGTTGCGTCCGGCTTTCTTCTGCAAATTGCGTTTCCGCCCAAATCGTTTGCCGAGTCAAGAACCCGCATTGCCATCATCGGTCTTAATCACGACCACGTGTGGGGGTTGCTGCACGACATCGCGAACGAACCCGAAGCCGATCTGGTTGCGATTGCCGAGACTCGTCCGGAGCTGGTGGAGAAAGCGAAATCGCAAGTGCCCGCGAGCGTAAAGTTCTACTCCGATTATGTGCAGATGCTCGACCAGGCTAAACCTGAAGCAGTTTTTGTCACCACAGAGAATGACAAGCACCTGGCAATCTTGCGCGAATGTGCCAAGCGCCACATTCATTACTCAACCGAGAAGCCGATGGCGACGAACGCCGCTGATGCGAGAGAGATGGAACGCCTGGCCGACGCAGCCCACATCAAACTGATGGTGAATTATTGGAATGCGTGGACGGCATCGACGCACGAACTTCGTCGTCGAGTTGAGTCGGGTGAGACCGGTCCGATCAGCAAGATGATTGTGCAGTACGGGCATCAAGGGCCGAAAGAGATCGGCGTTTCAAAAGAATTCGCCGACTGGCTTTACGATCCGGTGAAAAACGGCGGCGGAGCGATCATGGATTTCGGGTGCTACGGGGCCGAGCTGGCGCTGTGGCTCAAAGGCCGGCCGACGCGGGTTTTCGCGGTCACGAACAAGCTCAAGACTGAACAGCACAATCGTGTAGATGATGATGCGACCATCATCCTGGAATATCCGGACGCGACCGCGGTCATCGAGCCCTCGTGGGATTGGCCGTACACCATGGATCGAACATACGTTTTTGGCACGAAGGGCAGCTTGCTTTCCACTCGGGATGAACTTTTTAGCCGCGCTTCATCCGGCGAGAACGATGCAAAAAGTCCCGACGGCAAACCGCTGAGTCTGGACCCTTTGCCGCACGAAAGCAGCAACCCCATTGCATATCTCATTGACCGGATAAGAACTGACAAGCCGATTGAAGGATTGCTTTCGGCCAGGCTCAATGTTCAGGTAATGGAAATTCTGGATGCGGCACGGGAGTCGGCGCGAACCGGGCGAGCCGAAGAACTCCGGTAAAACTTTCGGAGGGCAAGAAGCCGACGCCGACAGCGATTGCATGAGCTCTCCTTTATTTTTCCGAG
The DNA here is from genome assembly GCA_035517535.1 of Terriglobales bacterium. Classification (GTDB taxonomy): domain Bacteria; phylum Acidobacteriota; class Terriglobia; order Terriglobales; family Acidobacteriaceae; genus Gp1-AA145. The sequence continues at coordinate 9,122 of DATIYR010000269.1, forward strand.
CGAGAATTTGTAACCAGGATGGGCGTCTTCGATTGAGCGCCCCCTATGCGAAATGATTTTCGCTC
>DATIYR010000270.1:0-11583 GCA_035517535.1 Terriglobales bacterium
AGCGCTGCGCCACCCAAAGTCGCGAAACTGTCCTTGGCGGTGTTCGAAGGGTGGAAACGACAGAACCTGATTCCGCCTGTTGGTTAAGAACGGCCTCTTCCTGCTCATCGGCGAAGATCATTCCGGCGCGTCGGGATGATCTTCGCCAAAACACGCTGCCGAATCCCCGCGAACATCAGTGTGGAGGAGCTGCCATTTTATGGCCGCGTTTCCGCGTCGTAGAAACGATCAAGCGAGCTTCAGCTCGACAGTGCTGCTCACTGCGTTCGCGCTTGCGGGTTCTCCATGGCGCAGCGTCGCGGCCATAAATGGCCGCTCTTCCACAGAGCTCTCATTCGTCGCGTTTTGTCGGGTGTTCCGTCTGATCGGCACGGCTAAAGCCCTCCACCCCAACATGCGAAAAGCGCGCATGTTGGGGACCCGGCGTGCCCTTCCCGTTGCAGGCTCATGAGAATCAAAATCAGGAGCGTCGGATAAGACCCGCATGGTTCATCTTTGGGAGGATGCTTTGGCCTTCGACTGCGCTCAGGGCAGACTCTTTCGCGGTGTTCGACGGGTGGGAACGACCTGACTCCGCCTGCAGTTGAGAACGGCCTCTCCATCACATGGGCGAAGATCATCCCGGCGAGCCGGGATGATCTTCGGGTAAAACACGCGGCCGAATCCCCGCGAACGCGAGTGGTGGAAGAGCGGCCATTTTATGCCTGCCGTGAGCGCAGTCGAAGGGGTGGCGCCCGGCGAAGGGGAAGAGCTTCGTCACTGAAATTCAAAACCCCCGCCCTGTCTGAGTCAAACCTGGCTCAGGGAGGTGTTTATTCCCACTTCTCCCAAAAGCGGGGAGAAGTGGGGCACCGGCGCCCGGCGAAGGGAAGAGCTTCGTCACTGAAATTCAAAACCCCCATCCTGTCTCGCAAACCAGCGAGACAAGGACGGGGCACCCGGCTTTATCTGCGAAAAACTGAGCTACGTTATCGCGCATGGGGCGTAGACGGCGCCGGTATGTCGGCACAAAGCGCCGTGTCGGTTGGCGAAGGTGTTCTACTTGCAAGCGTGCCTAAGGCCGGCGCGCGCAGAAGATCCCAGGCTTCGCGAAATTTTTCGAACTTGCTGCCCTTCGGGGAGCGGCCGGGATAGAACCACAGGTTCTTGCAGGTGCATGCCTCGATGGGAACGATGTACCAGAGATCGCGCGGCACAAGGTAGGCGGCGATGACGTCGACGTCCCTGGATGTGAGTTTGATGGATTGCCGGCCCACGCGTGTATAGGCATGGACGGCGAATCCGTGATGCACTTCGTAATCGGTGGAGCGGACTTGCACCCGCCAGAGGCGAGCGCCGTTATCGAGGATGAAGTCGTAACGCTCACTGTCTCCCCAGGGTTTGGCGATGGCAAAGCCCTCGGCAATGGCCCGGCGCATGAAGGCGAGTTCGCCTTCTTCGCCGCGGCGCTTGGGCGGACGAGAATGACGGATATTGGTCGGGGGGCGCTTCTTGCCCGATCTGGGTACGACGTGATTTGGTGTTTCCTGTGCCTGTTCATGTGGAATTTCCACGATCAGATTCCCCTGGTGCGGCCGCGAAGGATTGTTAAGAAATGAAGAAAGGCGCGGCTATAGCCGTGCCTTTGGTTATAACTTTTAGCTTATATATTCAGAATAGCAGATTTTGAAGGAAATTGTGCCACAGTTCCAAAGTTTATATTTGGCGCGGGATGAGCAGGTTAGAGGAAGACGGGCTCGGATGGGGTATTGACAAGAAATTTCCACAGTTTGTATGCCCCAAGGTATCGTAAACGCAGCGCTGAAAGCGCTGCTCCACCCATGAGCAGCACTCATCGCCGAAGATCATTCGCTGCGAATGGTCTTCGCCGAACATCGCCCATGCTCGCGCGGCATGAATCGCCCCTGGCGCAAGAGCTGTGCCCTGAACACGACCTCTTTCCAAATTTGCTTGCACGCGGTTGCGGGCCCGTGTAGCGTTGCGCAATTATGGCAACGCCGGGTTCAGCGGAAGAGTCGAGGATTCCGTGAGGCCAGCCTACCTGCTCTTTGCTCACCACCAACGTGGCTTCACTCACTGATGACGTGGTCGGCCCATTCCACCAGGGAAACGTAGATCGGAACCGTGCCCCATTGCGCGTTCCAAGTGCTCAAGTCCGCCTCCGTGACCCCACGGGCCCGGGAACAGGCCCCTCAAGAAAATACCGGGATGCGTTTGGCGACCACTTTCGCCATGGTCTCGCTCAGTGGAGGCCAGCCGATGGGTTTCACCGCATCAACGGTCGCTTTGCGCATCAGGTAGGTAGCGTCGTGAGTAAGAAATATCTGCACGTCGTGCCCGGCGTCGGCCAGCGCGAGCCCGTGTGAAAATGCGAAGGATGCGCGGGTCGGCTCGTCGGTCCCCCAGGAACTCCTCATCAGGATGTGCAGTTTCTTCTTGGGCGCCGGGGGTTGCAGGGTCTGCGCCTCGCCGGTTGACGCGATCGCCCCGGTGGCGAGCGCACCAGCAGCCAGTTGCGTGGATTTTTCCAGAAAGTTTCGGCGGGTCGCCACGGCTTACCTCCCGCGGTTCGAAAGACTACACGAGCACAGCGCTCATTACAAATTATTATTGGGTTCGGGACGCCGGGCGGCCGGCCGTTCCCCTCGTGACATCAAATCGGCCGGAAAGTGGAGGTTATTTGGCCGAATCCGCGTCGGCGATCTGGTGGATCACGCTTTGGGCGGCGCGCAAAGGCACGGAGACGTGCACGACGTCGTCGGTGTCATTGACGTCGACGACGATAGAATCGCCGCGCTTTTGTACGAAGACGTGATCGCCGGGCTCGACTACTTCGACGAGCACGCCGTCGGGAGAGTCGTTGAGAGCAGGGATGGCGGCATCGATGATCGGCAGGCAATCGCGGAGTTGGTCGGAGCCGTGGGCGAGGTCGCGGTCGGGGACGAAATGCAATACGGTGGTCGCGAGCGCGGCAGGGACGAGAATATTGACGTTTGAGCCGTTCGGCTGCTTCTCGTGGACCTTCACATAGATGAACCCTTCGCTCGAGAGCGCAGCCCCGCCGACGAGCGCGGTCCCCAGAATTCCGACGCCGAGTTTGGCCAGGAAGACCATTGGAGTTCCTCCGTGCGAACAAAATTGCTTTTAAACTTCACATTCGCCTAAGTCGCGAGAAAAGCAGATTCCTCGATTCCGCTCGAATCCTTCGCGAGTGATCCAGCTCCGGCCAGAATGACATCGCGTGAGGAAGCGAGAGGAACAAGGCTCTCTCCTATTCTTCGTCGGTGTTGCGCGAATCGACCCAAACCCGGACGGTTTGCTCGTGATCGCTGACGCGCACCAGAGTCGTGTCGCCGACATTTTCAAGGGCTTTGATGGCGGCTTCGACATTCAGCTGATCTTCACTCGTGTCAGAGATGAGCGCCTGGGCGACGTCCCAGGGAATTGTGACATCGACGGTTTCCTTGCCCTTTTGATCGATCACGTGCACGACCAGCTGGCCGCGCTCTTTGGCGACGCGGACATTGTTGTCGTTGTCCTGCACGGTGACGAACTCGCCTTCGGGCGCGGTTTTGAGCGCGTCGAGGATGGCGTGAATGTTGACGTTATCGGCGTGAAAGCCGGCGATTTCAACTTTGCCATCGCGCAGCTGGCCGTGATTGATGGCCGGGATTACTTTCTCAGCCAAGGTGAGCGGCACATTCACGCGCACCAGCTCGTGCGTGGCCGGATTGCTGACCCGAACGTGAAGGTAGCGCACGTTGTTGACAGCGACGGCGAAGGTCGCAACCGCGACGAGCAAAATGGATAGGAACGCTACGGGGAGTAAAATTTTCTTCCGCATTGGTGGTCATCCTTTCAAACAGATGATGAAATCATCGGCCGGGGAACAGCGGGTTTCGAATCCACGACCATTCTCGAAGAAAGGTACGCGGGGCCTGATAAGAAAGTTCCGAAGAAGTGACGAGTCGCCTTCATGCCGGGTTCGGTACGGACATGAGAAGGCGAGCGGCGTTTACCCAATCATTACTGCACAACTGCGAAGTGGCTTCGAGTGTGGTGCGAGACAGTGAAAATGTTTGCACACTGGCAGGGTTCGCGACTTCGACGGGGGATAACTCCAAATCGAGCGAAGGGTTAGCCGCTTAGGTTTGGTATGGGGCTTGCACTTGATCAGGGTAGCCCAGAACCCCCCGAGCTGGTGCTTCTAAGCTGGAGATCAAAAATGAAGCGTTTTTCAATGTTATTGGTGGTAATTTGCGTTTTCTGTGCGGCCAGCGCAGCTGGGCAAGCAATGGGGCCTGTTTTGACCAGCAACCCACAGATGCTGGTCATTCCCGACCATCCGCAACACGCCTCCCAAACCGGAATGGCGCAAGAACAATGTTTACTGGAGCGGTCCCAGAGCGTTTCCGGGCATGGCGAGCGGCCGTTATGGGAGATGATGCCGCCTGAACCGTTTGTCTCAATCGCTGATGTGGCGCGGGCCTACCGGGAAGAGCATGCCATGGCAAAGAAGGCCGTGATGACGTGGAAGAATTAGGGGCTCACTGGATCCGAGATACCACGCGCCCAACGATCTGAAAAAGCTGGTCGGCGGCCGAGTTTTGGCGTTCTGCTATGCTCCCAGCGATGAGGCCATCAATTGCGATTGTTGGCATGGGGCGGCTGGGAACAGCGCTGGCACAAGGGCTGAGTGAAGCCGGATACAAAGTTTCAAAAATCTCTCGCGGGAGTCCTCGCAGTGCGGAATTGACCGCGTACATCGTCTGGTTTTGTGTGCCGGATGGCAAGATTCAACGTACTGCAACAAGTTTTTCTGAAGCAAATTGGGCGGGGAAAATCGCGTTTCACTCCAGCGGAGTACTGACGAGCGACGCGCTTAATTCATTGCAGAGAGCAGGAGCGAATGTAGCGTCGGTGCATCCGCTGATGACGTTTGTAAAAGGCTCAGTGCCGGAGCTCGCGGCTGTGCCGTTCGCGATTGAGGGAGACAGGGCTGCGGTGAGCGCAGCTAAGAAAATTGCGCGCGATTTGGGCGCTGCTCCGGTTGCGATTCGGAAGAAAGACAAAGTCGCGTATCACGCGTTTGCGACGATGATCTGTCCGCTGCTGGTATCGCTGCTTGCGGCGTCAGAAAAAGTGGCTGCGCTCGGAGGAATTCCAGAGCGGGAGGCGCGGCGGCGGATGATGCCGATTATTCGGCAGACATTGCGAAATTACCAGAAGCTTGGGCCGGCGGGCGCGTTCAGCGGGCCGATTGTGCGCGGCGATGTGGAGACGATCCGCGAGCACTTGAGTGTCATGAAGAGCATTCCGGCGGCAAAGAATGCTTATGCGACATTGGCGAAAACCGCGTTGGAATTTTTGCCGAATCGTAATCGGGAAAAAATGATGAGATTGCTTGCTCAGTGATGCTCTTGGCGAACTGATGCTCTCCCTGCGAACTGAAAAGACTTTAACCGCAGAGAACGCAGAGAGAAAACACGAGACCGCAGGGAGAAAAAACACGAAAACGCGGAGAGAAAAACACGGGAATGCAGAGAGAAAAACACGAGAACGCAGAGAACGTCTGGCATTCTGCCAAAATTTTTCCACGGTAACTATTCCGAGAAGATCTCGCCGCAATGCGGGATGCAGAGATCGGGCGAACACGCCATCAGTTGATCGAGTGTGAATACTCCGGATGCCACGGCTATAATTTGCGCGCCCACGGCGCGGGCGGCTTCGACGTCAGCGGGAGTGTCTCCGATGAAACAGGCGCGGGCCGCGGGGCCTAGCTGAGCGGAAACGAAATCCAGGGCGTTGCGAAAAATCTCGGCGCGGCTTTCGAGGTGGTCGCTGAAACTGCCGAAAGTAAAGAATTGCCGAAGGCCGGCGGCTTCGATTTTGTGCCATCCTACAGTTTGCAAATTTCCTGAAGCCACGCCGAGAAGCTTATCCTCCGACTTCAACTGCTGAAGCAGTTGCACGATGCCGGGGCAGACGTTCGGTTTGATGGCGCGATGATTCGCTTCTACCTCTCGTCGAACCACCTCGAGCGCCTTCGGAAGTACCGCTTCAAACTCGCGATCGCAGATACCTTCTCTTGCGAGCGCTGCCCGCAAAATTGAGAGATCGGTTTTGCCGTGATACTGAATGCCCTCAATGGTCGTGTCTACGCCATAGGTTTCGAGCATCGCCTGGTGAAGGGCGTTCCAGTGCACCAGGTCTTTGGTGACGAGCAGGGTGCCGTCGATATCGAAGATGTAGGCGTCAGCGGCGGGGATGGTCGGCATTTCGGTTAAGCGGAGACTTAAATCTCAACCACGGAAAACAAAAACCTCACCACGAAGGGCACGAAGTTACACGGAGGAAATCCACAGAGGGTCAGGTCACCATGATTCTTTGTATGGATTTTGCTTTGCCGGTGGAGTCATCACTCTCAATCACCACAGCGCACAGGCGGGCATCGCCGGTGGCGGGCTCGAAGCGCGCAGGCAGATTGTGCAGGAAGCGGTCGATGATCATTTCTTTTTTCACGCCGATCACGCCGTCGAAAGGGCCGGTCATGCCGACATCCGTGATGTAAGCGGTGCCGGCGGGCAGCACGCGCTCATCGGCGGTCGGAATGTGAGTGTGCGTGCCGATAACCGCGGTGACTCGCCCGTCGAGATACCAACCGAGCGCAACTTTTTCTGAAGTGGCTTCGGCGTGAAGATCGACGATGACGGTTTTCGTTTTGAGTTGTTTCAGAATTTCGTCAGCCTTGCGGAACGGGTCGTCATTTGAGGCCATGAACACGCGGCCCTGCAAGTTGATTACCGCATAGGGCACTTCATTCTTTCTTCCTTCGTAAAAACCCCAGCCGGGAAGGTCGGGGGCGTAGTTCGCGGGGCGGAGAATGCGGCGCGCGGGGCTGTGCAGGTCGCCGTTGGCGGAGGCGTAGTAATCGATCAGCTCGCGTTTGTCCCAGACATGGTTGCCGGTAGTGAGCACGTCGATGCCGAGATCGAAAAGATCTTCGGCGAGCGCCGGAGTGATGCCGAATCCGGCGGCGGCATTTTCGCCGTTGGCAAGCACGAGGTCGATGCGGTGCTCGCGCACGAGATTCTTGAGCTTGTCGCGGACAATGGTGCGCCCGGGACGGCCGAAGATGTCGCCGATGAAGAGAATGCGCATCCATTTTCGATGGTAACATGCAGGAAAATCAGTTTACCGAGTGGAAACAGAGCTGCCGCGCAGCAGACGAGGATTTTCGCGAAGACCTTTGGGCAGTTCGAAGAGCGCAGGTTTTATGGGAGCGTCCGAAATTTTTTCGACCGTCTTTTCAACCGTGATCGTGCGGTTCGCGCCGTTGTCCGCCCCAAACTGAGTGATTCGGAGAGTCACTTTCAGTGGCAAACCCGAGGGCAGTGGGCCGGAGTGGTGGAACTCCGGGACTTGCGGATAACTCACCAGGCCGGTGCCGATGGCATAAATTGGTTCGGAGCGCGCGTAATCGGGCATGCACTCGGTGTCCAAACCTTCGTGGTCAGCGAACCAGCCGTCCATGACTTCCTCTCCACCCTTATTGGTTCGGCTCGCGGGCACTTTGGTGGTGGTGATGAGATGTTTAGCGGTGTACCCGAAAATCACCCGCCGCTCTCCCGTGTCGACGGTGTGGCTCTCAACCTGAACAACGTTTTGTGAATTCTTGCTGAGATACTGCTTGATCTGCTCTGGGGCAGCGAAACTCACGACCTTGTAGCTTCGGTATTGGCGAGCGGACAAATCTAATATGAAGCCGGTCCGTGACTGGCAATTTGCAATTTGTGAGATCGGGACGTTCATTCCGTTCGCGCTTACATCGTCTTTGCGACGCATGTTGCCGTGGCGATATTCAATGGCGTCTTCGACTGCGGCCTTTTGCGCTTTAGCGTCTTTGTGACTGTCGGTTGTTACCCAACGGATGGTCACGGTCGTATCCGCCAGCAACAGCACCGGACACAAAAGAAAGAGTGAAATGAAGAGACTTCGCATATGTGCCTTTTCGAATTAGCGTAACCGCTCTCGAGCGTCACTCCAAGTTACCGTCGTTTACCGCAATGCTTCAGTTCGCCAGTTCAGCGGTTCTCAGGAAATCGTAATTGCCGGAGGGATTCAGCTCTAATCCGCGCACCCGCTTCGAATAGACCAGAACGTTATCGAAGTACCAGAGATCAACGTAAGGAAGATCGTGCGAGAGGATTTGCTGAATCTCGTCGTAGTCGCGCTTGCGCGCGTTCTGGTCGAGTTCGGTGCTCGCCTGGGCGATCAGGGCGTCGACGCGCGGGTTGCTGTAGTACTGGCGGTTGGCTCCGTTGGGAATGATGCGCGAGGTGGAGAAGGCGTAATCGAAAATGTCGGGGTCTTCATTGCCCCCGATCCAGCGCAGCGAGTAGACCTGGAATTCGCCGTGGCTGACGTCGGAGAAAAACGTTGCGAATTCGAAGCTGCGGATGTCGAGCGCGATGCCGACTTCGCTCAGCTGCTGCTGAAAGACCGCGGCCATGGTGCGCGAGCTTTCTTCAGTTGAAGTTTTCATGGTGAGGTGAAAGCGCACGCCGTTCACCGCTTTGTATCCTGCCTCGTCGAGCAAGTGTCGGGCTTTTTCAGGATCGTAGGAATAATGCGTCACGTCGGGATCGTAGGCCCAGCTCTCTGGCGGCAGCACGCTTGAGGCTAAGCGCGCGAACGGCCAAACATAATGCAGATAGCGCTCGCGATTGAGCGCGTAGGCGATCGCCTGGCGCACGCGAACGTCTTTCAGAATGGGATCGCGGAGGTTGAATCCCATATAGGCAAGGATCGTCCCTGGGCCGTGCAGAACCTGTAGCGGAGTTTCGCGCTGAAGCGCGAAGACCATGTCGGGCGGGAGCGCGTTGATTTCGATATCGGCGCTGCCCTTGCGCAGTTCGAGCGCACGCGTGGTGGTATCGGGCACCACGGCGAAGCGCACGCGATCGAGTTTGGCCTTTGGCCCCCAGTAATTGTCGTTGCGCTCGATGATGACTTCTTTATCCTGTTCGGCGCTGACGAAGCGGAACGGCCCGGAGCCAATGGGATGCAGATTGAAATCCGATCCGCTGCCGTAAGGGACGACGCCCATTCCTCCTCCGCCGGCCACGTTCCACAGCAGCGACGCCCACGGCTGCTTGAGATGAAACACCACGGTAGAGTCGTCAGGCGCGTCGATGTGGTCGACGAAGCGATAGGTGCCGGTTTTGGGGCTGCGGATTTTTCCTTCGAGCAGCGAATCGAAGCTCCACTTCACGTCGCGTGCGGTGAGCGGCCGGCCATCGGAAAAATGAACCCCTTTGTGCAGGTGAAAAATGTAGGTGGTGGGATTGGGGATCTCCCAGCTCTCGGCTAGGCCGGGTTTAACGCTCAGGTGGTCGTCGACGGTGAGCAGGTTGTCGAACAAGAGCGCGTCGATGCGCTCGGACTGGCCATCGATGCCGACACGCGGATCGAGATTGGTGGGGCTCGATTCGATGATCATGACCAACGTGTTCGGAGCGGGCTTGCGGGCGCAGGCGGTGAGCAGAAGCGTCAGAAGAAGCAAGGTCCACGTGGGCACGGGCGCCCACGCCCGTGCGTTCGTCGCACAGCGACGAAGAGTGGGAAGAGTGTTGGAGTCAGCCAGGGGGCGGGTGTGGACACCTGCCGCTACGCGAACCTTCATGACATCCGGCCCCACTGGAACCTTCATTCGAGCTCCCGGGCCATTTCATAGAGCTTGTTCACCGTATTCCAATTGCGCATGGTGCTGGTGACGGTGAGCACTTTATCGAGCGGGTGCTTCCACAGGCTGCTGCGGGAGACGCCGTTTGGGAAGTAAAAATAAATTTCCCGGTCGAGGTTTCGCACGCGATCGGGCGCGACAGTCAGCGCCTGTAGCTTGTGGAGCGATTCGGGCGTAGGCTTCCCGGACAAAAAGACCACGTGCAGCTTCGATTGTTCGATATTTTTTTCCTTCAGCAGGGGATTGTTGGCGATGATCTCTCCCATTTCTTCTTGGGTGCGGGTGATGACATCGGCCGGGAAACCGAAATCGCGGGCGATGCAGTCGCCTAATTTCTTCGCCAGTGCCGCGTCGGATAATTTTGCCGCGCGAAATACGATGTTGCCGCTTTGAATGTAGGTCGTAACATTTTCGAAGCCCAGGCCTTCGCAGGCCGAGCGGAGTTTCTCCATCTTCGTGCGCTTGTGCGGGCCAACGTTGATGCCGCGGAGCAGGGCGATGTAGGTGGGCATGTCAGTGGCTCGTGATCCGTGGTTCGTGGTCAGTGGCTCGTGGTTCGTGGTGAGTCAGTTGCGTCGAGCCTGCTGTGGCGTTCATCATGCCTCCGCCGGCACTAGCCACTGATCACTGACCACTAGCCACTGTCCTTATGGATAACAAATTTTCCCCAGCACCGCCGCGCGTTCGGCGCCGGTGGCCGAGGGCACATTCGAGGGCCTCCGGTTCCAGGTCTCGTAGGCGAGTAGGGCAAAGGCGACAGCTTCTTTGGCGCTCGAGGGAATTCCGAATTCGTCCGAAGAGCGCAGGCGCAGCCCCAAACTGCGGGCCTCGTTTTCGAGCCACCGCATCAGGGTAGGGTTCTTCGCGCCGCCGCCCGAGACGATCACCTCTTTGAAATTTCCCTTGCGGGGAACATAGCGGCGCACGGCGTACGCAATCGAGCGCACGCTGAGCGCGGTGGCGGTCGCAATCACATCGCGCTTTTCAACCGCATTGGTCTCAGGGGCGTAACCTCCCGAGTACGCGCCGGCTGCGGCTTCGCGCATGGCGCCGAGCGGACGGGCGGCGTGCAGGAAGTCGCGGGCAAAATCGCGGCCGAACTCTTCGCGTCCGGCGGTACGCGGCGGGCGCTGGGAAAAAAAAGGCACTTCATCGAGAAAGCGCTCGACCACGTCTTCGAGCACCCGCCCGCTGGCGGCGATTTTGCCGTCGCGATCGCAGTCCTGGCCGAAGAGTTCTTCGCTGAGCGCGTCGATTACCATGTTGCCGGGGCCGGTATCGAAGGCCACGATCTGGTTGGGCGAAGCCGCGGCGGGAATGGCGGTGAGGTTGGCGATGCCGCCGAGGTTGAGCGCGATGCGCCCGATGCGGCGGTCGCGGTACAGAAGGTAGTCGAGAAAGGGCACGAGCGGCGCGCCTTTGCCGCCCTGTGCCATGTCGGCGGGGCGGAAGTCCGAGACCACGGGAATGCCGGTGCGGGCAGCGATGATCGCGGCTTCGCCGATCTGCCAGGTGACGGCGAGCGGGCGGCCAAGGAAATCCGCGGCTTCGCCCTGATGGTAGAGCGTTTGCCCGTGGCAGCCGATGAGTTCGGCCTGGGCGCGCAGTTTTTTCTGCGCGGCCAGAACCGCTTCAGCGTACAGCTCGCCCAGGAGAAAATTCAGCCGGGCAAGAGCGGCGACGCTCGCGCGCGGGGCATTCATGGCGAGAAGAATTTCGCGGCGCACATCGGCCGGGTAGGGAACCGCCGAGTGCCCGACCAGCTGGAGCTTGGGGAGGGTGCGGGCGGAAGTGCGGGTGATGTCGACAAGCGCGACATCGATGCCGTCGGCCGAGGT
>DATIYR010000271.1:0-4507 GCA_035517535.1 Terriglobales bacterium
TGGCGAAAAGTTCCCGAAGGCAGTACGCCGCCCGCAAGCTGAAGCACATCCGCGAGGCTCTTCTCCTGGTCAAGCTCGTATATGGCCGGATGCATAACCATGCCGGAAACCGTCACCTCGGCTCCCATCGGCGGAACTTGAACGGTGTCGCCGGATTGAATTTTTGCGAGATCGCTGTGCACGCCGTGAAGAAGTAGATCGTAAGCATCGATCTCCTCGACCATCTCTTTGCCGCGATAGAGGCGAAGGTGCCGTAAAGAACCGCGCGAAGTCGGACCCCCCGCGGCATAGAGGGCGTTCAGAACAGTGGACAGCGAGCTGATGTCATAGGGGCCGGGATGCTCGACTTCGCCGACGACGTAGACGCGCACGCTGCGAATGCGGGAGAGAGAAACGTCAGCTTCAACTTCGTGAAATTGCGTGCGCAGCGCAGCCTGCACAATGCGCTGAACATCACCCAGCGTGCGCCCGGAAACTTGCACGGTGCCGACTTCCGGCAGCGCCAGGCGGCCGGCGGGATCGACCACGCGCTGCAAACGCTGCGCAACTCCGCCCCAAATGTCGATGCTGACGCCGTCGCCCGGGCCGAGAACGTAATCAGGGCCGGCCGGCAAATCCATCGGAAGCTGATCGAGATTTCCGGTGCCGTCGCGGAAGATGTCGCTGCCAAAATGCTCGAGCATCGCCGGACGCGGCGACACCTGCGAGTACAGGTCATATAAAGATGGAACATTCGCGTAAGGATTGGCGCGGCGACGAATTTGCGGACGATCCAGATTCAAGTCCTCGGGCGACGGAATTTCGCGGCGCGGCATTTCAAGCCTGGACTGCAGCATCGCGTCAGAAGGACGCTGAGAATAATCTGCTCCGGTCCGTTGCGAAATTCCGGAACTCAAACTGGCAGCGCCCGCCGGTAGTGAACCGCCGTCGGTAGGATACTGCTGGTTTCCGAAGCGGTTTCGCAGGGATGCGACACCATCAGCAGTTGTGGTGTTAATCGGCGATGACGCGCTGGCGTTGAGAAGACCTGGGAGTTGTTCGGGCGAGATGCGGGTCATGCCGCCGCCCGCCGTCATTGACGAAGCCCCGGGGTCGACTCCCATTCCATCGTATAAGTCTTGGTTTTGCGGCAAGCCCGTCATCTCGAGCTGGCGCTGAGGATTCTGGAGCGCGGGGTTGGATTGCGGAACTGCTGGAGCCACCGGCTGAGTTTGATTCGGCTGCCCTTGTTGCTGCGGAACCGCGTATTGCTCAACACTATCGTCGCGCTTGTCCCAATATTGACCTTCCTGATTGCCGGGCCGCTGCGCGGAAAGTTCGGCCTTTTGCGGCACACGCGTGATGCCAAGCCGCGCATCCATCTCTCTCTGGCGCTCGATTTCCTGGAGGGTTGGTTTCGCCCTTACATAACCGCGCGCTTCGATTTCCTGTGTTGCCAGCACGCAGATGTGCTGGTCTTCGTGGAGTAAGGCAAAAAGCGCATCGTCGGTCAGTTCCTCAGGATCAAGAATTCGCCCCTGTTCATACGCTTTGCGCACCAGCATTTTCTTGACTTCGAGCAACAGACCGGGTTCCTGGCGAAGCAGATCGATGATCTTTTCCGGGGACAGCGCGACTTCCAATTCGGCTTCGCGCTCGGCGCGCGACTTCACGTTGCTGGAATCTCCGTTGTAAGCCGCTGTCTGACTCTGGGCCCAACCGACGTTCACTACTGATGAAGCAATAAGGAGTATGAGAAAAAGCTGGATCGCTTTCGCAAAGCTTTTATGCGGGCGCATGCACAATCTCCTGCGCGTTCTTTGAACCGTGATGCCTCTATTTACAAATGCCGTAATTGCCGAACCGTTCATAACTTCAGATCGCCTCTAGGTCAGCGCCATCAACTTCGACAGCCACCGATCGCATCAGCACGTCGACAGAAATGACGACGCGATACTTGTCCTTCTTTCGCGAGAGGATGCCTTCTGCTCCCGCCATCGGCCCGCGCACCACGCGGACTCTTCTGCCGATCTTCAGGTAAGGGCAGGGCTCGGCGAAAAGGTGATTTTCAAGCGCGTTTCGCAGCGCATCGATTTCACGCTCCGGCAATGCGGCCATCTTTCCATTGAAACTGACCACATTCACGACGCCCGAAACTTTTAGGACCCGAAGCTTATCGTTCTCTTCAATTCGCACGAACACGTAACTTGGAAAGAGCGCGAGCTCGACTTCCTTGCGGCGATCTTTCCAGCGGTGCAGGGCGCGATAGAGCGGAAGAAAAGTTTCGATTTGCCTCTCTTCTAACTGGCGAGCCACTACCCTTTCATGGCGCGCGTTGGTATAAAGCGCGCACCATTGCATCGTCCTCGCGGCGATATCCGCCGATGATTCCGCTAGGGCCACGCTCGTGATGGGAGTTGCAGCTGACATTCGATCCTTATTTACAGCTCCGCCACCTCACTTACATCCGGGCTTTTGTGAGATAGCCGCTTAAACTGTTTTTCTTCAGCTAATTACAAACAAACAGACGACAAAATCTGCCAAAAAAGACGACTACATAACGCGTTCGTATCGCGGCACGTTCTTGCCGCGAATTACGTTCAAAATTCCTTCTTCTGAGCTCTCGATTGCGGTCGAGCGAATGTCCGACCAGAAGAAAATGCTGTTATTGTCTTCGGGCGCGACCGCCAACACCTTTACCAGCGGATGATGAACCAGCAGGTAGTCGCAAATCGGGGGACGTTCGCCGGGCTTATCGAGAGCGATGATTACGAAGTCGGGTTGTGATTCAGCCACGGCCTGCGCGATTTTCGAATCGTCTTCTAATTCGCCCAGGACCTCGATATCTGGTTGCTCAGAAATGGTGGCGAGAACCAGATCTCGCATGAGTCTGGGCCGATTCGCCACCAACACCCTGATTTTTCGCATAGACGCTCCAAGCACGGACGCGAGTGCGAAAATTATCCTCGGGATGGGCTGCAAATATAAGAAACAAAACTGTCCCATAGATAACTGGTTATGCACGGGACAAGGATTGGTATGCGAGCGGAGGTGAGTACCATCAGCTCTTGGTACGTGTACCAATTTTGTACCAATGATGGATTCGATTGCGCGCCGCAGAGTCATTTTGATCGGAGAATTGGTACAAGAATAGGACTTTGTTCAAAGCGCGAGGATTTTCCCGCTGGCTCTGACCGTAAGGCGTTACGCAAATGAATTGACAGCGGCCTGACTCCGTGTGAGAATTCCCCGCCCGGATGTGATCAGTCCTGTCGAGTGATCGTGGCGTTCCCAGGGGCAAGCATGAACCTAGAAAAGGGCCGAGTAAAAAGACCCGCGTTAGTTCTCATTTCTGTTTTTTCCACAATAATTGCCATCGGGTGCGGATCAGGAGTCTATTCCCGAATCACCCCCACTCAAAACCCTCTTGTGGCTCAATATGAGATCTTGCCGTCAGGGGTAACCCCGCAAGCTTGGGTAGAGTTTGGCCCGACGGTAAGCTACGGTCGGCAAACCTCCTGGGTTAGTGCCGTGGGCAAAACTGGGACGGCCCTGCAAATACTCGTGGCGGGTATGAAGCCCTCGACGACCTATCATTTGCGGGCGCACGTGGTGTGGCCGGATGGAAGCACTTGGGTCGACCAGGACCACACGTTCACGACGGGAGCATTGCCATCAGGGCTTACTCCACCTAGTCTCAGCATCGCGGAACCCACTCCGGGGCTGTCGCCGGCGCCGGGGGTGGAATTATTGTGTCTGAGTCCGCCCAATTCGAAAATGCTTGCCTCTCTAGTTACTGACACTCAAGGAAACATCATCTGGTATTACCCGGATATCGCAGAACCGATCAAGCCAATGTCGAATGGACATTTCATAATAAACGCTTCAGCCGACCTGCGGGAAATCGACTTGGCCGGAAACGCAATCCGTGATGTTTCCCTCGCTCAAGTAAATGAATCTTTGCAGGCAATGGGCCGCTCGCTAACGATCCTCAATTTCAGTCACGATGTGCTGGTTTTGCCGAATGGGCACTGGATCACAATCGGCCAAGTCGCGCAGGATTACACGGATCTGCCGGGATACCCGGGTACGATCTCGGTGTTGGGGGACATAGTGGTGGACATAGATCCATCAGGAAACATTGTGTGGTCGTGGTCGGCTTTTGATTATCTCGATATCAACCGCCATCCCGAGGGCCTTCCTGACTGGACGCACAGCAACGCACTCGTGTATACCGACGACGGCAACTTACTGCTTTCGATGCGAAACCAGAGCTGGGTTCTGAAGCTCGATTATGCCAACGGCACAGGGGCGGGAGATATTCTTTGGAAGCTCGGCGAAGATGGGGATTTCACACTGACAGGGGGAGATCCCAGCGAGTGGTTTTATGGCCAACACTATCCCAACATTTTGAGCGTGAACGGATCACAGAGCACCATGGCCGTCTATGACGACGGAAATCTTCGACTGGATGTGGATGGAGTGGCGTGCGGAACGTCCTCATCGGCACCAGCCTGTTACAGTCGAG
>DATIYR010000272.1:0-4562 GCA_035517535.1 Terriglobales bacterium
CACGCTCTCCTGCATGAACACCGGAGCGCGTGTCACGTACGCGATGGGTAAAGATAAAGAACTGCCAGACTCCATGGGCATGTTGCACTCGCGCAATTTGACTCCTCATCGTGCAATCTGGACGCTGGCGTTCATTTCCGCCATCATCGGGTGCCTCACCGTCGTTGTATTCTTTGGCGATGGCGCTGCTCCGGCGGATTCAGCCATCGCCGCTCTGCCGCACGGCTTCTGGTCGAGCTTCGGGTATCTCACGCACGACAAGATGGCCGCTCTGCCGAATACGTTCTTAACCACAACCCTGGCATCCAACTTCGGCACGTTCCTGCTTTACATGTTGAGCTGCCTGACTTGCCTCGTGTGCTTCCATAAGCATCCACAATTCAACTTTGTGAAGCATTTGGTCATCCCGGTATTTGGTTTGCTGGCAAACCTTGCTTGCATGGCCTTCTATCTGATCGGCCCGTTTATGGGATACGGGACAAAAATGGAACCGCTGATTGCGCTGGGGGTGGCGCTGGTCTGGGGCATTTACGGAGGTGTGTATTTTATCCGCGCCAGTAAAGCCACCGGACGAACTACATTGGTGCAGCAAGCAGGAGCTGCGTAAGTGTGTGTGGGGCGGGCGCCCTCGCCCGCCTTTTCATAACAACCCTAAAATTGCTGTCATTCCGAACTGATAGCGGAGCGTAGAAGGAGGAATCTGCAGTTCCGAATACAAAGCAGGTTCCTCGTCACTATCGCTCCTCGGAATGACAGCGAATGTGGATTAATCGGTCGTCATGCTACAAACTCACAGAGGCATTTCGTTCACCGCCGCCCGGGCTAACCCGGGCGGCCAAGCCTTTTCAGGGAATTCCATGCTCGATTTGGAGTTCGCTGAACTTTCCGATCCCGGAAAAGTTCGCGACCACAATGAAGATTACATCGGCCACGCTGCACCGGGGACGCCGGCTGAAATAAAATCTCGGGGCTGGCTTTTCGCGCTTGCCGATGGAGTCGGCGGCCAGGATCGTGGCGAAGTTGCATCGAGTACAGCGGTCGAATGCCTGCTCTCATCGTTTCGTAGTGCAAACGCCGAAGAAACTCCTGTCAGCCTGCTCCAGCAGTTAATAAAGACCGCAAATCTCAAAGTTTACGAAACCGGCGCCGCCAACGGTCCCGGCGGAAGTTCTATGTGCACGACCATCGTTGCATGTCTGCTCCGTTATGATCGCGCGACCATTGCCCACGTCGGTGACTCGCGCTGCTATCTCATTCGTCGCGGCCATGCAACCGTAATTACGAACGACCACACGCTTGTCGGTGAGCAGGTGCGCATGGGGTTACTTTCGCCGGAAGAAGCTTCGCAGTCTGAGCGGCGGCATGTGCTCAGCCGTTCTCTTGGCGCAAACATGTTCGTCAATCCCGAGATCAACGAACATCAGATTTTGCCCGGCGATCTGCTGCTGCTTTCATGTGACGGCCTGCACGGGTCGGTCACTCCCAAGGAAATCGCCGCAATCACAGCTAAATTCCCGGACCTCAAAGAAGCCGCACATCAGCTCGTTTCGCTCGCCTGCGAAAAAGACGGCAGCGACAACATCAGCGTGCAGCTCATTCGCATTAAGGACGTGGAACGCGTCGGCATGTACCGCGGCCGGCCGTACAAGCTGCGCTGATTCTTGATCCACAAGTCCTCATTCCAGGGTGCCCCGTCCTTGTCGCGTTCTGTGCGACAGGGCGGGGATTTTGACTTTGCCTGGATCCTCTCGCGGGTCAATCTGCATTCCGAAGCAAAAGCGGAACGTAAAGCGGGAATGACAGGAACGAAGTGTTTCCTGTGAGAGTCAACTCGCCCGATTTTACGCACTCTTTACGCGTGTTCTGGCATCATGGAAGTGATTCCATGAGCTCACTCCACACCGGCGATAAGCTCGATCACTACCGCATTGAGAACGTGGCCGCTCGCAGCGGGATGGCCTCTATTTTTCGCGCCATCGACGAGCGCACCGGCCAGACTGTCGCCATCAAAGTCCCTCATCCCGAAATGGAAGCCGATCCCGTCTTCTACGACCGCTTTCAGCGCGAGCAACAAATTGGCGAGAAGCTCGACCATCCCCACGTGATGAAGGTTTTCCCGAACGGCGACCACAGCCAGCTTTATATGGCCATGGAGTGGGTCGATGGCCGACTGCTGCGGCAAATCCTGAATGAGCAAAGGAAATTTCCGCCCGAGCGCGCCCTCAATATCGCGCTGCAGATCGCTTTGGCTCTTGATTACATTCACTCGCACGGCGTCGTTCACCGTGATTTGAAACCGGAAAACATCATGGTGAACAAGCTCGATGGGATCAAGTTGATCGACTTCGGCATTGCCGCCAACGTCGGCTCAAAGCGCCTGACCTTTGCCAAGTTCACGCAGACCATGGGCACTCCGGACTACATCTCTCCTGAGCAGGTCAAAGGAAAACGCGGTGACGGGCGCAGCGACATCTATGCGCTCGGCGTGATGCTCTACGAAATGCTGACCGGAAAAGTCCCTTTCACCGGATCAAACGCGTTCACCATCATGAACGACCGGCTGCTGAACAATCCCGTTCCGCCGCGCGAAATCGATCCGACGATTACGCCACAACTGCAGGAGATCATCTATCGCGCAGTTGAGCGCGATCCGGCGAAACGTTATCAATCCGCGCGCGAGTTTGCTCACGATCTGGAGCATCCCGAGCAAGTCGGGGTCGCCGATCGCGAGGAACTTACCAATTGGAAGGTCCGCCGCCAGCCGCGAACGCGCCAGGTACTCTTTTATTTAGCGATGGCGGCAATTCCAGTGGTGATCTTCGCTATTCTCCTCTGGGTCGCAAAACACACCTAGGCTTTCGAGGTGAGATGATCCAAGACTTTATCCCAGCGCTAATTCCTTCGCTCTTTGCGCGGCTTTTACCACGGCTTTAATCAATGTCACGCGCAGCTTGCCTTCTTCAAGCTCCATGATTCCATCGATGGTGCAGCCGGCGGGTGTGGTTACCGCGTCCTTCAGCAGCGCAGGATGATCACCTGTTTCAAGCACGACGGTTGCAGCGCCCAACGTCGTTTGCGCGGCAAGTAAGGTTGCGATGTCGCGCGGCAAGCCGACCTTCACGCCCGCCTCGGCCAGCGATTCGAGAATGATGTAAATGTAAGCGGGACCGCTGGCTGAGAGACCAGTCACCGCGTCCATGTGCTTTTCATCAACCACAACCGTGCGCCCGACAACATTGAATAGTGCCGCGGCGGCTTCAATGTGTTCCGGCTTCGCATACTGGCCCTTGCATAGCGCAGTCATTCCTTGCCCAAGAACACATGGAGTATTCGGCATAGCGCGGACCACGGCTACACCCGCTCCTAGCGCAGTTTCGATTTGCGAAGTGTGCACCGAAGCGGCAACAGAAATGACCAATTGCTGAGCGGAAACTTTGTCGCTGATCTGTTCCATCAGCTCCTGCACGACCTGCGGCTTTACGCAAACCAGAATTACGTCAGCGGCATCCACTGCGGCGGTATTGTCGGTCGTTACCTGTACACCAAGTTTGTGGGAGAGATCGCGCGCGCGGCTCTCGTGCGCAACCGTCGCACGTACGCGCTCGGGAGAAATCTGGTGCTTTTCAACCAGGGCTTTCACCAAGATGCCTCCCATTTTCCCCGCGCCCAGGACGGCGATCCGACTTTGCGAAAAATTGCTTAGCATTCTGGCCTCCGGGAAAAGCTGGCGTTCTGGCGCGAAATAAAACCTGCTCTGTGCTTCGCGGTCAGTATGTCTAATTTTGAGTGAAACTCGAAGATATCACACAGCTTAATGGGTCACGGTAAGCGACACCTGTGCGCTGTGCGTGACCGAGCCGCAGGTGGCAGTGACAGTAATTGTGTAGGCGCCAGGAGGAGTTCCCGGGCTTCCGCTGCCACTGGTGTTCCCGTTCCCTTGCAAACCGCCGCCGCAGGAAAGAGCGCTGACTAGAAGCAAAAAAATGAAAGTGATGAGGGTACTCCGCTTTCTCTCCGATCGCGACTTCCGACGGCTTGTGAAAACCAGTCCGGCGAGCACAAGAACAGATGGGCTGTAGCCGATCACCGATGCAGCCACGGGTGCAGTTGTGCCAATTGTGAAGGCAACAACTGAATCCTGACTCCCTGAACCGACTTGGGCCGGATTGAAGCTGCATGTGGTCAATGCGGGAAGTTTGGAGCAGGAAAAACTTACGTTCGACGGAAATGATCCGGTCGTCGGATTTACGTCGAGGCTGAAGTTTGAAGGCTGGCCGGCGGGAACCGATGCGGTCGCAGGAGTAATGCCCATGGTGAAATCGAAGCTCTGGCTGGGAGTGGCTGTAAAGCTAACCGCGACTGCGTGTGTCGTTGATGCCGAATCGTTTCCGGCCCCAACGATGTTGAAGTTGTAACTCTGCGAAGCGCTGCTGGACACGGTGACAGTAAACGGCGTTCCGGCGGCAGACGGAGTCGCGCTCGCGGGATTCGCTGTGCAAGTCGGAGGCGCGCCCGTGCCGCAACTAAGCGCAACCGAACTGTTGTAGCCATTGATCGCTGTC
>DATIYR010000273.1:0-18179 GCA_035517535.1 Terriglobales bacterium
TCGACCAGCGCATTGCGGTACCGGCGCCTCCTTCGCCACGCAATTCGATGGTGCCCTGATCAATACGCGCGCGGACGCGTCTTCCGTTGACTTCAACTTTGCTCAAGTGTTTCGCCTCATCGGGAGAAATTATTAGCCGCAAGCTCCAGGTATTTTGCACCGATGGGTTGTACCAGCCTTCGTAACCTCGCGCGCTTTTTTCAAATCCGAAGAGTGGAGAGTCGAAACGAAACGTTTGCAGCGGTATTTTTGGCGTGAGCACCAAGCCATTTTCAGTGAATTCGAGTCCGATCAATTTTGTCAGCGAATACAGAGGACAGGCGTGGGTATGCATGTTAAGCACGGGAAAATCCGTCCAGCCGAAGGGCTTGCCGCCGGTGGTTTCGCCGGGCTTGTCGCTTGTGGTCGAATTCAAAACGTCCGGGCCACTCCAGGTCCCGTACCAAACCTGCGGATAGATTTCCGCGTGCCGTGCAAAAGAATTTTTTTTCCACTCATCCCACGCCATCTCGCCGTTGACGCGAGCCAGCGCCCAGAGGAGCGTCTGATTCAATGACGGCCAAACGCCGCCATTGACTTGGGTTCCCGGCTCCGAGTGCCATGGGCCGCGCTGCACCTGATCAGGACTCTTGTTCATCTGCATCGCACCGATGGGCGAAGGCCGGCGCAGTTGCTCATCCATTGACTGCACCAACGTGAGCGTTTGATCCTCGCTTGCGGCGCTGCCGATGATCGCCCACGGCTGTGGCTCAAGCCACAAACCTTTCTCGCCCAGCCAGCCCAAATTCGGGCCGAGCCATGCGCGGCGAAACCATTTCCCGGTCCACTGCTGCTGCACGGCACTGCGGTGCTCTTCGGCTTTCTGCCGGATGGGCTGCGAGATAGCTCCGTCATCTCCGGCATAGGTCAACATCCGCGCGTAGTAATCGAAGACATACGACGCCATGGCAGAATTCAGCACGCTCTCGCCTTTCTCGACAACTTCCTTCGTGTCGGCGGGAGTTGCCCAGGCATTCACCAGCGCGTCGTTCCAGTCGTCGTCGAGCATCCGCATGAGCCCGTGCTGGCCGGTCTTCACGTCATTGACGAGATGACGATAACAGCGCGTGAGCAACTCGCGCACGGTCTGCGGTTCGGCGCGAACGCCGTAAATAGTGACGATTTCTGAATCTAAAAACGGAACATCACGCGTTGCCAATATATATTCACTGGCCACCCACAAAAGCCACAAAGGAAGATCGCTCGAATTATCGGAGGTCACCGGCATGATCATGCCGTGTCCGACGATGCCGTAGGGAATCGAGCCATCGGCGCGAACTTCCTTCAACGTGTACTGCAGAATTTCTCTCACGAGTTGCGGATCGCTGAAAATAAACGGCAGCACGTGCTGAAGGGGATCGCGCGCCGCGCCCTGAAATCCCATTACGTACTGATAGATAGCTGCCTGCGAAATGATGTGATGATGGAAGAAATCGTCGTATGTGAAACCGCTACGCAGGTAGTAATGGTTCCACGTGACCTCCCGCTCGACCCAAGGTTCGTTTTCCGTACTAAATCGCAGGCCACTCTTTTTCCATTGCTCGCTCGAATCGCGGAAAGCGGTTTGTATCGCCTTGCGATATTTCGTTGCAAGCGAATCCAGCTCAAGTCCGCTTGGCAGGTAGCCGTACATGAAAGTCAGCGTTCGGCTTTCACCGGGTTTGAGTGGGAACTTGCGTTCGAGCAGCAGCGCGCTTTCCGGGCCGGTCTGGCTTAGGTCTCCGTCCAGTTCTCGATTCAATCCGCTCGGATAATCCACGCCGCCCGGCCCCAGGTTCAAAACCGCCTCGCCAAAGAATGCCTTGCGGTTCGTGGTCATTCCATCTGCCGGCCCGTCGAGAGAAACCAGAAACGTCCGCGGCGGATTCAGATCGTCAAAGCTCGCCAGTCTGGGCGCGTTTTTGTCCGGCGGCGTAAGGAAGGGATTTGGATTTTGTTCGAGGCTGGCAGTCAATCTCGCAAACGTGTTCTCTTCTGCTGGATCGCGCCCCGTAAACTGCTTGCTCTCGATCAGTCCCGAGCCGTCGCTGGTTTTGCGAAAGCTGTGTTCGAAGCGCGTCGCAAACTGGCGCCGCAATTCGTGCATGCTTTTCCCGGCGAACGACTCCATAAACGAGCGGAATGAGAACTGATACTGCTGGCAGCCCCAGTATTCAATCCAGCGGAGTTGTGCCTCGGCATTCCCGTGATTTGTAATCGTGATCTGAGAAATCAGGACCGGATCATCGCCGAAAGGGGCAAAGATTACCTGATCGACCGCGTAATTTTCTTTACTCGCCTTCTTTCGAAAATATCCAACGCCGAAAATGCGATCGAAATTTTCGATCTTTGTGTTTCCCAGATTGTACGTGCTCAGCACGGATTTCCCGTCAGTCAGGTATCCGAACCCACCGGCGTATGTGCCTCGTTCAGGTGCGTGATCATTCAGAAATTTCGGGGCACCTTCATCCTGGCGCACGCGAACGTGACCGTAGTTCGATGCAATCGCGACGATGCGGTCGTTCCCGACCTGATGAATGTGTTCCGTCGGCGCGAGTATGCCGGGATTTACTTCTGTTTTAGCTTTTGGATCGTGAACCTGATCGCAGGTGTAATGGAATGTAGGCAGGCCGAATTCATCTTCGATCCAGCTTCCGAAGTAGCCCGACCCATAAGGCTTTTCGCCGGAAACGGGAGAGTGCGCATTTGTTTCTTGCGCTGAGGAGAAAATCTCGGGCAGCAATTTCACTCCGGCGGCGGTTCGAGCAGCATTGCTGAGAAATGTTCGGCGATTAACGGACATTGTGCGCCTTTTTCGTGGAAGCCGGCAGGCCAAGCCGGTCAGAAACGACTGCCATAATTCTGGAATGAGTCTGGTCGGGCGTGCCGCGCGCATCGACCACGACGACTCTTTCCGGCTCGCGCTTCGCGATGTGCAAATATGCGTCATGTACACGGGTGAAGAATTCGCGGTTCTCACGCTCGAAGCGATTTTCATCGTGAGTCTTCAAGTTTCGTTGTGCGTTGCGACGGCGGGCGCGATCGACGCTGGCGTCAACGTCAGAATCCATCAGGATGGTGAGATCAGGTTTCAAATCACCGCAGAGCACGCGATGCAACTCAAGCACAGGCTTGCTTCCGAGTTGCCGCCCTCCACCTTGATAGGCTTCACTCGAATCGGTAAACCGGTCACAGAGCACAATCTGATCGGATCGCAAACCCGGAAGAATGATCTCTTCAATATGCTGCGTCCTCGACGCAAACATGAGCGCAAGCTCGGCCATCGGCGCGAGACTCGACGTGCGTGTATCCAGAAGCAATTGGCGGATTTTTTCGCCGGTGTCAGTTCCGCCGGGTTCCCGCGTCACCACCACCGGGAGTCCCTGCGCCCGCAGTTTTGCGGCGAGGCGTTCGAGTTGCGTGCTCTTTCCGCACCCATCCAGCCCTTCGAAGGTGATGAAAGTGCCGCGCTGAGTACTCACGCAACGATCATATCAATGAAATTGCGAGAAGAACGATTTGCGAGTTCAGCTATTAAAACGTTTCTTGAAAGGGTTCCGCACCTGACGGAACCATTCGAGCAAGTGTTATAGTCAACGTTTTGTTTCAAACTCGAACAAAGGAGAAACCAGTGAGGACTTCCCCCCTCGTACTGATCTTCACTTTCATTCTTACCGCTTTCACATTTCCACTTACTCTGCTCGCAGCCGGCCCAGCGCCGGAAATCAACCTGGTTGTCGATGCCACCGATGCACCGCGAAAAATTTTTCACGCCCAGCTCACAATCCCGGCGACTCCGGGAACATTAACTCTCTACTATCCCAAATGGATTCCCGGTGAACACGCGCCCAGCGGCCCGGCGATCGATCTTGCCGGGCTGAAGTTCACTGGAAACGGACAAATTCTCAAGTGGCGGCGCGATCTCGCAGATGATTGGACATTCCACGTTGAAGTTCCGGCGGGCGTGCAGGAAGTGCATGCAACTCTGAATTATCTTTCCCCGGATGAATCGAGCCAGAGCCTTTTCTCTGCCGGTGCTTCAGCTACGCAAAAAATGACGGTAATCAGCTGGAACCAGGAATTGCTTTATCCGCAGGGATGGACCGCGGACCAGATTATGTTTTCCGCCTCGTTGCGGCTGCCCGCAGGGTGGAAGTTCGGCACGGCATTGCCCATCGCCTCACAAGAAGGAGGCGAGATTCACTTCCAACCGGTTTCGCTTTGCGCGCTGGTGGATTCGCCGGTGATTAGCGGCGAATACCTGAAAGTTGTTCCGCTCAATCAAGGGCAAACGCCGCCGGTAGAGATGGACATCGCCGCCGACAGCACAGTAGCGCTCGACGCACCACCGGCAGTCTGGGACGAATACAGCAATCTGGTGAAGCAGGCGGTTACGCTATTCGGGGCCACGCATTATCGCGACTATCACTTTCTCTTCAGCCTGAGCGATCACGTGGCTCATTTCGGTCTGGAGCACCACGAATCGGATGATAGCCGGGTGCAGGAGCGCACGCTGATTGATCCTGAAATGCGGGTACTGGAAGCCGGCCTGTTGCCGCATGAATATGTTCATTCCTGGAATGGCAAATACCGGCGCCCCGCCGACTTGACCACCTCGGATTATCAGCAAACCATGCAAGATGATTTGCTCTGGGTGTACGAGGGATTGACTGAGTATTTGGGCGACGTGCTTACGGCGCGAAGTGGTCTATGGAGTCCGGAACAGTATCGCGCGAATTTGGCGCGAGTGGCGGCGTTCATGGACCATCGCCCGGGACGGAGTTGGCGCAATTTGCAGGACACGGCCGATGCCGCGGCACTGCTTTACTACTCGCCGAAGGAATGGGACTCCTGGCGGCGTAGTGTCGATTATTACGACGAGGGCGAACTCGACTGGCTTTGGGTCGATAGCATCATTCGCCAGCAGACCGGAGGAAAGAAGTCGATTGACGACTTCTGCAAGCTCTTTCACGGCGCGCCGAGTACCCCTCCCATGGTCAAGACGTACACGTTCGATGACATCGTGAATGCGTTGAACCAGATCGCTCCTTACGACTGGCGCGGGTTCTGGAACTTGCGTCTGACCAACCACGGGCCGGCCGCGCCGTTGGGAGGCATCGAGAACACAGGTTGGAAGCTGGTATATGACGAGAACCGCTCCGAAATTATGCGTGCCTGGGAAGACGATCACCGCACGATAGATGCATCGTTTTCAGTGGGGCTGCTGATCAACGAAGATGGCAGAATCCAGGACACGATTGAAGGCATGGACGCAGCGCGCGCAGGAATTGGACCGGGAATGAAGATCATCGCCGTCAATGGCCGCCGGTTCACGCCGCAGGTTTTTCGCGACGCGCTGTATGAGGGCAAGAACAGTTCGCAGCCGTTGCAGTTGCTGATCGAGAATACCGACTATTTCCGGACGTTTTTGCTCGATTACCACGGGGGAGAAAAGTATCCGCATCTGGAGCGGGAGGAAGCGAAAAAAGACGCACTCAGCGACATTATCCGGGCGCACTAGCTTTCCCTGGCCTTCGGGTGGAGCAGGAGTTTAGGCCTGCATCCCTGCGCCCGCCCTCCTGTGGAGTGCAGATCGGGGATGACAGGGCTGGAATTTTCTTAGGCAAAATGGCTAAAACAACGAACTCTGCCTTCGAGTTGGCGTGATGCCGAAATGATCATAGGCGAGCTGGGTTGCGACTCGGCCGCGGGGAGTGCGATTTAGAAAACCGATCTGAATCAGGAACGGCTCGTAGATTTCTTCGATGGCGTCGGGTTCTTCGGCGAGGGCAGCCGCGAGCGTGTTTACGCCGACGGGGCCGCCTTGATATTTCTCGATGATTGCCAGCAGCAGGCGGCGGTCGACTTCATCGAAGCCGTACTGATCCACTTCGAGCATTCGCAGCGCGGCTTGAGCGGTGGGAAGGTCGATGCGGCCGGCGCTGCGGACTTGCGCATAATCGCGCACTCGGCGCAAGAGTCGATTGGCGATGCGCGGCGTTCCACGTGAGCGGCTGGCGATTTCAAGCGCGCCTTCGCGATCGATTTGCACCCCGAGAATTTCCGCTGAGCGCTCCACGATAATCCGCAAATCTTCGTGGGTATAGAAATCGAGCCGCAGGACGATTCCGAAACGTGAGCGCAACGGCGCGGAGAGCAGTCCGGCACGCGTAGTGGCGCCGACGAAGGTGAACGGCTTCACGTCCATGGTGTGGGTGCGGGCGGCCGGACCTTGTCCGATCAGAATGTCGAGTTTGTAGTCTTCGAGCGCGGAATAAAGGATCTCTTCGAGCGCAATTTGCAGCCGGTGGACTTCGTCGATGAACAGGAGCTGCTTCTCGCGAAGGTTGGTCAGGATCGCGGTCAGCTCGCCTTTGATTTGCAGAGCAGGCCCGGAGGTCTGCTGGAACGAGACCCCGAGTTCGTTGGCGATGATGGTGGCTAACGTCGTCTTTCCCAAGCCAGGCGGCCCATAAAGAAGCACGTGATCCAGAGCTTCTCCACGTGAGCGCGCAGCCTCGATGGCAACGGCGAGATTCTCTTTGACCTTTGACTGGCCGATGAATTCAGCGAGCCGCTGGGGGCGAAGTTTCAGCTCAAAGGAAGAATCATCCTCGACCGGAGCTGCGGAAACCAGGCGGTCTTTGACATTGAGATCTTGAAGATTCAGATCTTGTTTCAGGGAAGCCACTGGCCGGATAGTACCACGGTCAGCTCACGCGTTGGCTAACCAGAACTGTTCGATCGGATTTTGCTGTTGAAATCTTTCCAACGCCACTTTGGATTTCAGCATCTTGATAAAGACAAATTATTTAGGTGGAGGCTTGGGATGAAACTGCGCAAAGAGAATCTTTTATCGAACCTGCTGGTTGGGACGAGCGTGTACCTGCTGGATTCGCTGCGGAACCGGCTGTCAGAGGGACTCGACGACGTAAGCGACCGTGCCCACGACATTTATGAAGAAGGATCACGCCGGGCGAGCCGCGCATCGGATGTGATCATGGGCGAAGAGCACCGCGGACTGGGCACGGCGGCCGCGGTTCTGATCGGCATCGGAATCGGAGTCGGTGTTGGCATGCTGCTGGCGCCGGCGAGCGGCGAAGAGACGCGCAGTACGATTTCGAACAAAGTGCAGGAGTTTGGCGACCGCATGCGCGACAGGTTTTCCGAAGAAAACCGCGAGCCGGGCGCGAGCTACGGGACATAAACCCCCAGCGAGCGAGTCCAACCTCAACATCTGACCTTAATAATTCGCCAGCCTGAAACAGCGGGTTCGGTATTGTGGCCGTTTTGTCTCGGCTGGCGAGTGTCTGTTTTGTTTGTGCCACTGAAGTTCAGTGTGGCATACCCCTCATTTCGGAATTTCTACGGTTTTTTCCGGAAAGCTTCCCCTTACATGTCGTGGCGTGTTATTGGTCACCCGTCTAATGACACCTTTGTACTAAGGACTGTCCTAATGCGCAGTTGCGATAGGCGGATTCCCGCGCCAGAATGGGGTTTTAGCGGATCATGCAATCTCATAAGTAGCACGAACTGCAATCAATAATTAAGTTGCAACCAAAACACAAAACGGAGAAACCCTTGGGAAACTCTCTCGTACCCCCCACCCCCACTCGAAAGTTTTCAGCACGCGCAGCGCTGGTAGATTTACACGAAAATTCGAGGAACCTGCTCGCAGAATGCTTCCGGCAATTTGGAATTGATTGCATCCCGGTGAGCAGTGACAAAGCCGACCGCCTGGGCAGGGAAAAATTCGAGGCATGTGTGGTCCGGCTGGGCAGCAAGGCTGCGCCGGTTTTGGAATCGGCGCGACGATCGCGGTCAAACAGCCGCATGGTGATCTACGGCTTGGGCGGCAGCGTTAAAGATGCGATGAGCCTTTCAGAGTATGGGATCAACGCAGTTTTTGACGAGCCCTTAGAGAGATCGTCGGCGATGAAACTCGTGCGCTCGACGCAGATGCTGGTACTGCACGAACTACGCCGGTATGCGCGAGTGCCGGTGATCACGCCGGTTTCGATTTCTGCGGGCTCGGGCCAGCGCCAATTTGAAGCCAGCAGCGTTGAGATCAGCAGCGGTGGAATGTCACTGCGATCGGGGCAGGAAATCTCACAGGGATTGCCGGTTGAAGTTTCATTTGCGCTGCTTACCTTGCCGCGGGTGTGGGTACGAGGCACGGTCACCTGGGCAAAACCTGCCAGCAAGACTTTTGGCGTACGCTTCGATCAGACCGACGAACGGCGCAAGCGAGTGAGGGTGTGGGTGGAATCGTATTTGGAAGGCTAAACCCAGCCGCTGGCAACGAGCACTGTCTTTTTCCCGCAACTAACCTGAACGCCGATAACTCCGGCGCGACCGACTCAAATCAGATCCGTCCGACGCGCTCACATTTACTGAAGCGCCTCGGCACTCTCAATGCCCAACCACGGTCGCCTGATACATAGCGTCGAGCAGGTCCTGCGATAGGCCGTCGTAGTCCTCGTCCAGCGACCACATGAACGTGCCCCCTAGCCCGCGGTCCCAGTCCGAATACCACACGCGGAAATAGGTCGACAAGGCATCGTCGTAGGTGACGTAGCCATCGCTTCCGTCGGTCCTCAACATGTACGGAACCAAAGCGATCGGATCACGGTAGGTCTGCCATGCTTTTTTATTGAACCGTTTTTTCACCCAGGTGTAATTTACGGTGCGTACTTCGTGGTCGCATTCTCCGTCCTTAGTGAACGCCGCATTGGGACACAAGCCAAAAAGCTGGTTGATGTTCTTGTAGTAGTAACCATAGAACGGCGTACCCATGTTGAGCTGCTTTCCGGGAACACTCTGTAGAAAATAGTCGGCCGCCTCTTGCGCGCTGCCTCCCGGTTCGCACTCAAAAGGGGCGGGATCATTTGGGTCCCAAAAGATGGGTGAATTGAGCTGGCCGTAAGCGGTCCAGGGACCAGCGCAGTCATACATCATGATGTTGAAATAATCGAGCGAGAGCGACAGCCGCTTCAAGTTATATCCATCGCCACCCCACGGCGGCACATCGATCGAGAGGACATAATCGGGATTTGACTTCCGCAGCTGATTCATTAATTGCACGAGCAGCTGGCGATCCTGCGTGCTTGCCGGATACTCCCAATCGATATCGACGCCGTCATACTGATACTGATTCTCGAACGCCGCTATGTTGTCGACCAGGGTTTGTACGGCGCCACTGGTTTCGAGGCCGGCGAAATCGCCGCCGAGGAGGAGCAGAACTTTTACCCCTGCCGCGTGGGCTCCGTCATTCAGTTCGGGCTCGATGAAACCATCGGGCACAGAGAGACTCCCATCCGCATTAAACGAGACTCCGGAGTGATTGATATGCGTTAACTCGCGAAAGGGAATCTGTGCCGCGCTGTATGGAGGAGTCTGAGACTTGCTCCAATATCCGTAATCGCCAACGATTCGTTTCGGAAGACGCTGCGAATTTGCTTCCTGAGCGCCGGCGAACGAGACGCAAAGCATGGCAATCAGTACGAGAAGAGAAGATAACCACCCACGAGAACCCATAAACGTCCCCCGAGAGAAGATCACGATCGATGCAGCAACCTGCGGAGTTGAACCTGAAGCGCCGGAATTCTACCACGAAAAAGAATCATTACTCCACATCGCGGCGGCAACTCAGCTCTGCTCAGTATCCGCCGTACTACCTCTATTGCGCGATACACCTACTTCGCCCCTTCCGGCAGCAGCCCGCGATACTTGAGCATCGGCTCAATGCTGGGTTCGCCTCCGAGCCAGGCGGCATACATTTTGCCGAGGTCCTCGGTATTGCCGCGGGAGAGCACCATCTGACGGAAACGATCGCCATTGGCGCGAGTCATGCCGCCATGATCTTCAAACCACTCGAAGGCGGCATCATCCAGCATCTCGCTCCAGATATATGCGTAATAGCCGGCCGCATAGCCGGTCCAGATGTGAGAAAAATAGCTTGAGCGATAGCGTGGAGGAACGGCGGCTAGCTTGAGATGGGTTTTCTCAAGCGCCTGAATCTCGAACTCGTCCGGGTTTTGCAGGGGAGCATCGGGCGCGAGAGTGTGCCACTGCATATCGAGCTCGGCAGCAGCCAGCACTTCGGTAAACGCGTAACCCTGATTGAACTTTTCTGACTTCTTTATTTTGGCGGCCAGTTCCGCGGGCATGGGCGCGCCGGTCTGATAGTGCTTTGCGTAGTGTTCGAATACAGCCGGGTAGCTCGCCCAGTGCTCATTGAATTGCGAGGGGAATTCGACGAAGTCGCGAGCTACCTGAGTGCCCGAAAGGCTCGGATACATGGTGTCCGCGAACATGCCATGGAGGGCGTGACCAAACTCATGGAACATGGTGGTCACATCACTGAAGCTGAGCAGTGCAGGTTGGCCCGGCGCGGGCTTGGTGAAGTTAGCGACGTTGTAGATGACCGGAAGCGTGCCCAGGAGCTTCGACTGCTCGACAAAGACGTCCATCCAGGCGCCGCCACTTTTGTTGTCGCGCTTGAAGTAGTCGCAATACCAGAGTGCGAGGGGTTTCGAATCGGCATCAAAGACTTCGAAGACACGCACATCGGGCTGGTACACGGGAATGTCGTGCAACTCCTTGAAAGTGATTCCGTAGAGTTGGTTCGCCGCATAGAACACCCCGTTCTCGAGAACGTTGTTGAGCTCGAAGTAGGGCTTGATCTGCTCTTCATCAAGGTCGTATTTGGCTTTGCGAACCTGCTCGGAGTAAAACTCCCAATCCCAGGGTTGGAGCTGGAAGCCGCCTTTCTGCGCATCAATGAGGGCCTGAATGTCCGTGGCTTCGGCAACCGCGCGGGCAGTCGAGCCCGGCACCAGCGCATTCATAAACTTCAAGGCTGCCTCCGGAGTTTTGGCCATCTGATCTTCCAGACGCCAGGCCGCATAATTGGGGAAGCCGAGCAGCTTGGCTTTCTCTGCCCGAACCTGCGCGAGGCGCGCGATGGTATCGCGGGTATCATTTGCGCCGCCGTGCTCGGCGCGATTCCAGGAGTTTTCGAAGATGGTCTGGCGGGTCGAGCGCACGCTCAGTGAAGCCAGGTCAGGCTGCTGGGTCGTGTTCTGTAACGGAATGACGTAGCCTTTTACCTTCCGGTCTTTCGCCGCCTCGGCCGCGTCCTCCAAGCCGGTGGGGTTGAGGCCGGCGAGGGCATTCTTATCCTCGGTGGCAAAGGCGCCGTCCTTGGTAGCAGCCAGTACCTTGTCAACGTAAACGGTCGAAAGCGACGATTCCTCTTCATTCAACTTTTTGAGCGCAGCCTTGTCCGGCTCGGAGAGATTGGCTCCGGCGTGGACAAATTGAAGGTAATACCACTCGATCAGATGTAACGATTCGGCATCAAGACGGAGCGACTCGCGCTGTTTGTAAATCGCCTGTACGCGCTGGAAGAGCTTAGGATCGAGGAAAATTGCATCCTGGTGAGCCGCCAGTTTGGGCGCTTCTGACTCCTGCACCTTTTGCAGGGTTGGATTGAGGTTGGCTGCAGTGATAGCACTGAACACCTGTATAACCCGGTTCAGAAGCTGGCCGGATTTTTCAAGCGCCACAATCGTGTTGTCGAAGGTTGGCGCAGCGGAATTTTCCGCGATCACATGCACTTCCTCGCGCTGCTGCGCCATGCCGGCTTCAATCGCGGGCTGGTAATCGCCGTCTTTGATTTTGTCGAACGGCGGAGCCTGAAACGGCAAGGGGCTGGGTGCGTAAAACGGATTGCTCGGGCCGAAATTGTCATCGGCAGCGAGGGCCGGCATGGCAGCCGAACCCAGTGCCAATAGACCAGCAGCCACTAGAGTCCCGCTCTCGAAAAGTATCCTCACGAATTTGCTCTTATTGTCAGTTTTCATATCGAGTTCCCTTGCTTCTGCTCACGGACAAACAACCTGCGGTTTCGTCGCCCAACGTGAGTCATGGCCTCGGATTATAGCTGCTGGATGCAATCGGCAGCGCCATGAAGCGACAGCGTTGCCGGCCCCCCTTGAGTTGCTGACTCATGAGAATGCACCTCCAATTCCAATTCATGAGTAACTCTGATTCTGCGAGTCTTCTTCTTTGATAATCGATGGTTCCCTGTATTGTTGGGTCCGCGGAGGGCGGGATACGCTCATTCTGGAAGCCAATTCTGAGGAGGAGACGATGAACTGGGACCAATTAAAGGGACAATGGAAGCAGGTGAAGGGGCAGGCAAAGACCCGTTGGGGCAAGCTGACGGATGACGACTTGGACGTGGCCGCAGGGCAGCGAGACCAGCTCGTGGGCAGGATCCAGGAGCGGTACGGGATCGCAAAGGAACAGGCGCAGCACGAAGTGGATGAATGGAACGCGACGCTTGACCGCGAGAACGAATACCAAAGAGAGCGGAAGGCGAGTTAGTGCTTTACGTTTAATGCGAACCCACCCTGTCGCAACCGCGATAAGGGTGGGGCAACCGCCACCAGGTACTGCTTAGTAGAAAGAGCCAGCGATTCCTCTTTGTCGCTCAATCGCGGCGCCCCCGGAATGACATTTTTCATAAAGCTCCTACTTACCTGAGCCGTTCGGCTTTGGCGCTCATGGGTGAGGGCTCAGTGCTCAAGGGAATGGTGGCTCGGACCACAGTTCCGGCGGCATTTGAGCTTACTTCAAAAATCCCTCCCAGCTCGTGGATGCGTTCACGCATGCCGGCTAGGCCGACCCCAAGCTTTCCACTCTCAGTCTGAATCTGATGAACTACATGGGACGGCATGCCGCGGCCATGGTCGCGAACTACGATGGCGATCTGCTCGGCATCGGCCTCGACGCTGATCTCAGCAGAACGAGCCTGAGAATGGCGGTGCACGTTGGTGAGGCTCTCCTGCAGAACACGAAAGAGCGCGATCTCAATCGCCTCCGGCAGGCGAGGCAGGTCGGGAGGCATATCGAGCGAAACCGGAATGCCGCTGCGCTGCGAGAATCCGGCCACGAACCAACTGGCGGCGGAGGCCAGACCGGCTTCATCGAGCAGCGGCGGATGAAGCAGGTGTGAGAGTGTGCGCGTTTCACTGATAGCTTTCTCCAGAATGTCTGTGCACTCAACCAACAGGGGGTCGCGTTTGCCCGAGCGGACGCTCAGCATATCGATGGCGATCTTCATGCCTGCCAAGTACTGCCCCAGGCTGTCATGTAACTCCCGCGCAATCCTTCGGCGTTCCTGGTCCTGAATGCCAAGCAGCCGGCCACTCAGCTTGCGCAAGGCCTCTTCGGCGTTGCGCCGCGCCGTCACATCAACGGCGGTAATGCCGATCTGGGCGACTGCTCCGCCGGTCTCACGAATCGGGAAGTAGTTAACCAGCCAGTGGCAGAACTCACCGGGTCGGCCGGGCGGCTCGGCAAAGACCTCATGGTCGAGAACCGGCCGTCCGGTTTCGAGCACCTCGCGCATTACGACCTCAGCCCGCGCCCGGGGCTCACGGAAGCTTTCAGAAACCGGTTTGCCGATTAAATCTTCCGGACTGAGACCGGCCATTTGAAGCAGCACGTTGTTTACACGTGTGTAGCGGAATTGCGAATCGAGAATTCCGAAGCCGACCGTCGAGGAAGAGAAGAATGCGTTGACGATCTCCTGGCTTTGGCGCGCGGCTTGTTGAGTTTGGCGATGGCTGGTGAACTCGTAGCTGAGCAGAAACATTTCGGAGACCAGCAACATGAGGGCGATGATGAAAGAAGCGAAAATGAGGCGCAAAGTGTGCTCGTAGTTGCTTCGCGAGATCATTTGGCGCTCCCCCAGGAGCAGGTCTTCTTCGTCACGCATTTTTGCGAGAGCCGCCTGAACTCGGGCCGAAACCGCCGCACTCTGCCGCGTGATTTGGATTTCCTGATCGCGGTTGACCGGGCGCGTTGCGCGGTCCTGGACGGAGCCGCCGATCAGGTTCAATTCGGCTTGCACATCGCCGCGCAATTCGTTGATCTCCTGCTGACGGTCCGCTCGGTCCAAGGTGAGCTGCGCAAGGCGGTCAACATCGGCGGGAACTCTGGCCGTAGCGGTGCGATAATCGCTGAGGAACAACGGGTCACCGGTGATAACAAATCCGCGGCGCGAATTGGTGACTTGAATAAGTGTGGAGCTGAGGTCCTCCAGCACGGTTTGCACTTCGCGGGTATGTGAAACCAGGGCTTCGCTATCGAAAAGGGCATGAGTGGCGCGAAGTAGAAAAATGCTGCTGCCAACCAGCAGGACGACCGCTACTCCGAATGCAGCCCAGGCAATACCTCGCAAGGAGAATGTCATCACCGCCTACTTGGATGTCTTGGATACGGCTTAGCTTTGGCCCGTAACTATAACAGTCACCAGGGGAGCTGGCTACCGATGGCCAGCCACTGACCTCTGATTTCCTCTCCTGTAAAATACGAACATGAGCAGCGCCTCACAGCTGGTGCAGATCGAACTCGCCCCGCCACCACGGCAACCTAAGCCCTCGTGGTTGCGGGCAAAGGCGCCGGTTGGCGAAAACTTTCATCAACTGAAAAAGCTGGCGCGAGGGCTGGGGCTGCACACGGTTTGCGAATCGGCGCAATGCCCAAACATTGGGGAATGCTGGAACCATCGCACGGCGACATTTATGTTGCTGGGTGACATTTGCACCCGTCGTTGCGGTTTTTGTGCGGTACCGAAGGGCCGGCCGCTGCCGCTCGATTGGGATGAACCGCGGCGGGTTGCGGAAGCCGTCGCCACTCTGGGTTTGAAGCACGCGGTCATTACCAGCGTAAATCGCGATGATGACAATCTAGGGGGCGCGCGAATCTTCGCGGAAACCATCCACGAAGTCCGCCGGGTTGCGCCCGATTGCCGCGTGGAGGTGCTGATCCCGGATTTCCAGGGGATCGACGAGGCATTGCAGATTGTGCTCGATGCGCGACCAGATGTGCTGAATCACAATACGGAATCGGTGCCGCGCCTGTACCGGGCGGTGCGTTCCGGTGCTCGCTACGAGCGCACGCTGCGGCTACTTGAAAACGCGAAGAGGTTTTCTCCGGGGATGGTGACGAAATCAGGCCTCATGGTCGGATTGGGAGAGACCATGACGGAGTTAGTTGACGTCTTCGGCGACCTTGCCGAGCGAAAAGTTGACATCCTCACGGTGGGGCAGTACCTGCGGCCTTCGCGCGATCATCTGCCGATCGCGCGCTTCTATACTCCGGAAGAATTCGCGTACCTGAAGGATGAAGCGCTGCGGTTGGGCTTCCGCCACGTGGAATCGGGGCCGCTGGTGCGGTCGAGCTACCACGCCCACGAGCAGGCAGACGCCACCTGCAATTAGAAGATTGCGCGAGCAAATCTCTTCGTTAATCGCGCGATTCTTATGGCGCGATATAGCCGGAAAAGGGCATCAGGGAGCCTGACCGTTTCCCATTCACTGATGCTTGGGTTTGTCGCCAGCCGCCAGAAAAATCGTGCGCGGTCGCGCCACCGCTCGCGGGTGCCAGCCTGAGTTAAAAAATATTCCAGCGATTCTGTATTTGGCTCGCGATTACCGCGAAGATTCTGTACGAGTTGAGAGGTGAATTCTGCCACGTCGCGAAACAGGGATGCGGGTTCGCAAGCCGCAGGGAGCTCGAATCCAAAAAGCTTCGAAATAGCCAACAGCGAGATTTGCAGGATTTTCAGAACGCCAAGCCGTCGCGTCTCCGATGTTATCCACCGCCAGTCAAGATCGAATTCCGAAAGAGTAGCGATATCGCGCAACATTCCCAACTGACTCCACTGGTGTTTGGCAGCGTGTATGCACAGCACGATCATCAAATCTTCTCGCCCGAGAGTTCGCAGGGGAAGGCCTTCGAGCTCAATCTGAATTGACCGGTCAAAGAGGCTATCGATCTCGAGGCCAATCGAACAAAACTGCGGCACGATTTGCCATTGGAGTTCGAGCACGTGGCGCTCTGTGCCCAGGCGGAAAGCGTATTCGTACCCTGTGCGCAGATAAAACTGTTCTTGCTTAGCCGAAAGGGACAGCTGCTGCTCGTAGTCCAACTGTATGAGAGCCTCGCGTGCTCTCGGGACATCTTGAGGTCTAACGAGAAGATCGAGGTCGCCGAACTGGCGCTTGGTGACATCGCCATAGAGAAGCTGCGCCAGCGCCGGGCCCTTGTACGCGAGATACTGAATCCTGCGTCGATCAAAATGCTGCGCTGTCCGTTTCAGCTCGGCAGTGAATCGCAAAGCCCGCCAGGCATGCGCGCGAGCAGCGTCGCGCATTTGATGGATCGACGCGTGTGACTGCGAGACCAGGGCAGCATAGAGCGCTGGAATGAGCCGATGATGCTCGGCTGAACCAAGTACAGTTCCCCAATTCGGCGCCGGCAATTCCAATCGGGATAAATCGGGTTGTTGACGGCAACATGCAAGCAGAAGCTCGAACTCGGGTTCGAAATGACTCGCAGATTCTGCAGGGCTTGTTACCTCGATTTGTGGGGCGGCCGCCAAAGTTCACTCCTGTGAACTAACTATGTCCCTCGGCAAATTCTGTTTCTAAAAACGCCAACTCTCGTTCATAAAATCTTCTAACAACGCGGCACGGCATATAAGTGCCTGCGGTTGAACCTGCATGGACAGCGTGGTTTTCGAAAACGTGCACAAAATTTTCCGGCGAGGCAGCCTTCCGTTTTGGAGGAGGCGAATTGAGACGCATGCGCTAAGAGGAATTTCTCTGACCGTGTCGCGAGGAGAAGTGCTTGGACTTCTCGGTCCGAATGGCAGCGGGAAGAGTACGACGGTGAAGTTGATTTCAACCATACTGTTGCCCGATGACGGCCGCGTGCAGGTAGCTGGATATGACACACGCAACGAAGGACGCCGCGTGCGCAAGTACGTGGGATTTGCTCTGGCCAACGAGCGATCTTTCTTCCCCCGACTCACCGTTCGCGAGAATCTGGAATTCTTCGCGGCCCTCGAAGATGTGCCGAGGCCCGAATTTGCGGGGCGAATCGAGACTACCTTGTGCGCGGTTCGGTTAATGGAGGCGGTGAACAAGCAGGTGATGAAGCTTTCCTCGGGCATGTATCAACGGCTGGGAATTGCGCGCGCGCTGATCAAGAGACCGTCGGTTCTTTTGCTCGATGAACCCTCGCGCAGTCTGGACGCCGCCGCCTGCTTGGAACTGTGGAATGTAATCCGCGCGATGTCAGCAGATGGGATCACCATCGTTTTGGCCACCCACAACTTCGAAGAGGCAACCGCCGCCTGCGACCGGGTCGTTCTGCTTCGCAAGGGAGAGTTGATCAATAGCCGGAAGACCGCGAGGGCGAACTGGCGAGAACTGCGCGAGTTTTATCTGGAAATGACAAGTGAGCAGACGGTACCGGCGTTGTCGATGGAAGTGCCTGCGTGATTACACAAAAAATTTTTGCGGTGTTGAAAAAAGATGCGATTACCGCGCTGCGTTACCACAATGGATTCGTGTTAACGGCTGCAGCTCAGGCGGCGCAGCTCGCGACGTTTTATTATCTGGCGCGGGCGGTCGGGCCGCAGTTCCGGCCGGAGGGTATGCCGTATTTTTTATTTCTTCTGGTGGGAACTGGATTTTACGCGTTCCTGCTGACCGGAATTCACAATTTCCTGCGCGCGATTCAGGAATCGCAGCAGACGGGAACATTGGAGGTGCTGCTGACCAGTTCAACATCTGAGCCGGTTCTCGTGGCGCTGAATGCGATTTCTGCATTCGGCCAGGGGATGTTGCAGCTGTTGGTATATGTGAGTGTCGGTTTCTTTTTTTTCGCTTCCGCGCTGCATGCAAACCTGGGCGCATGCTTAGTTGTTTTTACTTTGTCAATTTTGAGCGCGTTCGCGGCTGGACTGTTCGCAGCCGGATTGCAGATCTACATCCATAAAGGATCAGCCATCACGTGGCTGCTCGGATCATGCGCGTGGTTGATGTCTGGAACTTTATTCCCGATTACGGCACTGCCGCGCGCTGCCCGCGTGGTTTCATTCTGCATTCCATTTACCCATTCACTGACGGGGATGCGTCTGGCGCTGCTTGGCGGAAATGCGGCGTCTTTGGCGGGCGAGATTGGGATTCTCGCATTCTTCTCTTTGCTGCTGGTTCCGGCAGGAGTGATCTTCTTTTCATGGACGGTACGGCAGGCGCGGCTGAACGGAACATTGTCTTTTTATTGAGCGCTCCAGT
>DATIYR010000274.1:0-26465 GCA_035517535.1 Terriglobales bacterium
GGAGGCTTGCCCCACGCTATCCAGTAAGCGGATATCCAAAAATTTCCGAGTTCCGGACGATCCTGGAAAGACTCGACACAAAGCGGGAAATGATTTTCTGGGAGGGGCGCTATTTCCTCGCGTACACGTGGAACTCCGGAGACGCGATCGGAGTGAATTTCCAAGGTCGTGAGAACGGGATTACGTTCAACTTTCGTGGTGATGATTGGCAAGCGATCAGGAAGCTGTTTCGGCGGGCGTGGCAGGCACCGCAGGTACGTCGCCTTTGGGATGCGTTGGCACTTGAGTATGGAGAGCTGTGAAAGGCGCGGTGCTTCGCACCGGAAGAATTATGGACACATCACCCCCAATTTGGGAACTGCGGAGCGCTCGCCAGCGCCGAAATGTTTACGAACGTGAACTTGTTTTGGCTGAGTCTTTTGCTGCGCGATTGAATTCTGGAGCGTTACTGGCGCTTACGTTCGTAAACGGAAAAGCACCCCTAAGTGCACTTGGCGTAAACATGTTGACTTGCAAGCGGTTCTCGCACTGGAGCAACAACGCTACTGGCGGACCATTCGCCAAGAACCATGAATAGGATTTCCCATGAGTACTCCCGAACTTCCTTTCCCGATTCGGAGCGAGTCACCTCTTAGAGATGAGGCTAGGCCCGGCTTTCGGACGAAAACGATAGCTACGCGCCTGACTCCAGCAGAGCTGGCTGAGGTCGAGGCCACCGCTGAAAACGCCGGCCAATCTCTCGCCGAATGGCTCCGCGGGACTGCGCTGCATGCAGCGCGGCAGCGCCCGGCTGATCCCATTGAATTGCTTCTTGCGGAGATCTGGGCCTTGCGATACACGCTGCTGAATCTGTTTCATTCAAACGCGAAAGCGGCATCAGAAGGAACACAATTGCTGCCCGATTCCATCGTAAAGATCCGCGATCAAGCAGACGCAATGAAGCTCCGGAAAGCACACAAAATCCTCGCCGACTTCCTCGCACTGACCGGAGCCAACCGAGCCGACAAATAAGGTGTTTGTATCATGCTTACCATCTCTAAACCGCTCTGGGCCAGCCAAGCGCGAACGTATCATAAGCGTGAGTTTGCCTCCGAGAAACAGAACTACTGGAGCCGCAATCAACAGGGCCACAGCGAATGGCAGGGTAAGCTCGCACAGCAATGGACTCTGGCCGGGACCGTGGAATCGGAGCATTTCGCACGGCTGAGTGAAGGTCAACATCCGCATAGCGCCGCGCAGCTTGTTCGCCACCAGGTTTCAAGAACATACGAAGGCAAATTCGGTAAGGAAGTCACCAGCGCGGAGCACCGTGCCGGGTGGGATGCTACATTTTCTGCGCCCAAGTCAGTGTCGCTCACGGCACTTGTGGGACGGGATGAACGAGTCCGGGAAGCCCATCGCGAAAGCGTCCGGACGGCTCTTCGCGAGCTAGAAAGATACACACAAGCCCGTATCGGCAATGTCCACGCTCCCGAGACGACTGGCAAGTTTGTTGCTGCTACTTTTGAACACGATACCGCACGTCCCGTTGATGGCTATGCGGCGCCCCAGCTTCACACCCATGCAGTCATCTTCAACGTAACTGAGCAGGCAAACGGAACTACGCGCAGCCTCCAGCCTCACGAACTGTTCGTTTCGCAGCGATATGTGACTGCGGTCTATCGATCCGAACTCGCAATGCGACTGCAAATGCTGGGCTATGATTTGGAGCGCGGGAAGCATGGGCAGCCTGAAATTCGTGGCTACACCAAAGAGTACTTGGAAGCCTCTAGCCCGCGGCGCGAACAGATTAAAGACCATCTGCGCGAGCAAGGAATCGATGGTGCAGCAGCAGCACAGATCGCTGCCCACCACACGCGGGATCGGAAAAAACTCTTGTCCCAGGCAGAGGTATTGCAGCGGCACCGGGAGCTAGCAGCGCAATATGGCAACCAAGCCGATCGGGTCGTGGCCCATGCTCGCCAACACGGTCACCAGCGAATGCACGACGTTATGACTCAGGCGCAGAGTGCTGTGACTTGGGCACGCGATCATGTCTTCGAGCGGTCCGCGGTGCAAGATGGTCGCGCAATCCTAGAAACAGCGCTGGCACGCAGCATGGGAGAAGCCACTTATACGAGCATCCGGCAGGAGTTCGAGCGCCGGGTCGACACGGGAGAGTTCCAGGAAACCTCGCGGATTGGTGCACGCGCACAGTACACGACGAGAGCTATGGCAGGGATGGAACACGAGATCGTCGACAGAATGTTGGAAGGTAACCGACGAGATTATGGCGATCCAATGCTGGTTTCACCGCAGGTGCGTATCGCCACCGAAGACCGTCATCCAGAACTGAATCCTTCGCAGCTTCAAGCGGCCGACGAGATCCTTCTCTCGCGTGAAAAGATCGTTGCTCTAGACGGTGTCGCCGGGGCGGGCAAGACCACAACCTTGGCTGTGATCCGCGAAGCCGCAGAGATCGATGGCTATCGAGTCGAAGGGTTCGCTCCAACATCGCGCGCGGCCCAGAAGCTCGGAGAGGCTGGCATCGAGACTTCGACTCTACAGAAACATTTGGCACGCGGGCAGCAGCCCGACACGGGCGAGAAACGACTCAACGTGATCGACGAGTCTTCACTCGCTTCCACTCGGCAACTGCATGAGTTCATCGAGCGGCTGCGTCCGAATGATCGAGTCTTGTTGGTCGGGGATCGGCGACAGCACGAGGCGGTTGAAGCCGGACGCCCGTTTGCACAACTGCAAGATGCTGGCATGAAGACTGTAAAGCTGGAAGAAATCGTGCGGCAGAGAGACCCCGAACTGAAAGAAGTAGTCGAGCAGCTTGCACACGGCCATGTACATGAGGCTATTCGAAATCTTGATCAGCAGGGCCGGGTCCACGAAATTCGCGGACATGAGGAGCGCATTTCGGCCATTGCGAAAGAGTATGCAGGGTCGCCGGCGAACACGCTCGTTGTGTCCCCGGATAATCGCTCCCGCATGGAGATCAATGAACGCATTCACGCCGAATTACAAGGCAAGGGCCGGGTCAGTGGCGAAGAGCATCCGATTCGAACCCTAGTTCCGCGACAGGAACTCACCGGTGCTGACCGTACGTGGGCAGCGAAGTACGAAGTGGGCGATATTCTTCGCTATTCCCGCGCATCGAAAGAGACCGGGATTGGAAAAGGCCAGTACGCTCAGGTGCAGAGCATTGATGCTGCCAGCAACCGACTCGCTGTGCGACTACAGAACGGAACCGAGCGCATATACGATCCTCGCCGACAGCGGGGTGTCTCTGTCTTCCGCGAGGAGGTACGAAGATTCTCCGTTGGCGACCGCATTCAATTCACTGCCCCTGCCAACGACTTGAAAATCGCTAACCGCGAATTGGGGGTAATCAGGGGCATTGAAGGGGGTGGGCGATTGAGCCTGAACATGGACTGTGGCCGCTCACTCCAAATCGATCCCAATAAGCACCCGCACTTGGATTACGGATATGCAATGACCAGCCACTCAAGTCAGGGACAAACTGCGAATCGCGTGCTGGTTCACATTGACACAGACTTAGCTGCAAAGGACATGCTCAACCGAAGGATGGCTTACGTCTCCGTTTCGCGTGGTGCTCACGATGCGCAACTCTTTACCAATGACCGCGAGAAACTGCCCACGGTTCTCGGTCACGACATTTCGAAGCAAACTGCGCAAGCGGTCCAGATCAGTACAGATCAGACAATTGCGCCACAACAGGAAATTTTCAAGGGAGCACACCAGGAGCACAGTACAGGTCTCGGAATCGGAATTTAGAACCTCTGCCTGCCCCGGATAACGGCAGCGTAGCGCGGGCGCAAACTCTGTCAAGGCCGACCGAAGGTCGCCGCTATGGCGGGCAAGCGCCTTGACAGAGTTCGCTCTACCCGCGCGTATCCTCCGCCATTCCGGGAACAGGCAAGGAAGATGTAAACCTCTCCTCGTAACGGGTGAGTTCCGATTTCCAGGCGAAGACGCTTTTTCCTCATTTCTGCTTCCCTTTCAACTAGTCGGTCAGGAGTCAAGGCTGAATTGTCAATCCCGAACGGCACAGGATTACGGCTGGAACTATCACGAGCTCGCAGATCACGCAACTCGTATCTGACCTGAAGCTGGAATTCGGTTTCAGATATCGATCTTCTCGAAATGAGCTCCAGAGGGGACGAAAACGCGGGCGGTGCTTAAGCTCCGCGTGCCCCGTGCTGCTTCGGACTCACCAGCGATGACCTAGAATAGCGGCGGGAGGAACTTGCGTGCTTCAGCGACGTCCCGTGCGAGCAGTAGTCTCGCTGTGCGGAGTGGCCACGGTCACCGTGCTGGCTCACAGGATAGTCCCTGTAAACGCCACGACAGTGGGGTTTGTATATTTACTCGCGATCCTAATTATCGCGAGTGCTTGGGGATTCCTTGAAGCTGCACTTGCCGCGATACTTGCGACGTTGTGCTTCAACTTCTTCTTTCTTCCACCCGTTGGAACGTTCACCATCGCTGACCCGCAGAACTGGGTGGCATTGTCGAGCTTTCTCGCGACTGCGCTCATTGCCAGCCGCCTGTCGGCAAAGGCCAGGGCCAGAGCGTCAGAGGCTGTGGAACGGCAGCGGGATCTTGAACGATTGTATTCATTCAGCCGGGCTATGCTGCAGATCGATACAAGCGCAGAGTTCGGCAAGCAGTTGATCGAAAAATTGGCGGAGGTATTCGGGCTTGGAGCGGCTGTGCTCTTCGAACGCCAGAGCGGTGCGTTTCATTTGGCGGGAACGTCGAACCGTGCAGAACTGGAAGATACTCTTCGAACGGTGGCGCACTCTGGAGGATCGTCTCCCATCGTCAGGTCCGAGTATGTGATCATCGCCATAAGCCGTGGGTCGGAACCGGTTGGCAGCATGGCGTTGCGCGGTGCCATGATGCCGGAGGCGGTTGTACATGGAGTTGCAAATCTGGTCGCCATAGGCTTGGAGAGAGCTCGGGCTCAGGAACTTGCTCAGCAGGTCGAAGCTGCGCGTCAAAGTGAGCAGCTGAGAACAACGCTGATCGATGCCATGGCTCACGAGTTCAAGACACCACTAACCTTGATCAAGGCGGCGACAACATCGTTGCTGGCGAACCCGGATATCGCGCGAGAAAACCGCAGAGAACAACTCACAATCGCGGATGAAGAGGCAGAACACTTGCGGGAGTTGATCGACGATGCAATCGAAATGGCACGGCTTGACACTGCGCGCATCGAAATTCATCCCGAGATGGCGAGTCTCGACCGGACCCTAGAGGATGTTGTCTCCTCGATGCAGTCGGAAACGGACGAGCATCCAGTTCAGATTATCTGCCCCGCGTCAGTTCCCCGAATGACCTTTGACAAACGGCTTATGAAGCTAGCGATCCGGCAACTCTTAGACAATGCGATGAAGTACAGCCCGCCGGATAGTCCAATCGAAATCCGAATGCTACTGAAGG
Organism: Terriglobales bacterium; assembly: GCA_035517535.1. Classification (GTDB taxonomy): domain Bacteria; phylum Acidobacteriota; class Terriglobia; order Terriglobales; family Acidobacteriaceae; genus Gp1-AA145. The sequence goes on from DATIYR010000274.1 coordinate 5,461, forward strand.
AGAGCATCGTTACTCTCGAAATCACCGATCATGGCGCGGGAATACCGATCGACGAGCAAACGAGGATTTTTGAGAGGTTTTACCGTAGTCCCTCTGTCAAGACTCAGATCCCGGGATCGGGTCTCGGCCTGAGCATCACTAATGGGATTGTGCAGGCCCACAACGGAGAACTGACGGTTTCGAGCCAACCTGGCCAGACCACGTTTCGCATCACCTTGCCGGCTTCCCAGGAGGTCGCATGAGCGCAGGTCGCATCATCGTGGTCGATGACCAGCCAAAAATTCGTCGCTTCATGCGCGCAACGTTAGTATCAGAAGGGTATGAGGTAGAAGAGGCCAAGACCGGTGAGGAAGCGCTCGAGAGCGTCCGCGAAATGCGCCCAGATCTCGTTGTGCTCGATATGAACATGCCTGGCATGGGCGGACTCGAGGCCTGCCGCGCGATACGCAGGGATAGCAGCATCGCGATCATCATGCTAACTGTCCGCAACTCGGAAGAAGACAAAGTGGCCGCGCTCGATGCGGGAGCTGACGATTTTGTTACCAAGCCCTTCAGCACGCCGGAACTGATGGCTCGAATTCGCGCGGCCCTCAGAAGAGTACCGAGCACACAGTCATCCCCGAATAGGATTCGCGTTGGAGACCTTTTGATCGATTTTGACGCACGCACTATTTCGCGAGAGGGCGAGAGCGTGCACCTTACCCCGAAGGAGCTGGATCTCTTGCGCTACCTGACCCAACGCGCCAATCAGGTACTGTCTCATCGCGAGCTTCTGCAAGCCGTATGGGGGCCCGACTACGGCGATCAAGTCGATTACCTCCGCGTGTTCGTCAAGAACCTCCGCAAGAAGATCGAAGCTAACCCTGAGCATCCTCAATACATTATGACCGAGCCATGGGTGGGTTACCGGTTCAAAGGCGATCTCGAATCTTTATAAAATCTTCATGGTTTCTCCAGTACTTCTTTACGCACTTTCGCCCATCATCAATTGAGTCGGAAGGAGATTTGGGCGATGATTCAATACTTTCTCGCGGCTATCTTGGTGCTGGGGATTCCATTCCTTCTGTATTGCCTGTGGAAGTTTGTTCGCGAACTCAAGCCAAACGGATCCAGAGTTGTTGTGTCGCATCTTTCGCGCACAGCTCCAGCTCATGGCGAAACGAGAGCGATCTTCAGAACTGAACCCCGAGTGGTCTATCTACTGGAGCGAACTAGAAGCGCGTCGTGATCGGGATCGCCTAGCTCCGACCTATTTACAAACTCAGCCGCATTGCTCCCTCAGGCGCGAACCACTTCTAAAACGGATAGAGCCTCCGGATTCGCTTGCCCGGTGCGGAGCGTTGTCCTATTCTTCCTGCGGAACGTGAACGGGCACCGTGCTTAAGCGCTTACCTCTCTTCTTTCACCATGTCACGTACAACCTGCGTGGCGGATTTCTTGTCCGCCCGCTGGCAATCACCGTAGTGTTAGGTTGCGCAGGAGCGCTGCTCTCGGAAGCGGAGGAGTCTTTTCCGCAAGTCAGCGCCTGGGTCCCCAGGGCGCTCTTTCCATCCCACGCTGACCCGCAGGTGGCACAGGTCATTCTGGGCGGTATCGCCGCCTCCATTATGACGGTCGTCTCGATCGTGTTCGCGATCCTGCTTATGACCCTGACCCTGGCGTCCATGCAGTTTTCTCCCCGGATCTTGACGGGTTTCGTGCGTGATCGCGTGACACAGTGGACTCTCGGAGTTTTCCTCGGGACATTTTCCTATTGCATGGCGGCTCTGCCGGCAGCCCGTTCCTCCCCATATCCTTTTTCGCCCGTGGCAACGGTTTTGGGCGCGATGATCCTGGCGTTCGCGTGCGTCTGTCTCTTGCTGGTCTTCATTCACCACATTTCCCAGGCGATCAGCGTCAACCATATCGTCGACCGCATCGCAGCCGAAACTGAGGCGATTATCGATGACCTGATGCCGTCGGCCCATCGTTATCCGCGTATTGGAGGAAGCTACCCTCTGGATCGATCCACATGGCGCACCGCCGTAGTGAATGAAACATCCGGCTATATCCGTTACGTCGACAGAGCCAGATTACTTAGCCTGACGAAGACTTATCATGTGCAGGTCCATGTTCTTCGAAGAGTTGGCCATTTTGTTCCAGCGGGGATGCCACTTCTTCTTGCCTCCAAGCCGGAACGCCTGACGGAAGAGGCCTGCAAGGAATTTCGTTCGGTGTTCGACATTGGTCCGGCCAGGACTCTGCAACAGGATGTGGAATTCGGCGTTCTGCAGATCGTTGACATCGCCTTGCGAGCAATCTCCCCCGCTGTGAATGATCCGACGAGCGCGATCAGCTGCATCGACCAATTGAGCCGTATCATGATTCGATTCGCTTCGAGAGATCCGGTTGAGCCGCTGTTTTTCGACCCTCCCGGTGTCGTACGGGCGAGCATGCCGTGGATCGGTTTTGAAGGCCTGCTTAACTCGGCTTTCGAGCAGATTCGTCTTTATGCAAAGGGCGATGTGGCGGTGAGTTTGAGGCTACTGCGAGCTCTTACGGATGTAGCTTCGACTACGCAGAATTCAGAGTATCGAGCGTCGCTGGTTCAGATGGGCGCCCGCGTGATTGCCGGATGTGCCGAGAAGCTGAATGCAAACGAATTGAAAGATCTTAGAGGGAGGCAAAAAACTCTGGAGGCACTCGACCCGGTACTAGAGCGCCTCGAATTCGGAGGCTGAAATCCGATGGATTGGACGATCCCTCCAACTGTAGGACTCCGTACCGCGAGGTTTGCCTATGGACAAGGTCACGGTTTTCGGGTTGTTTGCGGTGTCCGCAATGTTGATCTGCTATGCCCTTGAAAAACGCAGCCCTTGGTTTGTTCTTGCATTTGCCGCCTCATGTCTTCTCGCATCCATTTACGGTTTTCTTCAGGGAGCATGGCCTTTTGGGATCGTGGAAGCGATCTGGTCGGCAGTGGCATTACGACGCTGGGGGCTAGAGAGGAAACGCATTGACAACGGCGAGGAGAAAACTTGAAAGATGGCAGTGACTCCGTTGTCCTTGCTTCTTTTTCTTGCCGGTATCAGAAGTCTATTCGTGGCGAAACAAGAGCAGGTAGAAAAAAGGAGGCAGTCACGGCTCGAATGTGGTCACGCTTTAACGAGCGAATCAGGTAGTCGAAGGCTCGTCCATATCACTAGACAGGTAAGGAAAAATAGAAAACCGATCCATGGCCGGTTTGGCTGGTTACCCCGATTTTGCCGCCGTGTAGTTCGATAATTGCTTTTGCGATCGGCAATCCCATACCCGTACCTTGAATGATCATGCGCTGCTCTCGGCCGCGGTAGAACTTTTCAAAGATCATTTCCTGCTCCATGGCATCGATCCCGGATCCGTGGTCGGCAACACTGGTGATCACTTCGCTGTTTTTCAGTTCAGCTGTGATGTGGATGGGAGTGTCAGGCGGTGAGTATTTCGCCGCATTGTCCACCAGGTGTGTGACCACCTCAGTGATTCGCTCGATATCCATCCGCAATGAAGGGAGATTGGAGGGAACATTGATCTCGACAGGATGGCGCCGCAGAGCTGGTTGTAAGTTCTCGATCGTGCGCTCGATGGCTTCGCGGATCTGATGAGGCTCAAAGTAAAACTCGAGCTGATGAGCATCGAGTTGTGCTACCTCGCCCGCTTCTCCCACCAGCCGGTTCAGCCGGTCGCTCTCTTCGTTGATGACCTGGAGCAGGTCTTCACGTTGAGGTTTGTCGAGCCGCGCCTCGGATAGCAATGTCTCGGCGGAAGCCTTGATCGAGGTCAATGGTGTCCGAAATTCATGGGTCACGGAATCGAGCAGCACGGACCGCAGCCTATCGCTCTCGCGTGCGGCCTCACTTTTCGTCAGCTTCTCAACCGTATTGGCCCGCTCGATCGAGATGGCGACCAAGCTGCCGATGGCTTCCAGGCTTTCGCGGGAAAGGTCGCAGCCGGAGACAGCCAGCGAGCCTACAGTTCGCACTCCCATACGTAGGGGGATATAGCAAGTCCGGTGCTCGCGGTCGAGCACCGGTTCACCGCGATCGCTGATTGCCTTCAGTTGATCGAGCGGAAACATGCGTCGGCTTGCGCCGTTAAAGAAGTAAGCATCCTGTTTTCCTTCTACAAAAATCGCAGCTCCACTTACCTCGAACGACTCGACAATGCTTTTAGGGATCAGGTTTAGCAGTTCAAAAGCGTTTTCGGTGAGCCACAATTGCTGGCTCAGTGCGTACAGTCGCTCGAATTCACGTCGGCGCTCTTCCGCCGACAGGGCGCTGCGACGCGCGCGTTCAGAAAGCTGGCTCGCCACCACGGCCGTAACCAGAAACGTCAACAGGGCGATCCAGTTCTGGGGATCTGCAATAGTGAAACGGAATAGTGGTGGCAGGAAGAAGTAGTTGTAAGCTACCGTAGCCAGAACGGCGGCAAATGTGGCGTACCGCAAACCCCAGTTTGCGGAAATGAACAAGACCGCCAATAAAAAGCCGAATCCGACGGTCGCATAGTTGACATGCAGCCATTGATAGCAGAGAAATGTAATCGCCGCCACAATGATGGCGGACAGTGCAAACCTTAGAATTAGATTTCCAAGCGGTCGTTTCACGTTCGCTATTGTAGTTAAATTCGAGCGATGTCCAACGACTGAGGATAATACATAGCATGGTAAAGACACCTGAACAGTGGTTGGAGGAGACCGCTCCGGAGAAGAAGCAGGCAATTTTCAAGCTGTTCCTGGGGTACGCGCCAGGGGTTGGCAAGACATTCAACATGCTTAGCGAGGGCATTCGGCGTCACAGTCGTGGTGAAGACGTAGTCATTGGGGTGGTGGAAACCCATGGGCGCGCTGGAATTGCGGAGTTGGCAACCAAGCTGGAAACCGTTCCGCGCCGCAAAGTCGAATATAAAGGCGCCACCTTCGATGAAATGGATTTGGACGCCATCCTGGCCCGGAAGCCACGGGTTGCGCTTGTTGATGAACTGGCCCATACCAACATCGAGGGAAGTAAATATCCAAAGCGTTATCAGGACGTGATGGATCTGCTGGACGCGAACATCGACGTGATGTCGACGATGAATGTGCAGCACATTGAAAGCATGATGCCGACGGTGATGCAGATTACGGGTATTCAAGTTCGGGAAACGGTTCCTGATTGGGTAATGCAGAGGGTCAATGAGATCGTCCTGGCCGACTTGACTCCCGAAGCGCTGCAGACGCGGATGCGGCGCGGGGACATCTATCCCGTAGAAAGAGCGGAAAGGGCCCTCGGGCATTTCTTTAAGCCTGCGAATCTGATCGCTTTGCGCGAACTGGCATTGCAACAGGTCACAACGGCTGTGGATCGAAGCCTTGAGTCGTATCTCGAAAAAGAAGGGTTGGGTAAGAACCTCGCGTTGCGCGAACGCATTGGCGTGTGCGTGAGTTCGAGTCCTGCCGCCCAGTACCTGGTTGCCCGTGCAGCCCGGATGGCACACAGGATCGATGCGGAACTATATGTCATTTATATCGATATCGGGGTAGATGAGAATCCTGCGGACAAGCGAAGCTTGGCTCAAAATCTGCAATTTGCAGAAAACCTCGGCGCAAAAGTGGTGCGAACGAGCGGTAAGAACGTCGCGGAAGCGGTTGCCAAAATCGTTCGCGAAAAGCATATGACGCAAGTCGTGTTTGGCAGGTCCGCCCAGCGGGGTTGGAGACGGTACTTTTATCTTTCCGCAATCCACAAATTCCTCCGGGATGCTCCACCGGTGGACGTACACATCGTTACGCAAGAAATGAAGTGACAAATGTTATGGCCAATCAAGACGGAAAGCGAAACATACTCGTCGTGGACGACGAACCGCAAATCACTCGCGTGCTGAAAACCACCTTGTCCAGCCACGGTTATGGAATACGGACCGCCGCCGATGGGGAGCAAGCTCTTCAGGAGCTGAAAGGTTGGTCCCCCGATCTTGTCATAACCGATCTCCGCATGCCCAACATGGATGGTCTTGCGCTATGCCGCTCGATCCGCTCTGAGTCCCGCGTCCCGATTATCGTGCTGTCGGTCAAAGGCGAGGAGTCGATCAAAGTGGAAGCACTCGATGCAGGCGCCGACGATTACGTCACAAAACCGTTCAATATTAACGAACTGCTGGCCCGAGTCCGAGCCGCCCTGCGGCGGGCGGCCGTCCAACTCGAGCCAGAGACTCCGGTGATCGAGATTGGAGATTTCCGCATCGACATTCCGGCCCGCAAGGTTGAAGTTAAGAATAACGAAGTACGTTTGACGCCCAAGGAGTTCGACCTTTTGGTATACCTGGCCAAACACCCTGGAAAAGTCATCACTCATCATGTTCTGCTGACCGCTGTATGGGGACCAAACAGCGCACAGCAGCCGGAATATCTGCGCGTGTTCGTTGGACATTTGCGTAAAAAGCTTGAGCTCGAAGAAGGGGCTCCACGCTACATTGTGACTGAGCCCTGGGTCGGTTACCGCTTCGAACCGGGCGATTGACGCGACGACGGCCGAGGCTGTGAGTCCGTGATCTGGAGTTATCCGAAATGGTTCCCTCAAACAGAGAGCGCTTCCATGATGCGCTGGATCGCACCCAGTGGGACGAAGCTGCCGCTCTGCTGCAAACTCTCCTACCCGAAGATGCCGCCGGGATTCTACGCAAGCTGTCCTTTGATCAACAGCAGCCACTATTTCGCCGTATATCGCTAGACACGGCAGCCGGCCTGCTTCCGCGGTTTCCTTACTACGATCAGTATGTGCTGCTGCACTCTCGAACGGGCGAGGACATGCGGGCTTTGGTCGACAAAATTAATCCCGATGACCGCATGCGATTTTTCGATGAGCTTCCAGAAGAGGCATGGCAACGGCTCATGGATGAGCTCGCAATTGAGAGTACTGCGCGAGCCGAGAAGAGCGAGCCACAACGGACTCTTCCCGAAAACGGCCCACAATTCCGGGAGACCATCATCGATGCCCGTCAGGTTGAGAAAGCCTTTGAGCAGCCGGACGGCAATAAGATTCAGGTGGTTGCACCACTCGATCTCGCTATCGAATCGAATACGATCTGCGCTCTTCTCGGCCCCTCAGGTTCAGGAAAATCAACGCTTCTGAGAATCCTGTCTGGACTCACGCGGCCCACCGGCGGCAGCGTCCAGTGGCGCGGCCATCCGATAGAAGACAACCGCAATGTAGGAATTGTCTTCCAGAGTTTCGCGCTGTTTCCGTGGCTGACAGTTCTGGAAAATGTGGAAGTACCACTGACCGCTCGAGCCATTGAGCACAGGGTGCGGCACCAACAGGCATTGAAATCGATCGGAATGGTTGGACTGCGAGGATTTGAGAACGCATATCCCAAAGAGCTATCGGGCGGGATGAAACAGCGAGTTGGATTGGCGCGTGCTTTGGCCGTTGAGCCCGAAGTTCTGTTTATGGACGAGCCCTTCTCGGCTCTCGATGTGCTTACTGCAGAAAACCTGCGCGGCGAATTGCTGCAATTATGGACAGATCACCAGATCCCCACGAAGAGTATCTTCCTGGTCACTCACAATATTGAGGAAGCGGTATTCCTTGCAGATCGCGTGGTTGTGCTCGGGAAACATCCGGCGAGGATTCGTGCAGATTTTCGGATCCCACTGGCCCATCCTCGAGAACGAAAGTCCGCCCAATTCTTGGTTTATGTTGATTACATCTACAAGGTCATGACGCAGCCGGAACTGGATGTGGGATCTTTGACGAAGGTGCCAGCACTGCGAAAGCTCTCTGTCCAAGTGCTTCCTCACGCGACCGCCGGCGGAATCGCGGGTCTGCTTGAGTTCCTGAATGACCGCGGTGGCCAAGAAGACTTATATCACTTGGCGGAGGAACTCCTGATGGAGGTTGACGACTTGTTTCCGATTGTGGACGGAGCCGTATTGCTCGGCTTCGCGGAATCACGCCAAGGAGACGTACAGATCACTTCGACCGGCAAAGAATTTGCTGAGGCCGACATCCTGGAACGCAAGCGGCTCTTCCGGGACGCTGTTCTGAGCCACGCGATGCTCATCCGGCAAATCCGAAAGGCACTGGAACGAAAATCAGATGGAGCCATTCCTCTTGAATTCTTCCACGATGTTCTGGACGAGCATTTCTCCCAGGAAGATGTTCAACGTCAGACTGACACAGCGTTGAATTGGGGACGATACGCGGAAATATTTGGTTATGACTCTGAAACCGGCAGGCTCACTCTTGAACCTGCGGCAAAAATAACCGATTCGGGCGAAGAACCTCCTCCACACTGATGAACGAGTCATACTGATGAGCGAGTCTGGATCAGCTTCGAAGGTTTCGACCTCGACGGCTTGGGGTGTGGTTTCCCCGGGTGCCACCTCGTTCGCGCGTGAGCTCCCGATCGTCCTTGCCGGAATCGGCTTGTTCTACGCCGTTCTGGTCTTTGCACATTACTGGTCGGGTCCCGTGAACTTCCGGGCTCAGATCAGCCTGAGTCCAGCATCTTTGCCGAAATACGCACTGTTCTCGGTGTTGCGGCTCGTCGCCGCCTACATCATCAGCCTTGTGTTTACCCTGATCTATGGCTATACCGCGGCCTACAACCGAAGAGCTGAGAAGTTCATGATTCCGTTGCTCGACACCCTGCAGTCCATTCCTGTCCTCAGCTTTCTTCCCGGCGTGATGATTTCAATGGTGGCGCTCTTCCCGACTCGACAACTGGGGGTCGAACTCGGGTCGATTTTGCTGATTTTTACGGGGCAGGTATGGAACATGACTTTCAGCTTCTATTCCTCTCTCAAGACAATCCCCTCAGAAATGCGCGAAGCCGCCACGGCATACCGGTTGAGTTGGTGGCAGCGGTTCTGGCAACTGGAATTGCCACAGGCAGCAATTGGACTGATCTGGAATTCGATGATGTCGGTGGCCGGCGGCTGGTTTTTTCTGATGGCCTGCGAGATGTTTGTTTTGGGCAACCGTGATTTTCGGTTGCCTGGGCTGGGATCCTATCTTCAGACAGCCGCGAATTCTGGCGATACGCGTGCGATTCTCTATGGCATCGCGGCCATGATTGGAACGATCATTCTCATGGATCAAGTCATCTGGCGCCCGGTGATCGCGTGGGCTCAGAAATTCAAACTGGAACAGGTAAGCGGAGAGGCACCGCGTTCGCCGATTTTGAGCCTGTTGCGTAGTTCAAGACTGCTGCCTTTCGTGAGCCGCTCTTGGATATTCCCCCTGCGTGAAAAGCTGGATTTGCATTTTGCGCAAAAATCGACAGAATTGTCGGCGTCCAGCGGCAAAACAAGAAGGTCGCGTTGGTTCATCGCTTCAGCGACGGGGCTTGCTCTCGCAGGAATTGCTTACGCTGTGGCGAAAATGCTTGCCATGATTTCAACTCTGTCCGTGATTGAAATTCGTCACATTTTGTTGGGAGCAGGAGCCACATTCCTCAGGGTCGAATTTGCCTTACTGCTCGCCGCCACGTGGACGATTCCAGCTGGAGTTGCGATTGGACTGCGGCCACGACTGTCGGCAGTCGCCCAGCCGATTGCCCAGGTTGCGGCTTCGGTGCCGGCGACCGCTCTGTTTCCCATTATTCTGATGATCCTGATTCGTGCGGGAGGTGGCTTGGGAATCGGATCGATCGTGCTCCTGCTGATCGGGACTCAGTGGTACATCTTATTCAATGTCATCGCCGGAGCCACAGCAATACCTGCGGATTTGAAAGAAGTGTGCAGCACGTATCGGCTCAGCTTACTCGATCGTTGGCGTACTTTGCTTTTGCCTGCCATCTTTCCTTATCTGATCACAGGTTTTGTCACCGCTTCGGGCGGCGCTTGGAATGCGAGCATCGTGGCCGAGTACTTTCATTTTCGTGGTGAAACCATCTCCACTCTCGGTCTTGGCTCAATCATCAGTCAGGCAACTGACTCCGGCAATTTTCGTGTTCTGCTGGCCGCAACGGTGATCATGGCCATGATCGTTGTGACGATCAACAGGCTAGTGTGGCGGCGTCTATTCTCGATTGCGACCACACGGTTCACCCTACAGGGATAGACCACTCAGCAGAAACTCGTGCCAGGCTAACGCCCTTAGATGGTTCTTTGGAGAGTCACGCGGATGGGTCAGCAGAAGACGGCGTTGCGGCCGATGCAGATGCTTCTCTTTCAAGAGGCTGCGAGGCTCGCGAGCCTTGGGACTCCGGCCGCCGAACTTCTTCACGGTGCTCTTCAATCATGCGAAAAATCAGCAATCCGATTAGCAGAAAGAAACCGAGCACTACATATATCTCTTTCATAGTTTCTCGTGGTCAAGCTGCGTAACTGCATCCAGCCGTTCTCGATTCGATCAGACCCCGCATAAAATCCGCATAAAGAGTGCATAAAAAGTTCGTGTTGATTTTCAAAGCACACCTTTTACGGACTTTTTATGAACCTTTTATTCGAATTTTAGGCCTTCTGTTATCCAATGAGTATCAGCGAATGCAACAAAGTGCTCGCTGCGAGGTGAGGTTTGATTGCGACGTTGGCTGCGTCAAGCGCAATGCTGGTTTCATGTGGCGCGATGGCTCTGTACGCGCGAATTCTGGCCGTAGTCGCCAAACCAGGCAGGTTAGGTCGGCTTGGATCGTTCAACAAACTGTACCTTAGCCAGAATGGCGCAAGGCCAATTCATCGCTCAACAGGAATTAGGCGCCGCACCCGCACGATAGTCGAAGTCAAACCAAATAAAACCCTGAACCATGCAGAAAGGACAACGCTCTGATGTCACTCCAAGAAGTGCTCCCGGAACAATTAGCAGAACTCTTTCATCACTATCACCAGGCGCTCGGTCCCGATTTTGCCTGTGACGCGAAAGAAGATTCCGAGCCTTGGGAACAGGTTCCGTCTCAGGAAAAGAATCGAATGATAGCGGCCGCACGTCTGGCACTGCTTGAGCTCGGAGCGAGCGAACGTCAGCAGGAAGACTCGCGAAAGTACTTCGCCAAGCCCGGCGAAGCAGAGTGGGGCTGCTGATTTAGTAGGGATTCAACCGATCGGAGTACGCATATGGCTGCAACCTGGAGCCTGCGGCAACTACTTGCCACAGCTAGCAAAGAAAACATGCAAGGGTCAGATACTGAAGGCGCGGGCAGCGAAGTGCTCCAAACCGGCGATTTCAGAATTGATACACGCAGGCATACGGCAACACTCCGGGGTGAACCGTTGGAGCTAACAGGTGAGGAATTCGATGTTCTCGTGTTCCTCACTGCGAACCCACAGCGCGTAGTTACGCCGCAGACAACCTTAGCCACTCATTGGAGCGGGGCAGGAACCCACCAGACCCAGTTCCTCCGCGTGCTCCTGTCTTTGCGGAAGAAACTTGAAAATGCTGCGACAGGACAGCAGTACCTCCGGACCGAACCGTGGATCATTTACCGCTTTGACCCAGCCTCTTCAGTCGCAAAATAGGACTACAGATCACACGGAAGTCACCACGTTGTGAAAATCCTGGCATCTTTACGAACTTTTTATGGACTCTTTAGACAACTTTTACGCGGTTTAGTTTCCAATTGGGATTTGGGCGAAGTGTGGAAAGAAGAAAGACAATGTTGGGAATCCTGAAATCGTTTTGCCTGTCGCAGGTGGCTCGTGCAGAAGGGATGGCAAGGCTAATCGCGCTGTGGAGAGAAATCGTCGGGGCAACATCCCCAGATCGTCGCCCGAGGTCGCCTGGCTGGCTGCGAAAATTGACGGTTGTCATAGCATTGCCTTTTTGCGCGTTGCTTGTTCAGGGGCAAGCTGCGCAAAGAGAAGCTGGGATGCCCGAACCTCAAGACCGAGATAAACAAGCTATGCAGCAGCGTATCGATAAACTCGAAGATGAAGTGAGCGAGCTGAAGGCTCTTGTCAAACAGCTCCAGTCTGGGTCTGCTGGCAATAGTGCCTCAACGTCCCCGAGCACTCCTAATGTTGCGGCTGAAGCCAAGGGGCAAGCCGAACCGCAGAATCTCGTGCAGCCAGAAGATCGAAAAGCGCTTGACTTCCTCCACGACACGACGATCAATCTGGGGCTTGACACATATTACGCCTATAACTTCAATCATCCCGTCGGTCGCGTGAACCTGCTGCGTGCGTACGATGTACTCAGTAATGAAATCAGTCTGAATCAGGCGAGTGTGATCTTGGAGCACGCACCCTATGTCAACGCGGGTCGCCGTTGGGGCGCTCGCTTGGACCTGCAATTCGGGCAGGCGACCGATACGCTGCAAGGCAATCCTTCGAACGAGCCAAGGCCACAAATCTACCGCAATATATTTCAGGCTTACGGAACCTATGTGATACCCGTTGGAAAGGGCGTCAACATCGATTTTGGGAAATGGAGCAGTTCGCTGGGGATCGAAGGAAACTATACGAAAGACCAGATGAACTACTCTCGGTCCTATTGGTTCTACTTTTTGCCCTTCTATCACATGGGCCTGCGCGCCAGCATTCCTGTGACTGATCGCTTTGCCATCAATTACTGGCTGGTGAATGGCACAAACCAGGTTGAAGCAACCAACGGATTCAAAGACCAGTTGTTCGGTTTTACGGCTAAGCCCTCCAATAACGTCATCTGGACCGTGAACTACTACCTGGGACAAGAACATCCGGATCGTGAACCGGCGGACAACTGTGGACCGGTTCCGATTCAACCAGGACTTTGTTTTACAGCGATCCGCCCTGCCCCGAACGGCCGGACGCATATCTTCGACAGCTACGTCACTTGGAAGGCGACACCGACGCTAACGTTCGCGCTGGAAGGGGACTACTTCATTCAACGCCTATGGCAGAACTCGGCGCCAGGGCAGTCGTCCGCCCCTGCGCACACAGATGGCGGAGCAGCTTATATACAGTACCAAGTCACGCCGAAGGTCGCGCTCGCAACGCGCGCGGCATACATGTCGGATCGTGGAGCGCTTTTCAGCGGCATTAGCCAAGCCCTCAAAGAGAACACGGTGACCCTGGACTACAAGGTTTCCGATGGACTGCTGATGCGTTATGAATGGCGGCGAGATTACTCGAATCAGCCGTCATTCCTGTCCGACGTTCAGGGTGTCCTGAGCAAGGACCAAAACACCGCGAGTCTTGGCCTCGTGTGGTGGTGGGGCCGCAAAGAGGGTTCGTGGTAAGTGAATCAGATTTGTTTTCTGGAGACTAGCTTATGCAGGACGTCCTTTGGATTGCTCTAACAATCGTTTTCTTTGCGCTGTCGATCGCGTACGTTCACTTCTGTGAACGTGTGAAGTAAGGGAGAACCAATATGAGCGTGGAATCGATGATCATGCTCGCGGTCAGTGTGCTGACGACCATTTATCTCGTCTACGCGCTGCTGCGGCCGGAGAAGTTCTGACATGACAATCAATGGGTGGTTGCAAATTCTGTTCTTCCTTGTGCTTGTGTTCCTGGTGACCAAGCCAATGGGCGTCTTCATGACGCGTGTGTTCAACCGCGAGAAGACGTTTATGGATCCGGTGATGCGGCCGATCGAACGTTTGCTCTACCGTGTGACCGGCGTAGATGAAAGCCATGAGATGCGCTGGACGGAGTATGCCATTGCGATGCTGCTTTTCAGCGTGGTCTCAATGATCGTGCTGTATCTGATGCAGCGTCTGCAAGCTTACCTGCCGTTCAATCCGCAGAAACTGGGCGCGGTGAACCCCGCGCACGTTGCCTTTAATACGGCGGCATCGTTCACGACCAATACTAACTGGCAAGCTTATTCGGGTGAAAACACGATGAGCTACTTCACCCAGATGGCGGGTCTGGCCTACCACAACTTTGTATCCGCGGCAGTAGGGATCGCGCTTGCAATTGCGTTCATTCGCGGGATTGCTCGCCGGCAGATGCAGACCATCGGAAACTTCTGGGTCGATCTCGTTCGCGGAAGCCTCTGGGTGCTGTTGCCGTTCTGCATTGTTGGCGCCTTGGTGCTCGTCTCCCAGGGCGTGGTGCAGAACCTGCGGCCGTACGACACTGTGAAGCTGATCGAGCCGATGCAGGTGCAGAAAACCGGTCCTGATGGCAAGCCGATGGTCGACGCCCAAGGCAAGCCCGTGATGGACACTGTGACCGATCAGACTATTGCCCAAGGCCCTGTGGCATCACAAGAGATCATCAAGGAGTTCGGGACGAACGGCGGCGGCTTTTTCAATGCTAACAGCGCGCATCCGTTTGAAAATCCCACCCCGCTTTCCAATCTGATTGAACTGGTAGGGATCTTCACCATTGGCGCTGGACTCACCTACACACTGGGGCGGATGACCGGTTCGCAGCGACATGGCTGGGCTGTGTGGGCGGCGATGGCGATTCTGTTTTTCGTAGGAGTGAGTGTCGCTTACTGGGCTGAGGCCCGCGGCAATCCACTTCTGGCAGGAACCAATCAGAGCGCGACTGCACTTCAGGCTGGCGGCAACATGGAAGGAAAAGAAGTCCGCTTCGGTATCGCCAATAGTGCCTTGTTCGCAACGGTTACAACGGACGCAAGCTGCGGCGCAATTAACGGCTGGCATGACTCCTATACCCCGCTCGGGGGCATGATCCCACTGGTCAACATCATGCTCAGTGAAGTCATTTTCGGCGGTGTGGGCGCCGGCATGTACGGCATGCTGATTTACATCGTGCTGGCGGTCTTTATCGCCGGACTGATGGTGGGACGCACGCCCGAATATTTGGGCAAAAAGATCGAAGCCTACGACGTAAAGATGGCGATGCTTGTAGTGTTGGTATTTCCGCTGGTCATTTTAGCCTTCACCGCTGTCTCCAGCGTGCACGGATTTGGCACGTCGAGTATCACGAATCCAGGTCCGCACGGGCTGAGCGAGATACTGTACGCATTCACGTCCGGAGCCGGAAACAACGGATCGGCCTTTGGCGGGTTGACGGCGAATACTCCCTGGTACGACACGACGATCGGCATCACGATGCTAGCCGGCCGATTCCTGATGATTATTCCGATGCTCGCGATTGCGGGCAATCTCGCACAGAAGAAATATGTGCCGCCATCGCTGGGTACGTTTCCGGTGACGACTCCGTTGTTCACCGTGCTCCTGATCGGCGTGATTCTGATCGTGGGGGCACTGACATTCTTCCCGGCACTCAGCCTTGGCCCGATTCTTGAGCATCTGCTCATGGTCGCAGGCAAAACGTTCTAAAGGATCTCACATGCCAATGACGACTGAAACTCCGACTATGCCGCATGTACCCAGCGTCCGCCTCGGGCATTCGCCGATGAAGCCCCGAAAGAAAGCCGTATGGGAATGGAAGATCGTCAAGCGCGCGATCTTCGACGCCTTCTTGAAGCTCAATCCACGGAAGATGATGGGCAATCCCGTCATGTTCGTGGTCGAGATTGGGAGCGTGATCACGACCGCACTGTTGTTCAAGGGCGGCGCGGCATTCAAGTTCAATCTGCAGATCACGCTCTGGCTCTGGTTCACGGTCGTGTTCGCTAATTTTGCCGAAGCGATGGCAGAGGGTCGAGGCAAGGCCCAGGCGGACACGCTGCGCAAAGCTCGATCGGAAACGATTGCGAACCGCATTCTCGACAATGGACACACCGAGCAAGTGGCGAGTTCTAAGCTCAGGGCTGGCGATTTGGTGTTCGTGTCAGCAGGCGAACTCATCCCATCCGATGGAGAGATTATCGAGGGCGTGGCCTCCGTGGACGAGTCGGCAATCACGGGCGAATCTGCCCCAGTCATTCGCGAAGCTGGCGGTGATCGTTCAGCGGTCACCGGAGGCACACGTGTCTTGTCTGATCGAATCAAGGTAAAGATCACTTCGAATCCTGGGGAGACCTTCCTGGATCGCATGATCGCATTGGTCGAAGGCGCGGAGCGACAGAAGACTCCTAACGAGATCGCTCTCAACATTCTGCTGGCGGGTTTGACGATTATCTTTCTATTGGCGGTGGTCACACTGCAACCCTTCGCGATTTATTCGGGCAGCCCGCAGACCGTGTTTGTGTTGGTCTCACTGCTCGTCTGCCTGATTCCAACCACTATCGGCGGGCTGTTGTCTGCTATCGGCATTGCCGGTATGGACCGTCTGGTACAGCACAACGTGCTCGCGATGTCAGGCCGAGCGGTAGAGGCTTCTGGTGACGTCAATACGCTGCTGCTGGATAAGACCGGCACCATCACTCTCGGCAATCGGCAGGCGTCGCGTTTTGTTCCGGCTCCTGGAGTAACCGAACAAGAACTCGCCGATGCGGCGCAACTTTCGTCGCTTCCCGATGAGACTCCCGAAGGGCGCTCCATCGTTGTACTCGCAAAGGAAAAATATGGTCTGCGTGGACGAGAGTTGAGTTCCCATGAAGTGAAGTTTGTGCCCTTCAGCGCTCAGACGCGGATGTCTGGCGTGGATCTAAATGGCTTTGAGATCCGCAAAGGAGCCACCGACGCGATTGCGAACTATGTGGCTCAGAATGGCCATCAACTGCCGGCTGAAGTGCGGAAAGTCGTCGAGGAAATTTCCCGGTCGGGCGGAACGCCTCTGGTAGTAGCCGAAAAGAATAGGGGCCCACTCGGCGTCATTGAGTTAAAAGACATCGTCAAGGGCGGCATGAAGGAACGTTTTGATCAGTTGCGAGCGATTGGCATTCGCACAGTCATGATTACCGGAGACAATCCGCTGACGGCTGCAGCGATCGCGCGTGAGGCAGGAGTCGATGACTTTCTCGCACAAGCCACGCCGAAAGACAAAATGGACCTGATCAAAAAGGAGCAGGCCGACGGCAAGTTGGTTGCGATGACGGGAGACGGGACCAACGACGCTCCCGCGCTGGCACAGGCCGATGTCGGTGTCGCAATGAACACTGGCACGCAAGCGGCAAAAGAGGCCGGTAACATGGTTGATCTCGACTCCAATCCCACGAAGCTCATTGAGATCGTCGAAATCGGCAAGCAGTTGCTGATGACGCGCGGAGCGTTGACGACATTTTCGATTGCCAACGATGTGGCGAAGTACTTCGCGATCATCCCAGCCATGTTCGCCGGGACATTTCCGGTGCTGAATGCACTCAACATCATGCATCTGCAAACGCCGGAATCGGCGATTTTGTCGGCGGTAATTTTCAACGCGCTGATCATCATCGCGCTGATTCCGCTGGCGCTGCGCGGGGTAAAGTACCGGCCGATGGCTGCTGCGGTTCTCCTGCGGAACAACTTGTGGATTTACGGAGTGGGCGGCATCATCGTGCCGTTCATCGGGATCAAGATCATCGACATCCTGATCACACACATGGGACTTGCATAAAGGACATTGCCATGAAGAAGAACCTGATTACCGCGGTCTTGATGACAGTCGCTACCACGATTCTGCTCGGGATCATTTATCCCCTGGTCGTCACAGGACTCGCTCAGCTCATCTTTCCCAAGCAGGCAAATGGGCAACTCATTCAGAAGGATGGTAAGAACATTGGATCAAGCATCATTGCGCAGGGCTTTTCCAGTGCCGGTTACTTTCATCCGAGGCCATCGTTCGCGGGAAATGGATATGACCCGACCAGCACCAACGGCTCGCAGCTCGGCCCGACAAACCAAAAGCTGATTGATCGAGTGAAGGGGGATGTCGCGAACGCTCAGGCCGAGAATCCGAACACACCTGTGCCAATCGACTTGGTCACCGGCTCAGGGTCGGGACTTGATCCACACATAACGCCGGCAACCGCTGAGTTCCAGCTACCTCGTGTTGCCAAAGAACGTGGCACCACGGTAGAGCACTTGCGTCCGCTAGTGCAAAAGCACACTGAGGGGCGGCAGTTTGGCTTTCTCGGGGAGGCTCGAGTAAACGTGCTCGAATTGAACCTCGAACTCGATGAGCGATTCCCCACAAAGAAGCAGGCCAGCATTCGCTAGCCGTGTGCTCAGTTCGGAAACTTTAGCAAGTCGAACCGAAGGAATATTTAAGGGATGCCAACTGCAGACTCTTTCAAACTACTGATCATGGAAGATGCCAACCCAGCCCGAACCGTGCTGGCCGCATCACTATGCGACGGAGGGTTTGCTGGTGAAACTGTAAGCAATCCAGGCGAAGCCCTTGATGCACTCCATGCGCACCAGTTTGACCTCGTCTTGCTTGATGTTGAGAACCTGCCGGGAATTGAGACTGTCACTCTCTGCCGTTCCATTCGCGACCTGGCGCAGTCCATTGGGATTCTGCTGCTGATTGCTCCACATGTTGAAAAAGAAGTCGTGCTGGCGCTCGAAGCGGGGGCGGACGACTACATCACCAAGCCATTCCGAATAGTTGAGTTGATTTCGCGATGCCGCGTCGTGCTGCATCGCAGCCGTGCCGGAAAGGCCATCGGAGCGAGTTCGTTTACAGTGGGCGATATGCAATTAGACCTAGAGCGCCGCCAATTTCGCAAAGCGGGGAAGATCGTGCACCTATCGCCTATCGAGTTCAGCTTGCTGGCGTTCTTGATCAAGAACCGGGGGACAGCACTAACCCACGCCCAGCTCCTGCGTGCGATTTGGGGTCCGGAATATGGACAGGAACTGGAGTATCTCCGCGCATATATTCGGTTGCTACGAAAAAAGATCGAGACGAAACCCTCACAACCGCAATATCTGCTGACCGAGCCATGGGTAGGCTATCGCTTTCGCGGACCTACGAGTTCCGATGACCCGGGGTCCACGTCCGCACGTTGCTAGCCGTTGCTTTTAGCAACTACTTTTCCCCCTTCGCCGTCTTAAAGTCGAAAGACCTCCTCGCTCTGTTCGCAGATCAATCTTCTGCGTATCCAAATTCTGAATCGGCTCCATAAGAACTTTGATGGGGTTCTTTACGAGTATTTTATGGAGTTTTTATGCGCTTTTCACCTCGCACGTTCTATGTTTCTCGCTGTATTCCCGCCCCATTCTTATAGCTGAAGAGTGGTGGAGGAGTACCAACGAAAAATCGCAATGACAAGACGGAAGACAGATGCCGGAGATTTGGAACTACGTCTTCTGCGAACGTTTCTCACACTCATGGAGTGTGGAAGCTTAGGAAAGACGGCGGCGATCGTCCAAATTACGCAATCTGCGGTCAGTCAGCAGATGCTCCGTTTGGAAAGGATCGTAGGGCTAAAACTGTTTCTTCGCGGTAGGAATGGTATCAGTTTGACGCGGCAAGGCGAGTTGTTCATTGAGGACGCAATTCGTGCGGTAGCTCTGAATGATGAGATTCTGATGCGATTTCGTACGGATTGCACTACCGGTCCGGTCACGCTGGGCATGACTACTAGTATCGCAATGGCCGGAATCGCGCCAGTACTGAGACGGTTTCGGAATATTCGCCCGAAGGCGGAACTGCGGATCTCTACTGCCAATATGTCCAAGGTCACCGATCTGCTTGTCTCGGGCAAGATTCAGCTAGCAATCGCTGAAACGTCGACAGTTTCCAAAGTTCCAGCCGCTGCGTGGCAAGTGCACTTGGAATGGGCTGCGCCCAAAACTCTTGAGATTAACCCGTCTCACAGCCTGCCCCTTGTCTTGTTTGATCCGCCTTGTTCCTGGCAGGAAAGCCTTTTTGGCTCTCTGCGGCAAGCGGGACGCGACTGGCATATCGCATTTACAAGCAACAGCATCGATGCGATTGTTGCGGCAGCCGATTCCGGTTTTGGAATTACTGCATTGCCCAGAGAGATTATTCGGAAGTCTGGTCTCGTTCCTGTCTGCGACCGCGGATTGCCAGCAATCTCAGGAATTGAATTCGGATTATATGTGGGTCGTGATTTATCCGAGAGCGCGCGGACTCTTGTGGAACTACTCCAGAGTTCTACATCGAACTCGCGCGGTCCACTCTCGAGTTGCAGCGCTCGCAACATTGATCACCGCGAGTCGCAAGAAGCACATGGACTGAAAGTGGAAAAAGTCACTGTGCGGGAAGAAATAGCAGTGGATGCAGGTAAATGTTAGTGCGGTATATCACTATCCTTTCAGCCCATTTTGGCGCGAATAATTTGATCTTTATGAATTATTGCTGAACTCTTTACGCACTTTTTATAGGTTTTTTGATCGAATTTGAAAGGGCGTGCAATCAGTGTCGAAAAAATCCCTCATAAGCCGATATCGGCATGAGCGAAGCGCCCCCAACTCAAGGAACTTCGGAGACCGGTATGATGACCGTCGATATCAGATGCTGCAGAGCTCTGCAGTTTGCAGCTCTCGCAATGATTTCCACTCTCACTTTAGCTGCCAGCACAGGTGTTCGTTGCGATGCGCAGACAACTCCATCCGCGCCGGCAACCGTTGCTTCATTGCATGATCCCGCAAGCGCCGAAACGAGTCACGACGGCGCAAGCAATCGATCTGCTGCAAAAGCCGAACCTGCACCTGCACCCGCCGATCCTGATATATCGCCGGCAGTAGCTAAACAGTTGGCGACAATGCAGGCGGAAATCGAAGCACTGAAAACGGAGTTGAAAAGCCGCGATGCGAACGCATCCGCTCCTGGCGCTGGACCCGTTGCCCCAGCCGTCACAAGTGTGGCAACGAAAGCCACCGAGCAGTCGGATTCGAGTGCATCCGCGGGTGCACAAGCGGGTTCAGGACAGACAGAGAAGCCGGAACCGGCAGCTCCGTTCGCCTACGCCGACTGGACATGGCTGAATGGCACCGCTCGCAACAAGGATGCAGTGTGGGATTCGAAATTCTTTACACCCGAAATCAGATTCGACACTAACTTTGTCAGCAGCTTCAACCATCCTCAAGATGACACTATTGGCGGGTCGAGCGAAATCTTCCGCTCGAACGAAGTTCAAGTGGAGCAGATCAGCTTCGGCGGCGACTTCCACTGGCAGAATGTTCGTGGCCGTGTCTTGACTATGGGAGGGATGTTCGGCGTAACGACCCCCAGAAACGACGCCAGCCCCGGACGCGGGCAATGGGACCTGCGTGGAGCGTACAAATACTTTTCTGAAGCCTACGGTGGGTACCACTTCAACGTCAACCATGGGCTCAACGTCGACGCTGGAATTTTTGTTTCTTACATCGGC
>DATIYR010000275.1:0-10573 GCA_035517535.1 Terriglobales bacterium
AAAGGGCAGGATTCTTGATGCCAAAGGCAACATATGCGGAGCCCATTTTTGATAAGGCTGCGCGAGGATCTGCGATTTTGGCGACGGCTGCCGTGAGTTCGCTGCGCAGCAGTTCGTGACCAGCCGCGGCGGCGGCGTCCAACAGGTCTCGTTTGTGGGGGAAATGGTTATAGGGCGCGTTGTGACTCACACCAGCCCTGCGTGCGACTTCCCGCAGGGAGAAGTTCCAGTCGTCCTCTTCCGCCGCCAGTTCGAGTGCAGCCTGAATGAGTTCTCTGCGCAAATTCCCGTGATGGTATGTGTCAGTCTGGCGTTTCTGCATCTTTGTGTAATCCGTACCAGTAGTTAGCACGCGAATCCGCCTCAGAATTTTGGACATTGTCAACATTGGATGTTGGCGGTATCCACATGAAAGCTCGTTCCGGGTTGTGGCTAATGCAGATGACTTGCCAATTCGTATCTGCCGCAAGTCATTGAATCCAGAAGAGCAGGGCAAAACTTGGCCGTGGTGTGCTGCCCGTATACGGGCAATGCTGCCACTAGATGCCCATGCCCCGTGAACATTCCGAGACCTCTGGGCCTTCTTTTATTTGCCGAACGCAGTAAGAAAGTGATCGCTAAAGCCAATCCTTGCGAACGGAAATGCCTGCCGTTCCTGCAAAGTGATGCCCGTCACTCGGCGAATAGCATTTAGGGCCGAAGCGGCGATGTGTAGGCAGTTGCGGGCATCGGCCGCTAGCAGGGAATGATCTGCGGGTGGTGCCGCGATGCGGGCACTCATTCCTAAATGTGGGCGAAGCTTCGGAAGACGGAACTCTTTATATGCATCCAGGCAAAGCAGTTCCGCGCAACAGGCCTTTGGCCACGCAAATGCTGCAACAGCAATTGAGATTTGTTGATAGCCAGAAACGGGAGCCGTGCGTAACGCAAATTGGGAAGAAAGGGAGCTTAGACGACGATGTCTACAGTTTTAGCTGAAGAACCAGTGTTGTTGTCACTAAGCGCGTATGGCAAAGCGCGCTCTACAGTTCAGGGAATGCCGTTGAGCCTTGAGGAAGTCAAAAAGATCCATGCATACTGGCGGGCGTGCAATTATCTGGCGTTAGGGATGATCTATCTCCAATCGAATCCGTTGTTAAAAGAGCCACTGAAGCCCGAGCATATCAAGAACCGCCTGCTCGGGCATTGGGGCTCGAGTCCGGGTTTGGCTTTTATCTATATCCACCTGAATCGCCTGATCAAGAAATTCGATCTCGACATGATCTTCATGGCTGGTCCTGGGCACGGTGCGCCAGGGGTTTTGGGTCCAGGCTATCTCGAAGGTACGTATTCAGAGATTTATCCAGACAAGAGCGAGGACGAAATCGGTCTGCGAGAGTTCTTCAAGCAGTTCTCTTTTCCTGGCGGCATCGGCAGCCATTGCACGCCGGAAACTCCCGGTTCGATTCACGAAGGAGGGGAGCTAGGATACGTGCTTTCCCATGCCTGCGGCGCAGCGTTTGACAATCCAGACCTGATTGTCGCTGCGGTGGTTGGCGACGGAGAATCCGAGACTGGGCCGCTGGCAACTTCCTGGCACATCAGCAAGTTCCTGAACCCTATTCGCGACGGGGCGGTACTGCCAATCCTGCACTTAAACGGCTACAAGATTAACAATCCCACGCTGCTGGCCCGTATCACGCATGAAGAACTAGAAAACCTGCTACGCGGCTACGGATGGACGCCTTACTTCGTGGAAGGTTCGGACCCGGACAGCATGCACCAGGCGATGGCCGCGACCGTCGAACATTGCGTCCTCGAAATCCAGAAACATCAAAGTGAATGCCGCACGTCCGGCATCCCTAAGCGACCGCGCTGGCCGATGATCGTGTTGCGCTCTCCGAAAGGCTGGGGGGCACCGCAAGACGTGGATGGCCACCGGCTCGAGGGCTTTTGGCGTGCGCACCAGGTGCCATTGACCGACGTGAAAAAGAATCCCGAACAGTTGCGCATCCTCGAGAAATGGATGCGCGACCAAAGACCGGAAGAGTTGTTCGACGAAAAGGGCACCCTGATTCCGGAACTGAAAGAGCTTGCGCCCAAGGGAAGCCGCCGCATGAGCGCAAACCCGCATGCTAACGGCGGGGTATTGAGAAGGGCTCTTCGCTTGCCGAACTTTTGCGACTACGCGCTGAAGGTGGATAGCCCTGGAACCATTGAAGCCGAGAATGTTCCTCCGCTGGGGAACTTCCTCCGCGATGTCATGAAGTTGAATATGAACAACTTCCGCGTGTTTGGCCCGGACGAAACTACCTCCAACAAACTGCAGGCGATTTATCAGGCAGCCAGGAAATTTTGGATTGCTCAATATTTTCCGGAAGACAAGGACGGCGGCGAACTGGCGTCGGACGGACGCGTCATTGAGATGCTCAGCGAACATACGATGGAGGGCATGTTCGAGGGATACCTGCTTACGGGCCGGAACGGCTTCCTCTCTTCTTACGAGGCCTTTGTCCACGTCATCGATTCCATGTTCAACCAGCACGCCAAATGGCTATCGATCTGCAATCACTTGTCCTGGCGCCGGAAAATAGCCTCGCTGAACTTGTTGATCACGTCGACGGTATGGCGGCAGGATCACAACGGCTTCACGCACCAGGACCCAGGTTTTCTGGACGTCGTCCTTAACAAGAGCGCCGCGGTAACGCGCATTTACCTTCCCCCGGATGTTAATTGCTTGCTCTCCGTGGCTGACCACTGCCTGCGCAGCGAGAACTACATCAACGTGATCGTTTCCGACAAACAACTGCACCTGCAGTACCTGAACATGGACGCGGCGATTACCCACTGCACCAAGGGCATTGGCATCTGGGACTGGGCCAGCAATGATCAGGATGGCGAGCCGGATCTGGTTATGGCGGCTGCTGGCGATATACCCACGCAGGAGGCCCTGGCTGCCACCGTCCTGCTCCGCCAGGAATTTCCTGACATCAAGATCCGTTTCATCAACGTGGTCGACCTTTTCAAGCTGCAACCGAGCACGGAACATCCGCACGGTCTAACCGAGGCAGACTTTGACTCTCTGTTCACCTGCGACAAACCAATCATTTTCAACTTCCACGGCTATCCATGGCTAATCCATCGCCTAACTTATGGCCGCAAGAACAAGACTTTGCATGTGCGCGGGTACAAAGAGAAGGGCAACATCAACACGCCAATGGAGCTGGCTATCAATAATCAGGTCGATCGTTTCAGCCTAGCGATTGATGCCATTGACCGTGTCCCACGACTGCAGAACATCGGTGGCCATGCCAAAGAAAAGTTCCGCAACGCACAGATTGCCTGCAAGGCTTACGCGTACAAACACGGCATTGATAGCCCCGAGATCACGGGATGGAGATGGCCGCTCTAGCCGGCCATCTCCTTGATCGAGGAGCATGCGCAAGTTCACTTGCTTGGGAAACCAAGGATTCTCTATGAGCACAAAAGGTGTAGCAGCGTCGGAAGCCATTCGAACTCCTCCGAGAACACCTGAGGAATGGCGCGTTTCCGAACTTCTCAAACAGTACGGGTGCGGGCCGATTGCATTTGTGGGTTCGGAGAATGCGTTCTACGAGCGGCATCTGGTGTTCGACCGTGTCATCAACCCGCAAGTGGCGTCGGCGCGCGAACGCTTCGAGGCGTTTGCGCATTCGATTCGGGACGTACTCGCGCAACGCTGGGTGTTGACGAAGAGCACCTATAACAACGCCAATCCCAAACGCGTTTATTACCTCTCCATGGAGTTCCTTATCGGACGGTCGTTGGCCAACAACATAACCAACCTCTTGCTCGATCCGGTGATTCAATACATGGTCAAGGAGAAAGGACTCGATTGGCTCAAACTAATCGAACAGGAACCCGACGCGGGCCTAGGAAATGGAGGTCTTGGGCGCCTCGCCGCTTGCTTTCTGGACTCGATGGCCACGATGCAACTTCCGGCTGTCGGCTATGGTCTGCGCTACGAATACGGCATGTTCAAACAATCCTTTATGGATGGATGGCAAAAGGAAAATCCCGACAATTGGATCCGGCTGGGTGATCCCTGGGAGGTCGTCCGACCGCCTGAGATGGTGCAAGTGAAGCTAGGCTGCTCGTTTAAGCTGATCGGGGGCAGCTTTCAGATGGTTCCCGGCCGGCCGTCAACCTGGTTTGGCGTACCATTCGATCGACCCGTTGTGGGCTATGGAGGCAAGACGATTAACACCCTACGGCTGTGGGGTGCGGCTGCGCCGGACTACTTCGATTTTCAGGAATTCGCTGCCGGTGATTTCGTGGGCGCACTGGCCGAGACTCTCGGGGCGGAGTCGCTAACACGTGTGCTGTATCCCGACGATTCAACAACTGCCGGAAGGGGGCTGCGGTTCGTCCAGGAATATTTCCTGGTGGCTTGTTCCCTCGCTGACATCATAAGGCGGTTTCAAAGGTTCAACAAAGATTGGGAGCAGCTGCCCGAAAAGGCGGCAATCCAGCTTAACGACACGCATCCGTCGCTGGCCGTGGCCGAGTTGATGCGAATTTTGCTGGATGATGCGCAGTTGGGATGGGACCAGGCGTGGGATTTGACCAAAAAGACTCTCGCCTACACAAATCACACGTTGCTGCCGGAAGCGCTTGAGAAGTGGCCTGTCGAGTTGCTCCAGATGTTTGTTCCTCGCCACTTGGAGATCATTTATGAGATCAACCGGCGTCTTCTCGACGAGGTCAAGCTTCGTTTCCCCGGCGATGACGGCCGCGCGGCTCGCATGAGCCTGGTGGAGGAAGGCCCCGCTAAGCACGTGCGGATGGCCAATCTGGCAATCGCCGGCTCCCACAGCACCAACGGTGTTGCCGCGATTCACTCACAGTTGCTGCGCATGACCACGGTCAGGGACTTCGCGGAGATGTACCCGGAACGCTTCAATAACAAGACCAATGGGGTCACCCCCCGCCGCTGGCTTCTCCTCGCGAACCCGCCACTGGCGCGAACGATTACGGATGCCATCGGCGATGGTTGGATCACTGACCTGAGCCAACTGAGCAAACTCAAGGCGCTGGCCCAAGACGCCTCGTTTCAAGAGGCTTTCCGCAAGGCCACGCGCGAGGCCAAGTCTCAGTTTGCCGATTGGCTCGGGAAGACTTTCAATCAGGTCGTCGACCCGGACTCCATCTTCGATAGCCAGGTCAAGCGCATTCACGAATACAAACGACAACTGTTGAACGCCCTTCGCATCATCGTGCTGTACAACCGCCTGCGGGAAAATCCGAAGCTGGAAATCCCGCCACGCACGTTCTTTTTCGCCGGTAAAGCGGCGCCTGCGTACCACCTGGCCAAATTGATCATCAAGTTCCTCAATAATCTGGCCGCGACCATCGACGGTGACCCAGCCGTGCGCGGGCGAATCAAAGTGCTGTTTCTGCCCGATTATAATGTCTCGCTTGCGGAGCGGCTGATCCCCGCCAGTGACGTCTCTAACCAGATCTCCACCGCCGGCTATGAGGCCAGCGGCACCAGCAATATGAAGTTCATGATGAACGGCGCGCTGACCCTGGGCACCCGCGACGGCGCCACCATCGAAATGGCGCAGGAAGCCGGCGAGGAGAATTTCTTCCTGTTCGGGCTGACTGCGGAACAGGTGGCCAGCAGCCGCGGATGGTATAACCCGCATTGGCACTATGACAATGAGCCGGAGACACGTGCCGCACTGGACTTGATCTTCTCAGATTACTTCAGCCTGAACGAGCCCGGCACGTTTCTGCCGATTCGCGAGATGCTGCTAAACCGCGGCGATTACTACATGCACCTGGCAGACCTCAAGTCGTACCTCGAGGCGGACCACAGGATCTGCGAACTCCATGCCGACCCGGCGGCATGGACGCGGAAAGCCATTCTCAATGTGGCGAGCTCCGGGAAATTCTCAAGCGACCGCACCATTGCTGAATACGCCCAGGAGATCTGGAAGGTCGAACCATGCCCAATACCTTAGAAATGAACTGAGTCGGCAATCAGCGCCACTCGTGAGGTCAGAATGCGTCCGCCGTTTTCGCCCGAATACCGCAGTTCCGGGATACTGCTGCACGTCACGTCTCTGCCGTCACCTTATGGGATCGGCGATCTCGGTCCATCCGCATACTCCTGGATCGACCGCCTTCATGATGCTGGACAAGGGTGGTGGCAGGCACTGCCGCTTGGCCCAACCGGCTATGGGAATTCACCATACCAGTCACTGTCCTCGTTTGCGGGCAATGGTATGCTTCTTAGCCCCGAGCTCCTGATTTCAGACGGACTACTCACGCCGAGTGATTGCGCGTCACACTTCCCTTCCGATCGAGTCGACTACGCTTCTGTTATTCCTTTCAAAGAGAAGCTGCTCGAAAAGGTGCGGACGAACTTCCATGCGTGCAGAATAGACCTCCGCACGGCTTTTCAGGAATTCTGCGCAACGCAGGGAACCTGGCTGGAGGACTATGCGCTATTCCGGGCGCTCAAGAACAAATTTAACCGCTCTTATTACCTCGAGTGGCCGGCAGAGTTGGTCCAACGCAAGCCAGCTGCCTTAGCCGCGGCGCGGCGCGAGCTTGCCAATGAAATGGAGCAGATTTGCCTTGCACAATTTCTGCTGAGGCGGCAAGCAGATCGGCTCAAGGAATACGCCCATGCCAAGGGGGTGAGCCTGATTGGTGATCTTCCATTCTTCGTTTCACCAGACTCCAGCGATGTCTGGGCGAACCCGGAGTTTTTTCTTCTGGATGAGCAGCGACGGCCACGTTTTGTCGCGGGAGTCCCTCCCGATTACTTCAGCGCCGATGGACAGCTATGGGGTAATCCCGTCTACAACTGGGATGCACTTCGTTCCACGGGTTACCAGTGGTGCATCGACAGAATTCGCGCTCTTCTGGGTCACGTGGACGCGATTCGCTTGGATCATTTCCGTGGCTTCGCGGCAGCATGGTACGTTCCCGCCGGCGCTAACACCGCACGGACGGGCGAGTGGGTGCCGGGGCCAGGAGCTGGGTTCTTCCAGGCGATTCAGAGAGAACTGGGGGCCTTGCCATTTATCGCTGAGGATCTCGGAACCATCACTCCGGACGTGGCATCCCTTCGCGATCAGTTTCAGGTGCCAGGCACGCGAGTGCTGCAGTTCGCATTCGACGGTCACGCAGACAATCCTTATCTTCCGCCCAACTTCGTCCATAACACGGTTGCGTATACGGGCACGCATGACAATCCGCCGAGTCGGGAATGGTATGAACAATTGCCCGACTCGCAGAAACAAACCTTCTCGAGCTACCTCGGTCGCCCACTCGCAAGCAGCGCGGAAGCCGCACCAGCGTTAATGGCACTCGCATGGTCATCGGTGGCGGCTTTGACGATCGCGCCCTTACAAGACGTCCTTGATCTGGGCACTGGAAGTCGGATGAATGTACCTGGCCGTTTGGGTGGAAACTGGCAATGGCGCTTTACTGAGGAGGCACTATCGACGACCGCTTTCCAGTGGCTACGCGAATTGACGGAGAGATCAAAGCGTCGCGCGAACATGCGGTCAACGGCCGCCGCGGCGAAGCCGGAGATTGGCAAATCTGTATGAGCCAAGCACATCGATCGGAAACGCCACGGCAAAATCGCCGCACGTGGGCCCAGGCCGAAGGGCTCCCATTGCCGCTCGGGGCTACCTGGATTCCGGAGGAGCAGGCATTCAATTTTGCGGTCTACGCCCAAAACGCCGAGAGCGTGACTCTGTTGATCTATTCTGCTGACGATTGGGCAAAACCCATCCTAAAGTTCCCATTCGATTACCTCCGTAATAAATCGGGGCGTATCTGGCACTGCAGGATCCCGCTCAATCAAGTGCCCGACGCTCGTTATTATGCTTATTCGGTTTCAGGACAAAATGCTGCTGGGTTCACCGGCTTCGACCCCGACAAAATTCTCGTCGATCCCTACGCTAAATGCGTTTTCTTCCCGCCCGGCTTTGACCGCAAGCTGGCTATGGGGCCAGGTTCCAATGCAGGAAAGGCGCCGCTGGGAGTACTGACTGGATATCGCATTTTCTTCGACTGGACAGGAGATGTTCCACCCCGGCCCGAATCGGACGCGATTATCTACGAACTTCACGTAAAGGGATTCACGAAGAATCCTAATTCCGGAGTACATCCGTCGCGTGCCGGCACCTACTCCGGCGCGATCGAGAAGATCCCCTATCTGCAAGAGCTTGGGATAACCGTCGTCGAACTGATGCCCATATTTCAGCGCGATCCCCAGGAAGGCGACTATTGGGGTTACATGCCACTCAATTTCTTCGCACCTTATGGTCAATATGCTGCAACTCGGTATGTGGCTGAGCAACATATTGAATTCAAGGAGATGATCAAGGCGTTTCACAAGGCAGGAATTGCCGTGGTGCTCGACGTTGTTTATAACCATACTTGCGAAGGTGACCGTCGCGGCCCTACCTATAGCCTTAAGGGTTTTGATTCCGCGGGCTATTACATGCTGTCCACCGATCCGGCTGACCCATTCGTGAATTACTCGGGCACCGGCAATACCTTAAATTTCGGCCAAGCGCACGTGCGAAAGATGGTCATGGACAGCCTGAGGTATTGGAAAGACGAGATGCACATCGATGGATTCCGCTTCGACTTGGCGTCGGTCTTCAGCCGCAATGCGGACGGGTCACTCAATTGGGGAGATGCTCCCATTTTCAATGAAATCGCCGCCGACCCCGAGTTGGGCCGAATGGCGTTGGTCGCGGAACCTTGGGATACCGGCGCCTATCAGCTCGGATGCGGTTTTCCGGGCACGACCTGGCTTCAATGGAATGCACGGTTTCGTGATGACATGCGTCGTTTTCTCAAAGGCGACCCGGGCATGTTGCCAGACCTGATGCGGCGCATCTATGGCAGCGATGATTTGTTTCCGGACAACCGCGCCGATGCTTACCACGCCTTCCAAAGTGTGAACTATATCGATTCGCATGACGGCTTCACGCTGTACGACTTGGTTGCCTACAACCAAAAAAACAATTGGAAGAACGGCCATAACAATCAGGATGGCATGGACCAGAATTTCAGTTGGAACTGTGGCCACGAAGGAGACGCGGGTGCGCCAGCGGAAGTTCTGGCACTGCGCCGGAAACAGGTTAAGAATTTCTGCTGCCTGCTTCTGCTGTCTAACGGCGTTCCGATGCTCCGGGCTGGCGATGAATTTCTGAACACGCAATTTGGCAACAACAATCCCTATAACCAGGACAATGAGATTGGCTGGCTGGATTGGAGCCAATTGCCGGCGAATCAGGATATTTTCCGTTTCTTCAAAAAAATGATCGCGTTCCGGAAATCGCATCCTTCTCTTTGTCGTAGCCGATTCTGGCGGAAGGATGTCTCCTGGTACGGCACTGGTTCTGCGGTTGATTTGTCTTCGGATTCGCACACACTGGCGTTCTGTCTGCACGGTGCGTCGCAAGCCGATGACGACATTTACGTGATGATCAATGCGTATTGGGATGAGCTGCAATTCCAAATTCAGGAAGGCACACCGCAGGATTGGCTGAGAGTTGTGGATACAAGCCTTCCAAGTCCTGAAGATTTTTCGGAGCCCGGCTTGCCGCTCCGATGTTCGACATATAACTTGGCCCCCCGATCGATTGTGGTTTTGGTTCGATCCTTGATTGACCAGAATCGCTGAGACGCGGCAAACATGCCGTGAGTCAGGAGTCCATGCATGCCAACGAAGCGCATCGGCATTCTTACGGGAGGCGGCGATGTTCCCGGACTGAACGCCGTGATCAAAGCGGTGGTCTACCGCGCGGCCGAACTTGGATGTGAAGTGGTTGGTATCCGCCGCGGCTGGGAAGGATTGACTCACGTCAATCTGAATGATCCGGCCAGCAAGGCACATTACATCCTGCCCCTAAACCGCGAGAACACGCGCACCATCGATCGCACGGGGGGAACCTTCTTGCACAGTTCCCGTACAAATCCCAAGAAGATGAAGATTCTGCCTCCCGTTCTGCAATCGCTGAAGTTCGAAACCAAAGAATCAACCGAGAAGGGTGTGACTAGCACTGCGTTCGATGTGACGCCGGCGGTGCTGAAAAATATCGATAGGCTTGCCCTGGACTACCTGATCCCGATTGGTGGTGATGACACACTGAGCTATGCGTCCGAACTCCATCGTAAGGGCATAAAGGTCATCGCGGTGCCGAAGACGATGGATAACGACGTCCGCAACACGGAATACTGCATCGGTTTTTCGACCGCGATCACGCGCGCCATGGACGCCATCGAGCGCCAGCGAACCACGGTCGGCTCACACGAACACATCGGCATCTTCCGCATCTTTGGGCGCGATGCCGGTTACACGGCGCTCTACACGGCCTACGTGACCGGATTGCGCTGTTGCATTCCCGAGTACAAGGTCGATCTCAAGCATCTGATCGACTTGCTCATGCAAGACAAGCGCGACAACCCGAGCAATTACTCACTCGTGATTCTTTCCGAAGGCGCCGAGTGGCAGGGCTACGCGGTGAAGGAATATGGTGAAGCTGACGCATTCGGCCATCGCAAAAAGAGGAGC
>DATIYR010000276.1:0-4693 GCA_035517535.1 Terriglobales bacterium
GCAATCCGTTCTCTTTCTCGCTCATCTTCTGCTCTATGAGACCTGGACCTTTTTGCCTGGCGGCCACATTGCCAAGCCAGCGTGGCTCAAGCTGTCTCTCGGGATCTTGTCTGTAACCTTCGTCCCCGCTTCCCTGCTCGCCTTCCGCTATACAAATATTTTTGTGCGCGCGTTCTACAAGTTGGCAGCCGTCTGGGTAGGACTTCTTAGTTTCTTTGTGATTGCCGCCGTTACTTGCTGGATCATCCTCGCGATTGCGTCGCTCGGTGGAGCGCGAGCAAACTTCCATCTGATTGTGGAGATTCTGTTCAGCCTCGCCCTCGCCTGCGGCCTTTATGGAGTAATCAATGCCAGCCGCACCCGGGTGACGAAAACCACTGTCCGCCTAGCCAATCTGCCCGATTCCTGGCGCGGACGAAAAGCCGCGTTGATCAGCGATCTGCATCTCGGCCCGGTGCGCAACGGCAGTTTTATGCGCCGGATGGTCGCCATGATTCTCGACGAGAAGCCACACGCAATTTTCATCGTCGGCGATCTCTACGACGGCACGGCTATCGACGCCGCACGAGCCGCCGAGCCGCTCAACCGGTTAACCACCGTGCCGCAGGGCGTTTATTTCGTCGCCGGCAATCATGAGCAGTTTCGCGACGATAGCAAATACCTGAATGCGGTTGCGGCGGCAGGAGTTCGTGTATTGAATAATGAAAAAATTGAAATTGATGGCCTGCAGATTGCCGGTGTGCCGTATCGCAATGCGTGGCAGCCGAAGGTGTTCGCATCCGTGCTGCACGCTCTCCATCTCGACCGCGACCGCGCCAGTATTTTGCTAACCCACGCTCCCGATCATCCCGAAATCGCCGAGGCCGCGGGCTTCTCTCTTCAGCTTTCCGGTCACACTCACCTCGGGCAATTCATACCATGGAGCTGGATCGCCCGCCGCATTTATCGCCAATTTGTCTATGGGTTGAGCCGGATCGGGAAAATGCAAGTCTTCACTTCCAGCGGTGCCGGAACCTGGGGCCCTCCGCTGCGCCTGGGGTCAAATCCAGAGATTGTTGTCCTGCAGTTCGAGTGAGCTTGTGTGCTCTGACAGCAAGGGCTAACACTATCTTGCGTTGTTTGACCGTTCAGCTCCAACTCCAGCCAGAACCAACACTGCTCGCTCTGGTTGCCGCTTCAACACTTTCATGACTATCCACCCCGCCGTCACATACATGACAAAACACTCGAGCGCAAACGGAAGGAATCCGAGATAACCCGGAACCGGCATCTCAAAAATCTTGAATTGCTGAAAGATGGGAAAGATGTAGTACCACTTGGCCGCCGCCCAATAATTCCAAAACTCCCAGAACCAGCCGCAAACAAGACCAGACACCAGCAGCGCGTAAAAGCGCGACCGGCATCCTCGACCAAAATCGCCAATGAAAGAAGGCAAACCGAGCCGGTAATTAATTTGATCGAGAAGAAAAACAAACCCGATCCATACCAGGATGAATAATCTTCTCGCGGTCGCTTGAGGAACGGCTATCGGCGCGAGTAAACACATCGCACCAAATAAAATCATGCAACTTTGCGCGATTCGGCTGAACTCAAATTTTGAAGCCGGTCGGAACCAGCCGAATGATTCGATCAGCTCCGCAGTTTCAAAGATCCCCGGCGTGATCGTCGCGAATGACCATCCATAGCCCAACATCGCGAGCGGCCACGCCTTGGGCACGCCATGATATGTCCAGTTTTGCAGCCGGAGATTGTAGGCCTCAAAAATCAGCCATAACGGAATCGAAATCAATGCGAGCGCGGCAAACCGCTTCGGTTGATCGTGAAGAAACGAATGCCCTCGTATTGCCAGCACCGCCGCATCGACCAGCAGGATGTAGCAGATCCACATGATCGGCGTGAAGTAAATCGCCACCGGCCTTATACCGCTGAATAGAAGACCTTCTGCAGTGAAAAAGCCGGCTAATCCAAGCCAGCCATAAACCGCTAGAGATTTTTCTCGATGACGCAAAAACTCAATAATCAGAAATGCACTTTGCAGGGCAACAATTGCGACTCCCACAACCGTCATCGGATTCCAGGGATTTATCCGCAACTCTACCGCCACGTCGCTGAGGGCAAAATCTCCACGGCAGACTCTCTTTCTCGCGCTACTTCCTTATCGTTCTTTTAGCACGCAAACTTTTACTGTCGTTGGAGGAAGAACTGTTCGTGCGTCTCGAAAAGCTAAACTTCTCCGCCGATAACAACCCGACATTCAGCGCGTATTGGACGACGTCCGCACGTGTTTTTAACCCCAATTTTTCTGCGAAACGTCCACGGTAGGTTTCTACCGTCTTTATGCTGACGTAAATTCGATTCGCGATTTCGCGGCTGCTGAATCCTTCCGCGACCAGTTTCAGAACCTGCCGCTCTCGCTCGCTCAGAATCTTGCTCTCACCGCCGCCTTCCTTGTTTCCGGCTGCTTCGCTGCCAACTACCTCCTGGAAGAGCCCGCTCGCCAATTCCGGGTCAACGTACCTCAAGCCCCTTTGCACGGTACGAATGGCGGAAAGAAGATCAGCGTCGACGCTCTTCTTTAATACATAGCCGGCCGCCCCGGCAGCTAGAGCAGTGCGCAGGTAGGCAGGTTCGGCGTGCATGGTCAGGAGGAGAACGCGAGTTGCCGGATTGTGCCGGATGATCTCGCCAATAGCGTGCAGCCCGCCCGAGACCGGCATGGTCACGTCTAAAAGCACGACTTCAGGTTTGGTTTCCTGCGCCATCTCCACGGCTTGAGTTCCATCGTGCGCTTCGCCAATCACGGTCATGTCCGGCTGCGCGTCAATCAGCATGCGGAGACCGGCGCGCAAGATGGCATGGTCATCAGCTACCAGCACGCGGATTTTATTCAATTTCACCATGAGAATTCTGGTTCAACTGGCGTCGCGGTATTGCAGGCGCAGTGGTACCCGAACCAGCAGTTTCAAGCCATGCTCAGGTTCAGAAACGAGTTGCAAGTCGCCGCCGAGGATCGCCGCCCGTTCGCGCATGCTTTCGATTCCCAAATGCCGCGACAGGCCAGCATTGAGTTCAGCTTGCGAAAGTCCTCGGCCGTTGTCGGCAATTGTAATCAGTAAGTCCGAATCATCCTTCTTGAAATTAATTTCCACCTGACTTGCCTGCGAATGTCGGGCCACATTCGTGAGCGCTTCCTGAACAATGCGATAAACATTCAGTTGAGCATCATTGCTCAGCACCAAAGGCGCATTCGTCTCCAACTCCAGTGTGGAAGTAATCTTGTGCGCCGCCGAAAAATCGTCGAGGTAGCGTCGAATCGCCGCTTCCAGGCCCAGGTCATCCAACACACTCGAATGCAGCCCGCAGGCCAGGCGGCTCAATTCTGCAATGGCTTGTGAAGCGATCTCGCGCATCGCCTTCGCCTGCTTCTTCGCCACTCTCAGAGTGCGGGCATCGCTTAAACTCCGCAGGCCCACCAGCAATGAGGTCAGCAACTGGCCGGCTTCGTCGTGCAGTTCCCGCGCTATCCGTCGGCGCTCGTCTTCCTGCACATGCAGAGTGCGGTCGAGCAAAAGTCTTTGTATGATTTTTTGCTGCTCGGCTGCTTGACGACTCAATTTCTCAGTTACGTTCTGAATAATGACCAGTTGGGCATCGCGTTCATTGAGCCGCAATGCGGCCCAGGTCATTTCGACGTCAATGAAACCGGCATTTCTGGTCCTGTGCTTCCAAACCCGGCCAGGACGCAGTGGAACCGAAGTGGGGGGAAGCAGCTTGTTAAGTAAAGGCAGATCGTTCGGTGCAACCACCTCGCGCAGAGTCATACTGGTGAATTGTTCACGGGAGTAGCCGTACTCGTGAATCGCCGCTTCGTTCACCGCAAGAATTTTCAAATCCGAAATATCGAATACCAGGCAGGACAACGGATTCGCCTCAAAGAATGCGCGATACTGCTGTTGAGATTCCCAAAGCGCCTCTTCTGTTTGTTTAACCCGCAGCAGGGCGTTAATGGTCGCCGTAAGTTCATCGGCATCGATCGGCTGAACCAGATACGCGTCTGCGCCGCCTTCCAGGCCTTCGACGCGCGCCCTGGTATTAACGTGAGTGGCAGATACCTGCAAGACCGGTGTGCGCGCGATCGTTTCCCTTGACTTGATGATGCGACAGACATCCAGCCCGCTGATGTCAGGCAGATTGACGTCGAGCACCACCAGGTCAGGCTGGGAACCCATCATCTCCAGAGCCTGTTGGCCTGTCGCAGCTTCCAGGACATCGAAGCCTGCGTTTCGCAGAATCCGCGAAACCGCATAGCGTTGCGCTTCTGTATCATCCACGCAAAGAATGCGAGCACGCGATTTTGGTACGCTATCTAACATTTCCTGCTGGTCCGTTGCACATTTCTACCGAATGTTCGGCTGAAATGCTGTCGGGATTTCCCTTACGCCACGGCAAATTTATGGGAAAAACCCCGCTACTCACTTCGCCAGCGACTTGCGAGACTTTCCACATCGAGCAAGTCTACGCGTGCTGTTCGAGGATTTAAAAATGCGGGCAAAGTGCTCCCGGGTGCCACTTGCCAGAGCTGCAGCGGGATATAATAAGAAATCTCTGTGCTCTCCTATTAGCCTGCCTGGGAAAGCGCTCCCGATCTGCAACTATCTTAGACTCTCGAAATTCACAGGAGATTTCAAATGGC
>DATIYR010000277.1:0-6260 GCA_035517535.1 Terriglobales bacterium
TCCCTGGATGGTTACGTACTGGATCGCCGGAGCATCGTGCTGGATGCGATAGACGGAATCCGTAGCTCCGTAATGGTCATGAAAAACCAGCGGCAGGCGCTGCACGCGATTCAGCAGCCGCGCGCGGAAATCCCAGACCAGCTTCTCGCCGGTATAGGTCTGCAGCCACCAGGCTGCCAAACCCTGCAGATTCACCAGTACCGCGATGCCCAGAAGCACGAAAATGGCGTATGCTAGCGCGGTCCGGTGCATGTTCGTCCAGGAGACGTTCCCAAGAAGCCAATGGGGAAGCGGCTGGGAGCCGATTACATTATCGACAACGATCTTTAATGGCAGGGGATAGAGAAGCGTCAGCGGCAAAGACAGGAAGCTAAGAAAGGCGATTGCCGAAAGATGAGGCCAGCAGGTACGGCTCTCCCTGAGCACACGTATTACGGCGGAGTGATTCCTCTTTGATACGGACAAAAACACCACCAACTTCGAGGCGGCCTGCCCCGCAACGCAAAGGTTAAAGTGAACTCATTTTATGTCAACTTTTCTGGGAGGCAACCGATATTTAACGTGCGGTGGTGGAAAAAATGGCACCAAGTTGAAGACATGAATTACAAAGTTTCACTTAATGAAAACTAAGCGATCTTACTTGCCGAAATAGAGTTTCCGGCACTTACCGCGCCAGAACCAGTGCCATCTAAGGTGTTTGTTGTACGTGCAAGATACTTCGGGAAAGGTACGAAGTAATGAAGTTTCGCTCGATCCTCGTCGTTGTTCTCCTTTCTTCATCAATTCTATTTGCACAAAGCGCTGATATTAGTCAGGTCGCACCCCTAAGCCAAAACCCAGGAAACTCCGAAATTGCGGTGCTAACCGGAAAACTTGTCAGCGATGCCGGTACGCCCGTGGATAGCTCTGCGAATGTGGTGCTTGCCTGTGGAGACCAAATTCGGGCGCACGATTACTCCGATGCGCATGGCAATTTTTCCTTGAGTGTTTACGTCTCCCAGGATCCCTTGCCTATCCCGAACACTGCGCACCCGTGGGACCAGGCTCCGGTTTTTCAGAACTGGTCTGGCTGCGAGCTCTATGCGGAAATCGCCGGATTCAGGTCCGAGCGTTTGCACCTTACCGACAGGCCGGATGCGGGAAACACAAACGTCGGGACAATCACTGTGCACCAGGTCAATGTTTCGGCGGATGACCCAAGGTTTACCGTGAGCGTTAACTCTCTCGCCGCTCCCGATAAGGCCCGAAAGGCCTTCGATAAGGGAGAAGAAGCCGAACGGAAAGGTAAATGGGAGCAGGCCTGCGACTACTTCAAACGGGCGGTGCAGGTCTATCCACGTTATGCCATCGCCTGGCTCGAACTCGGGCGTCTGCAGTTAAGGCAGAATAGCTTGCTTGATGCTCAACAGTCGTTTCGCCATGCCGTAGACGAAGATTCGAAACTGGTCGATGGCTATGTCGAGCTCGCTCGTGTAGCAGCAGCGCAGCAAAACTGGCAAGGACTGGCCGCCGCCAGCGACACCCTGATCCAGCGCTGGCCTGATTCTTCTTCCGAATACTGGTTCTTTGATTCGCTCGCTTACTACAACCTCGGGAACCTCGATCAGGCTGAAACCAGCGTTACCCGCGGTCTACGGCTTGACTCGCAGCATCAGTACCCTCAACTGGAATACCTCTGCGGGCTGATTCTGGGAGCCAAGAAAGACTACAAGGCGGGCGCCGAGCACATCGGCAACTACCTGCACCTTTCGCCGAATTCGCCAATTGCAGACATTGCGAAAAAGGCGATGGCGGCGTACCAGCACAGAGCGCTGCTCGAGGCAGATGAGCAGCGCTGACCAGATGCCATTCGTATTGCAATAAACCTCAATAACCCTCAATAACCCTACAGTTTTCTCCCGATCCCTCGAGAACGGTTCTTCGGGCAAACTAAGAAAAACAAGGAGGAATTAATGCCAGAGAAGACTTTAGAAGGACTGCGTGTAGCCATACTGGCCGCAGATGGCGTTGAAGACGCTGAACTAAAAGAACCACGGAAGGCGCTGGAACAGGCCGGGGCGCAGACTACATTGTTCGCGCCGAAAGCGGGAAAGATTTACTCCTTTAACCATCACGACAAGGCGGCAAAATACGACGTCGATAAAACCCTGGAAGAAGCCAACGCGAGCCAATTCGACGCCGTGCTTCTGCCCGGCGGCGCTTTGAATGCCGATACGCTTCGTGTTCAGCCGAGAGCGCAGCAGTTCGTGCGCGAGATCGATCAGGCCGGGAAGCCGGTTGCAGTGATCTGCCACGCGCCCTGGCTGCTGATTTCGGCCGACCTGGTACGCGGGCGAACTATAACCAGCTATCACACCATTCAGGACGACGTTCGCAATGCGGGGGCAAAGTGGCAAGACGAGGAGGTGGTGCGTGACAAGAATTGGGTCAGCAGCCGCCAGCCCTCCGACATTCCCGCATTCAACCGCACGATGATTGAGCTGTTCGCTGAAAGCCGGCGGGCGGCCGCGGAGAGAACTCGCCGCGTGGCTTAATCAGAACTAATATCGCCCCAAGCCGCCGTTTTGGCGGCTTTTTTATTGTCAAGCCCCTCTTGGTAATAGCTGGTTTGTTACAGGGGGTATCTGTCCGGCCGGTACAGGCTATTCGTAAGCTCGATTCATGCGAATCAACGCACTGGTGGTATCCCGGAGCAGCGCCTCGATCAAGCTGTTGATTGCGGCCTTCGCCGAACTGGGAATCGAGTACAGAGTTTCCGGCTCGATCCTGGAATCGCTCGAAATTCTGTCAACTGGATACCACTCGGCCGTGGTTGTAGATTTCGATCTGCCGGACGCGATCTCTATTGCCAAGATGGCGCGAGCACTGCCCGAAAAGCGCAGGCCGGTTCTGTTTGGCATGGTTGGAGCCGCAACTCCGGTAGGCGTGGTTTTCCAGGCAGGGGCAAATTTCGTGCTTTACAAGCCGCTCGACCTGTTGCAGGTTTTGCACTCTTTCCGCGCCGCTCGCGGATTTATGCACGAAGATCGCCGCATTTCGCTAAGAAAAAAGAGCGAGAGCCTGGCCTATCTGCAATTTCCGACTGGAGTCATTCCAGCCTTGGTTTTGGACGTAACCGAGCAGGGGCTTTCCTTGCAAGCTGCCGAAACGCTAACCCCATTGCGCGCGGTTCCACTTCGTTTCCTGCTGCCTGAGACCGCCCATGTGGTACATGCGGTCGGCGACTTCATCTGGGCTGATCAGCACGGTCGCGCGGGAGTTTTCTTTACCAAGATGGCTGCCGCATGTCGCCGTGATTTAGAGACTTGGCTCAAGAAGCATGGGGCAAAAAGGTCAGAGGCTGTAAGCAGTCTGCTCGAGCCACTGCGCTCCCACGGCTTGTTATCAGTAATTCAATAAACTCAGACTCTGCATGTTTCTAGGAGCAAGGACAGAAAATTCCTGATGGCGCAAGGTGTAGAGCTGTAGAGCGGCGCTTCAGCGCCGCGTATGTCGTTCGCTTCTCAGTTACGGCGCGGCTCGAAGCCGCGCCTTCAAAGCAATGGAATCTCCCCACTTGCTGGTCTTTAGGCGCAAATCGCCCCGGGTCACTGTCCGGCAGAGCCGGCCGCTGCCCCCATTTCCTGCGGCGGGGGAGGGATGCTGATATCGACGTCAGTGACCTGCCCAAGCGATGAAAGTGGCTTATCGAAATCGGCAGTGTTTCCCACCACCAAAACCGCCAATTGATCTTTGTGGAGATATTTGGGAATAATTCGGGCGACATCGGCCGTCGTCACTTTCTCGATTCCCGCACGATAGCGTTCCAGAAAGTCGGCAGGATATCCGTAAAACTCATACGCCATGCGCTCGCGCAGGACTTTATCGGGCGTGTCGAAATTGAAGACAAACGCGTTCAAGATCGAATCCTTTGCGCGCGCGATCTCGGCATCGGTAATCGGCTTGGTCTTCAATTGATCTATTTGCTCGTAGAGCGCCTGTATCGACTGCACCGTCGTGCCGCTCTTTGTTCCCATCGCAAGCTGCAGGATTCCGGGATGATCGAATGCCGTGCCAATAGCGCCATTCACCGCGTACGCCAGCCCCTGCGCCGTGCGGATGCTCTGTACCAGCCGTGAGGAAAATCCGCCGGAAAACACTTCGTTGAAAACCTGGATCGCGTAAAAGTCCGGATTGTCGCGTTTCGTGCCTAACGCAACCATTCGGATATTGCTTTGGTCTACGTCAGGTTTCTTGATCAGGTAGTAGCCGGGTTTGGCAGGCTCGAAGTGAACCTCCGGGCTTCTTGCGGGCGCGCCTCTTTCCCAGTTGCCGAAGGCAGCGCGAACTGTGGCTTCCATCTGCGCGGAATCAAAGTCGCCGACGAGACCGAGAATGATGTTGTTCGGATAAACATAGGCGTGGTGCCAATCGATCAGGTCCTGCCGCGTGACCGCAGCGATGGTCGCATATTCCGGAATTCGCGCATAGGGATTAGTCGATCCGTACGCGAGCCGGGCGGCCTCGCGCTGTGCGATATCACGCACTTCATCATTGCGGCGGGAGATGCCATCAAATGCCTCTCGTTTCGCGAGGTCCAGCTTGTCAGCGCGGAACTCGGGTTCGCGCAGAAGCTGGTTGAAAACTTTGAAGACATCGGGGAAATCTTCTTTCAAGCACGAAAGAGAAATGATGGTCGAATCGTCATTGGCATCCGTCTCGACTTTGGCGGCACGGATCTCCAGATAGTCATCGAGCTGGTCGCCGGTTTGCGTTTTCGTTCCACCGGTCCGCCAGACTTCACCATATAAAGACATCAGTCCAACTTTGGCGGCCGGTTCAGAACGCGCTCCGCCCTGAATCCGGGCGAAGCCATCGATGGTCGGCAGTTCGTGGTCTTCCTGAAGGAAGATCACCATGCCATTTGGTAACTGAATTCGCTTCGGCTCTTGCGGATGAAATGCCGGCAACGGCGGAATGGGAATCTTCGTCCAGGGCTGCTGGGCGAGCAGCGTCAAAGCTGACGCAAAGAACAGAGTGAGGGCAAGCGCGATTTTCGTCGAGGTCCGGCTCATTGCGCACCTCCGCTCGTCGCCGGCACGTGTTCGATAATGGCTACCGTTCGGTTCGTGGGAACAAATACCTCATTCGCAACCCGGCGAATATCGGCTTTACTTACCGCATCGATTCGGTCCACCGAACGGAACAGCTCCCGCCAATCGCCGTAGAGGGTTTGATACTCCGCCAGGTTTTGCGCCAGACCTTCATTGCTATCCAGGCTGCGAATCAGGTTCGCCTTGGCGCGCGTCTTTACCATCTTGAGCTCGTCGTCAGAAATGTCTTCTTTTTTCAGTTTGTCGATCTCGGCGTGGATGGCATCGCCAACCTCCTCCGGCGTGTGCCCGGGCATAGGAGCGGCGAAGAAATAAAAGATATGCGGATACTTCACGCCGGGAAAGCCGGTGCCGCCTTCGGCTTCGGAAGCGATTTTCTTGTCGCGCACCAGAGTTCGATATAAACGCGATGTCCGGCCCTCAGAGAGCAGATCGGCCAAGGCGTCGTACACGGCATCATCCTTGTCACGATAGCTGGGCCGGTGGTAGCCCTCGAGGTATATGGGTTGCGACTGCTCGTAAAGCACTACACGCCGTTCAGAATCCTGCGGCGGCTCGGTGGTAGTGCGCTCGTCGGGCTTAGGTCGCGAAGGAATGCCACTGAAATATTTTTCAATGATATCCATGGTCTTCGCAGGATCGACATCCCCGACCACCGCGACCACCATGTTCGAAGGAATGTAGTAAGTATCAAAAAAATGCTGCGCGTCAGTGGCGGAAAAGCTATTGAGATCGGAGATGTAGCCGATGGTAGGCCGATGATACGGGTGCGCCGAGAACGCAGTTTCAATGAATTGTTCGACCAACCGCCCGATGGGGTTGCTGTCTGTGCGCATCCGCCGTTCCTCGATTACGACGTTGCGCTCTTTATAAAATTCGCGAAACACCGGGTGCGAATATCGCTGCGATTCGAGATATGCCCACAGCTGCAGCCGATTTACCGGGAACGAGTAAAAGTATGCCGTTTGATCCTCCGCGGTAAACGCGTTCATGCCCTCGCCGCCGTTGCGCTCAATAATTTCGCCGAATTGATTCGGGATCACGTACTGCTGAGCATCTTTGATCGCGTTCTGCCAATCGGCTTGAAGCTGCTTCAGCTTCGCCTCGTCGCGGCCCACGGGTTTATCGCGCTCGCGGATGTAAGCCGCGTACGCGTCTTCCACCTTC
>DATIYR010000278.1:0-9978 GCA_035517535.1 Terriglobales bacterium
TTTCTTGCGCAACTTCAAAATTTTTTCTTTTCTGGTGCGGCGGCGGCGAATCTCTGGCCGGCGGCTGGGTGCGGACATGAACGAATCTCCTTAGAAAAAGTAATGTGCCACAGAATCGCGCAAAGTGCGACGAACACGAAGCACTATTGAAAGCTGAGCGGAGTTTTTAGTCAACTGCAGAAAAAAAATTGGGCTGGCGCTCGGCCAGCCCATCAAAGCCCGAATTTGGTGCGGTGAAGTTCTAGCGGCCTCGCCCGTGGCCATTTTCTTCATGCGGACGCGGAGCGTTCTCATGTTGCGGATGACTCTGGTGCCCTCCGCCGTTTGCCGGATGATAAGACGCCGAGCGCTCTTGCGGTCGGTTCTGTGCCTGAGGCCTCGGAACATTGCCATGGTTGATGTTACGAGCTACCGGCTGTGGACGTGGAACCGGCCGGTTCGCTGGTCGAAATTCTCCCGGCCGTGGCGTCCCGCCGACCGCCGGCCTTCCATGATTCACAGAAGCGCGAAACGCCCGGTTCTCGCGTGCGCTGTGCTCATGGTCCATTTGCATGCGCGTAGCCTCGAAATGGCGTTCGTGATCGAAGCGCTCTTCGTCGCGCGTCGGACGAGCCACAATCCCGCCCCGCCCGCCGTTGAAGCTGACCCGGGTCACGTGCTCGTTCACCACCACCCGGTTATAAATGTGGACGTTGGTTATGGTGATGTGATTGACATAGCGGTTGTAGAAGAAATGACCGCCGTGCCAGTATCCGCCGGCGTATCCCACACCGGTATAACCGAAACCATAATTAATGCCGCCGTAGAAGCCGACGTGCGGACCCCAATATCCGGCATGCCAAATGTACGCACCGCCGCCCCAACCCCAGTAACCGGGGGTCCAAAGCAGGCCCGGGTGCGGAGCAACCACCCATGTTCCGGGCACCCAGTAGTAGCCGGCAGAGCCCCATCCCCAATAGCCGGGAGTCCACATGTAGCCATCGCCGGGACATGGCGGTTGCGTGTAAACCGGAAGCGCGGGCGGCGCAACGTTTACGGAAATAAGAACGCCGGCAAAGGATGACGCCGGAATTACCAGCGCCAGAAGCGCCAGGAGTATGCAGCGGAAAACGCGCTGAGTATGCATGATCTTTCCCCTTTTCTCTACACGCGAATTCCGCGCGTGTTCGGGACTCATCAGATTAGCGAACGACTGATTTCACACGTTCCCAAGCGAAGCGGCATCATTCCAGTTCGTATCCTGCTGAGTATATAAACGCCGCTTCCGGAAATTTGTTGCTAACGAAGGGTGCGTTGATTTTACAGGGCTTTTCCACAGGCTTTTCCCCGAGGTTACAAAAGAGAATTACGCAAGTAACTGTCAGAAGGGCAGGCAAATCGTTGCCGGCATTGAGTATGGAAGCTGATATTCCAAAGATGACTGCGCCGGAAATCAACTACTTACTGCGTACAATGACCCGGCTCTGGTATCCTCTTCGCTGACCGTTGGGAACGCATGTCCACTTCTTCGCCTTCGCGCTCGGCTCAAACCGAACTGCTCTCCGCATTGCAGGATGCGAAGAACCGTCTGCCCTATTTGTCGCGAAATGACTGGTCGCTGATTATCGACCGCGCCAAGCACGTTACCTTCAAAAAAGGTGAAATGCTGGTCCAGCAGGGGAAGGCTTCGAAAGTTCTTTATTTGATCGCGGGGGGGAAGGTCAGCGTCAGCGTGATGGGAGCGCACTTAGCGCGAATCGGAGCGGGAGAGATTTGCGGAGAAATGGCGTTTCTCGAAGACAGCATTCCAAGTGCGACGGCAACCGCCGACGAAGCGGTTGAAGCCTTCGCCGTGGAGTGGAAGAGTCTGGCGGATTTATTCGAGTTGTTTCCTCATCTTGCGTCGCGGTTCTATCGCTCGCTCGCCGTCAACCTGTCGCGCCGGCTGCGGGAACAACTTGTTCCGAAAGCGCGCTGAGAATCGACACCTGGAAAATAAAAAGATGGCCGGAATTTCCGGCCATCTGAAATTTCTGATTTACGCTGCGGCGCTGCGAACTGCCGTGGTTTCGCCCTCTTTGTATATCCAAGCCCCGAAAATTGTCGCAATTTCAAAAGCAATCAACTCGGCGAGGCTCGGCAGTACGATCAAACGCATCGAGAAGAGTCCCAAAGGGTAGTTCGCGAGATTGACCAGGAAACTGACGAGGAACCACGCCGCGAATCCCGCACGCAATGCTGTACCCGGTCCCGCGCCGTAACGCGAGCGGATCGCGGCATAAA
The DNA here is from genome assembly GCA_035517535.1 of Terriglobales bacterium. Lineage (GTDB taxonomy): Bacteria > Acidobacteriota > Terriglobia > Terriglobales > Acidobacteriaceae > Gp1-AA145. The sequence goes on from DATIYR010000278.1 coordinate 2,263, forward strand.
TCCAAACCGCGGCAATCCCAGCCAGAAATCCCCAAATATTGAAGATCATAATGGCCTTGCCGCTGATGACCGGCGACTTGCCCATGGCCTGCATGGCATTCGCCCAGTCTGCTTTCAATATCACCCCGTTTACCACGTACTCAACAATGTTGATCACAACTCCTGCCAGCAAACCTCCCAACACGACTCGGGCCCGATTTGTGTGCGCCATAGATCCTCCTTTGGATCGGATTGCCCGGAAACCTGGTTCGCGGAACCTGGTTCGCGCAATCGGCCAGCAACCACGACGGCCAGAAAAACAGCGCAATTATGCACCTTTTCCGTTCACCTGCCAATCGGCGACTCGTTAAATCTGCACAGTTTGCCGAAGGTTGATGTTAAGGCCTGCGGACCGGCTGAGCCAGAGGGCCCGTGAAGCGCCCCGAGCTGGGGCTAGTTCCAGCCAATTACTCAGAACGCGTGATGTGTGTCACGGCACGCAGTGATGCGATTCACAGCGCCGCGGCGAGTGACCTCAGTAACCTGCCAACTGGTACCGCTGGAGACACGTGTTCTGTGCGTGATCTGGCGAGGTGAAATTATGAAACTGCTGAAGCAGTTGTGCTGGTGTACGCTTGCCATCTTTTTCTGCCTGCCCCTATCGGCGCAGCAGGAAGACATTAATCGATACACGCTGTATACCGGGTTCGACTACCTGCTTGGCCCAGGCCGCAACCTCACCGAGCGGGGATTAGAGAGCGATTTCGGTGTGACCGTAAGACCATGGCTGGGGCTGGGAGGCGATTTCAGTGCCGTCGGTGACTCGGTTTTCACCGGGGCAGGAACCATCAAGGGAACGGAGACTGTCTTCTCCCCGCCGCTGCAGACGATCGGCGTTAACCCCGCTCAGGTTCAGGTGCCGTTCCGGTCGACGACTTACATATTTGCCGCCGGCCCGCAGTTCTACCTGCGCAAATTTGAAAGAGTCACGTTCTTTGCGCGTCCCGGGTTCGGTGGAATTCACGAAGCGGCTGACTTGTCGCTTTCGCCCCAGCTCATGTTTGCGTTCCAGGACGTGTTGCATATTCCGATTCCCAACGCTCATCAGACCGATACGCAATGGTTCATTGGATGTGGCGGCGGTTTCGACCTTAACGTATCTCGACCACTCGGAATTCGGTTTACAACCGACTGGGTGAACACGCATTTGTTCTCGAACCTGCTGCCGCCAAGGCAGAACTACGTGCGGGTCTCGGTCGGCCCGACTTTTCGTTGGGGGCACTTGAATACTGGTCAGGTGCGTTAAGCCGCCAGGCGGCAAGCCGCCCTGGCCAGGTTGCCGCACTCTCCGGGCGTCGGCGGCCAAGTTCCACCCATATTCACGGGAGTGGACTATAATTCGCCGCCGGAGGACGACCATGAAACGTTTCTACTCTTCAGCAGTGTTGGTGTGCTTGCTGGCCGGGACGCTCTGGGCTGCGAACGATCCGTTTTGCGGGAAATGGAAACTCAACATGGAGAAGAGCAAACTCGGCGGCGACATAATCAAGATTCAGGACCTCGGCGGCAACAAGTACAAATGGACGGTCGGCAACGTGGCTGACACCATGGCCTACGATGGCACCGACCAGGCTGTCCACTTCGGACGCACCATATCGATGACCCCTGAAGGACACAACAGCTGGAAGATGGTGATCAAGCAGAACGGCCGAGTGATCAGCTCCATGACCCACACCATTTCGGAGAATGGAAAAATTCAAACGATTAAAGGAACGGCGAATAAGCCGGACGGCACAACTTCGGACTTTGATGCTACGTGGAGGAAAGTGAGCGGCGGCTCCGGTTGGGCAGGTACCTGGCAAGAGGCCGACGTGAAATTCACTTCGCCCGACGAGTGGGAGATTGAGCCGTTTGAAGGCGACGGATTAACTTTCAACACTCCCGCCTATCAGGACGTACTCAGCATGAAATTCGACGGCAAGGATTATGAAGAAAAGGGACCCGAGGTTGCTCCCGGCTCAATGTCATCTGGCAAGCGGGTGAACGCCCACACCTTGGACGTCACCGACAAAGTGAAGGGCGAAGTCATGGACCACACGACGTATGAAGTGTCTCCCGACGGGAAGACACTTACGCTCACGATTCACGAGATCGGACAGCCAAACCCGTTACGGATTGTCTACGACAAGATTTAGATCTCAGGTGCGCCCGGTGGGAACATCTGCAACGACTTCACGCGGTTCCGCCGCACGTGAAAAGGGAGCCTGGGGCAGGCAATGGCAGAAGCAGCAGGCTAATGTCTCGCCACAATCCCCGGCTCCCTTGCATAGCTTTTGACGCAATCACGGCCGCGCGGTTGCGTGTGAGACACGGGAAATCGTGTGCTGATGAAAGCGCCACTTTGCGCCAACCCTGCCGTCCCCTCCAGGATAAGAACCAGCATCAATGATCAATCGAGATTTTTCGTCAACCCAAGTCAGCGGAGTTATGTATGATTGGACGCCGTAGCAGGGACCAACATTTCATATGCTCGACCTTCCGGGATTCGTTGTGACCGACTCGAGTGTTCTAAAGGAGTGTCATGCGAATTCTGCTCTACAACCCTGACAACGGGGTCACTCGCAACTTCATGCCCCATCTCTGGATGTTTTTGCTGCAGGCGCTCACTCCTCCCGGACATGAAGTTTTGCTGATCGATGGCAACGCCCAACCGATGGACGAAACCCAAATTGCGCAATTCGTCCGCGACCAGAACATCGGGCTGGTTGGCATCGGCGCCATGACCCGGATGGTTGCCAAGGCGTATCGCATGGCTGATGCTATTCGCGCCACCGGGGTTCCGGTCGTAATGGGAGGGCCCCACGTCACGGAAGAGGCGGATGAAGCCCTGGGGCGCGATGGCGGCCCGCGTCATGCAGATGCGGTTGCCTTGGGCGAAGCCGATGAGACCTGGCCGCAGATCGTGAAGGATGCCGATCGCGGCGAGCTAAAAGAAATCTATGCGCCGGTTGATGGCACAGGCAAGGAGCGCAAGCCTTCCCTGAATCCCTATCCCGCGATTCCATGGGACAAACTCGATCTCCGCCAGTTCAATCTCGTTCCAAAAATGATGCACCCCTTGCTCAAAAATTTTCGGGAAGGCTGGGGAACATTTCGAATCGTGCCGGTTGAATCGGGACGAGGTTGTCCTTACGGCTGCGAGTTCTGTACGGTCACCGGATTCTTTGGCGACTCGATCCGCTTTCGCACCAACGAAAGTGTCGTCAATGAATTGCTCCTGCTAAAAGCGCGTGCCCGCGAAGAGCAAGGTCAGATTGCGGTTTTCTTCATCGACGACAACTTTGCCATCAATGTAAAGCGCACCAAATCACTTTTGCGTGACATCATCGCCGCAAACGCCCAAGTCTTTTGGGTGGCGCAGATCAGCGCCAATTTGTTGCGCGACGAAGAACTGGTTGACCTGATCGCTGCCTCCGGAGGCAAATGGATCTTTATCGGCATGGAGTCGATTGATCCGGCAAACCTTAAGGCCGTAAACAAAGGATTCAATAAGCCTGGCGAGTATGGGGCAGTGCTGGAGCGTCTTGCAAAACGCAATGTATACGCTATCACCTCATTCATCTTCGGCATGGATAATGACACTCCCGGAGTGGCGGAACGCACGTTGCAGCAGGTCCGCGCATGGCCTCCCGGCCTTCCGGTCTTCGGACTGCTGACGCCGTTACCCTCAACTCCGTTATATAAGAGGTTGGAGACGGCCGGACGGCTCACTCGTCCCAGGCACTGGCAGGACTTCGTTCCGTTCACCATGGCGCACACTCCGCTGAAGATGACGATCGAAGAAGCGCATGCCGAGGTGAACTACGGCTGGAAGAACTCCTACAGCCCGGAGGCGCTGGCCCAGGCAGTTGCAGCGCTGGACGATGAGCATGTTGGCGATCGTATCAACATCTTCCTGGCACATCTTTGTTTCCGCGGAATTTACTTTCCGATGCTGACGAAATTCTCATGGCTCCGGATCATTATGGAGAACCGCCGAACGATCTGGAGGCTATTCAAAGAGGGAGTCTCCCGATGGATTCGCCCCTCGGTCCCTTCCGATGAGATCCCATCGTTGGAGCAAGTTTAACCCCGGAATCAGGTGATTCACTCATTGATCTGAGCTGCGACTCAATCACCTGGACAGATGATTTATACGGCTTCGCTCGTGAGCGCCCACGCAGGAACTGCGCTAATGTTGTTCCCTACCGATTACACTTTAGCGATTGAAAGGCCCAACGAGCGACTTCCGAATCCATCAACAAAGGAGCAGCGGTAGAACAATGCTACGTAATTATCTTCCTAATCGCCGATCGTTCCTCAAAGTTGCGAATCTCATCGGCTTGGGATCGCTTTTAACGCCGGCCATTTTGAGTTCTACGGCGGAAGGCGAATCTCACCCTCATCATGCCGAATCTTCCACCGCAAAACCAGATGCCTCTCCGCTGACAATTCTGCTTAAGGATTACCGTCCCATCTCGATTTACAAAATTCCAGCAACGAAGGTTGAAAAAGCAAAATTTCCCATCATTGATATGCACTCTCATCCCTATGCCAAAACTCCGCAAGAGATCGATCAGTGGGTCAAGAACATGGATCAGGCGGGGATCGAGAAGACCATCATCCTGACGATGACGACCGGGAAAGAGTTCGACGAAATCTCCCGCAAATATTCCGCGCATGGAGATCGTTATGAAATGTGGTGTGGCCTGGATTTCACTGCCTACAACAAGCCGGGCTTTCCGGCATCTGCAATCAAGGAACTGCAACGCTGTCGAGATGGCGGAGCTCGTGGTGTCGGCGAAATCCACGACAAGGGCCAGGGGCTCCGCTCGGGAAAATTAAGCGCGCCGGGGATGCATCCTGACGACTCGCGCATGGACGAGGTTTGGGACAAGTGCGGCGAATTGGGTTTTCCCGTCAGCATTCACGTTGCCGATCCAATCTGGATGTATCAGAAGATGGACATACACAATGATGGCCTGATGAACGCGTACAACTGGCGGCTCGATAATCAACCGAACATCGTCAAGCTCTCCGGCATGGTCGATAATCTTGAACGCACGGTGCAGAAGCACCCAAGAACAACATTCATCGCTTGCCACTTTGCAAACCTTAGCTACGATCTGGCGAGATTAGGCCGCCTGCTCCAAAATCATCCGAACCTGCACGCGGATATTTCTGCACGGTACGCTGAGACCTCGACGATCCCGCGCTTTACCTCGCAGTTTTATTCCGAGCACGCTGGCCGGCTCGTCTATGGCACCGACATGGGTTTTGATTCGACCATGTATGCAATAACTTTTCGCATTTTAGAATCGCTCGACGAGCACTTCTATGAGATCGAGCAGTTTGGATATCACTGGGCGCTGAACGGCCTGGGGCTGCCTGACACAATTCTCGAGAAGGTCTATCACGAGAACGCAGCGAAGCTGCTGGCGGCCCGTGGCGCATGAATTCATTCCGCGCTTCGCATCAGCGCCTCGCCCGCAGTGACGGAAACGGAGATTGACATGAAGTCCGACGAGCCCAGCCGCATGGCCTTGATGGTGGCCGGCCAGCGAGCAGCTCATCAGCTGCTCGATCATGGCGCAATTCTCGATGACCCGTACGCCGTGAGAATTCTAGGCGAACACGCAGACGACGTATTGCAAGCGCTCAAAGGACACCCGTTGGCGAGCGTGGGACGCCTGTTCACCGCCGCACGGAGCCGCATCGCGGAAGACGCCTTATCGAAAGCCGTCGAGCGAGGCATGCGACAGCTCGTGATCCTCGGCGCCGGGCTCGACACTTTCGCGCACCGCAATCCCCACGCCGCTCGCTTAAGCGTCTTTGAAGTGGATCATCCCGCAACCCAGGCATGGAAGCGCCAGCGCCTGGTGGAGGCTGACCTCGCGCCTCCGCCGTGGCTCACCTTCGTGCCCGTCGACTTCGAGTGGGACGATTTGCAGCAGAAGCTCAACAGCGCCGGCTTTCAGTGCACCTCGGCGGCGTTTTTCACCTGGCTCGGCGTTGTGCCGTACCTGACACACGACGCTATCGGCAGCACTCTGGAGTACATGGCGTCAATCCAGAACTCGGAGGTAGTGTTCGACTACATGGAACCTCCGGAGGCATTCTCAGAAGAGATGAGGGAAGTAGTCACGAAGAGGACCGAGCAGCTCGAGAAAACTGGGGAACGTTGGGCCAGCCGTTTCGAGCCGTCTGCCATGGCAGCGATTCTTCGCGCACGCGGATTTTGTGACATCGAGGACATCGGTTTCGGCCAGATCGCGTCCAGGTTCGGCCGCGATATTCAAGGGCTCGCGACGGGACAAGCCGGTGTTCATGTCGTCCATGCGAAGCATTAGCAAGCCGCCAGCACCTCGAAAACTCACTCTCAATCCAGACGGCATCAACTCTTCAACAGCGTGCCATCATCAAAAACGGCCAACCATCGAAATCAAGCGATTTTCTCTTCTTATTGAGTAGAATGCCGAGGTCACGGCGTTGAACACTTATTGCCGGGATACGAATCGAAGAGGAATAACAACAAATGAGCCATAATCGCTTGCGCCTGTGCCTGCAATTCACGACTTTGTTCGCGATAATCGTCGCCGTGTTATCTGCGTTTGCACAGCCCAGCACAACTCCCCCGGAGTCAATCGTGGTTTTTGCGCCGCATCCCGATGACGAGGTCATTGGCTGTGCAGGCATCATTCAGCAGGCGCTGGCACGCGGGGCGCGAGTCACCGTGGTTGATATCACCAGCGGAGATGGTTTTCCCGCCGCGGCTGCAGGAGTCACCCATAAAAAAGTGGATCAAGTCGGGCCCGACGACTTCTTCGCGCTGGCGCGTTTCCGCGAGAACCAGAGCCGCAATGCACTCAAGATTCTGGGCGGGAAAGCCCATGACCCCAATAACGACCTCGTCATCCTTGGCTACGCGGACGGCGATTTGGGTAAGTTGTACGAGAGCAAAGATGACCGAGTGATCCGCCAGCAATACACGAAGAAAAACGAAACCTACGCGCTGATCCAGAAGGATTACCACACTGCCGTGCATGGCAAGCCGGCTCCCTACCGGCGCAGCTCTGTGCTGGGCGATCTGGTTGAACTGTTCAACACGCTGAAACCCACTGAGGTTTACGTCACCGACGGAACCGATGGCCACATCGATCATCGCGCAGCATTCTGGTTTGTGCGAGACGCGGCAAAGCAGGTCGGATATAAAGGTGGTTTCTACACTTTTCTCGTCCATGGATTGCCCGACTGGCCTTTTCCGACGGGTGTGACGCCGAACCAACCATTTGAGTCGCGCAGGGTTAACGGCGAAGTTGCTCCGCGCGGTCTCCCATGGCCGCCGCCGAGACGCGTGCCACTTACGCCGGATCAGGCCCAGCGAAAATTGAAATCAATTCAGGCGCATGACATCCCTGTGGTAGGAATGCCGGAACACCAAAGTGAAATGGAATCCTTCGTGAAGTCGGAAGAGGTGTTCTGGACTCCGCTGGCACATAAGCAATGAGATGTATACGCACAACGGCCAAGGCACCAGGCCAGGAGCATCGCGAAAAGCCTTAGCTAATTGCGATTCTGGAACTCAGCAGGCCGGACCAATGCTAAGGCCGTCAGATCGTTATGGATCTTGCGGGCGCGGGTGGATTGCTGGAGCTGAGTTAAAAGCTGGTTGCAGAGACTGCTCGCATTTTGGCCTTG
>DATIYR010000279.1:0-5165 GCA_035517535.1 Terriglobales bacterium
CCGCACCCGCAAAAGCATGGGCATCGAGCCATCGTCCTGTCGTTTTGGAGTCAAGGCCCGTCTTGCTATCTCTTTGCCATTTCGGAATAGTTGAATCGTGACCTTCGGCTCCTGCGCCGCGTTGGAAGGGTATACAACGAAATAAATCGAAATCGGCTCCCCGGAAGGCACGGAATCCGCCAGGGTTGGCATAATTCGCACGGCTCCGGTTTCGTATGGGTCCTGCGGATTTCGCGGCCCAAACAACGGCGCGATCCCGCGGACCAGTTCGAGCGAGCTTACGCGAAACTCTTTTCCTGAATCAATAAACACAGATAACCGCTTGACCGTGGATTTTCCCCCGAGCTCATCGCTGACGGCCGTGTCCACCAGATAGTGCCCTCCCGGCAATTCCAGCGGCTCTGCGTACAAAATGTGCTTGTCCGCGAGGTGCTGCAGATCTGTTTTTGAAACTTCGCGCACCAGGTCGCGACTTACCTTGCCCACGACTTCTCCGTCATTCTTATGGATCAACGCCAGCACCGAGGCGCGGACCCACGACTTCCCCATTTTGTGGTTCGTGAAAATCTTCAGGCTCGATATCGGGATATCAAATGCCATTTCGCAGTTCATGGCATCTGGCGTGGATCCGAATTTCATCAGTGCGGTTTCATAAGGAAACTCATTTGGCGCGGGCCGGGCGTTGATCGCGTGCAAAGCCGTCATTTCGTAAGGCTGCAAAGGAACGCCGTTGATATCGGGCACTGCGAAATAACCCGATCGGGTCTGCACGTGCACATGCGGACGAGCGACGCGAACCTCAATTTTCCGGAAGCGTCCATCGTAATTGGTGGCGGAAGGTGTATAGGCCAGCTCATAGTGCGTGCGAATGTCTTCCATCACGCGCCGCATCGGTTGGGCAATTTCATTCGTGTTCGTTACCGCGAACCCTCCGGTTGAATCCGCCAGTTCTTCCATTCCCAGTTGCTTGTCGGCCACGGCGGTGAGCTGCAAGTCATCATCCTCCAGGTGCCCGATCCGGGGGCTCAAGTTATTCCCAGCGCTCTCAGCGCCGGCTTGCTCAAGTTGGGCGAGCGATTGCATCAACGGGTCGTCAAGACTCAGGCCTTGGGTATCCACGGCATAAAACGAAACATCAACACGGTTCGCATAGCCAATGACGCTATTGATTGCATCCCTTCGGTCCATCGGCAGGGTCAATCCGTCCGCCAAATAAAGGATGACTTTTCTCCCCGGCAGTTTCGCCTGGCTCTGCACCAATTGCCGCAACGCATCCAGCGAGCTCATGCCATTTGCCAGACTGTCGGCAAAACGCAGACCAGTCTGCATGTGCGCCTGAGTCAATAGCGCATTGCCCAAAGTGACGGATACATCCTCAGAAGCCGCATTCCTCGCCCATAGCGGATCGGTTGTTACCCCGGGCAAAGGATTAAGCAGGATATTTTCGAGCTGTGCTATGGTCGCCGACGTGGTGTTCGGGGCGCTCATTATGTTATTGACGGTGGTTTTGATGGTCGCGTCCGCTCCGCCTACCACGCTCGCCGTCAAGCCGAAGTCGCTGCCCGTGTGCAGTCCACGCGCCACGCGATCGACTGCCTTCATCAACAATGGCTTGTTCGCCGTGTAAGCCTGCACAAGCTGAAGACTGTGGTCGAACCGGTAAATCGTGACGTACGTATTTGGCAGGTCGTCGCTCTTTAAAAAATCAATCACCGCCTCACGGGCGAATTCCAGATTCAGCGGAGCAATATCGGCAAACACCACAGAAACAAAGTTGAGCTCCGGTAATAAAGTTGTCGGTTTTCCTGGCGCCGCGTGCGCACTGATTGGCGAGTCGGATTTCTCCATCTTGCGCTCGGCCTGCAATTGTTCCGCGCCCGCCACGTTGCGAAAGTCGTTCAACTTCTGCCTTACCCCATCTTCGTAGATCTCAACTTCTTGGGGCCGCAGGTCGGTGATCGCATGCTGGTGTTTATCGCGAACCACAAGGTCCAAAATCACTTCCCTTGTAGTGGTGCGAATCGTGGGGGTCTCGTCATTTTTTATCGCGGGCCCTTGCCCCGCAGAAATCGGGGCGAGCAGAACATTCAGCAGCAGCATCGAAAAGATAGCTTTTAGCATCGCTCTCACCTCGCCAAATACGCGAAGCACCGGGGCAAATTCGGTCATAAGCGGCACGCATTTTACATCAGCGGGCTCCGGCAATTGTCAAACATCGGCAGCAGGCAACCGCGATTTTACCGTCTCAGATGTGTCCGCGCCTCTTACAGTTTCTCTGCTTAATTTGTTTGTAGATGCCGGATAATACCCATAAAGGAGTTCTGCAATGGCCGCCCGCAGTTCGCGCCTGTTTTTGCTTCTTTTGTCCTCATTCTGTTTGCTGACGTTGTCCTCCATTACTGGAGTAGCGCAGGTGCACAATGTTCCTCCGGCCGGCACCAGACCACCCGAGGTAATCACTCGTCCAGGTTCAATCCAGGACAGCGGCTTATACAACTACTGGAATGAGATGAGCGGTCAAGGCCGTGCAGGCGGGGCCTTGTTGGGCAAACTTTCCGTCGAAGGCGAGCCGATGCCGTGGGAGCCCATCCTGGTAACCGTTCGCTGCAACGGCAGAGTCGTTTATCTCACCCAAACCGACGCCAAGGGAAATTTTGGAATAGTTTCAGTGGTCCTCGCCGGAGCGCAAGGCAAAGGTACCGATTCCGAGCGGCAGATGGAAACTCATTACGAAGGCTGTGTCGTTCAGGCAGCGGTGGCCGGGTTCCACTCCACTTCCATAACGATTACCGAACGCAATCTGCGCGACGATCCCCAGCTCGGGACAATTATGCTGTCGCGTCAAGGCGGCAGAGATACTCCGACCACCCTGAGCAACACAACGCTGAATGCGCCCGCGAATGCGATCAAGGCTTTCGAAAAGGCGCGCGGCGACATGATGCAGAGTAATCCCGAGGCCGCCGAAAAGAACCTTAAGAAAGCGGTGCACATCTATCCGGGGTTCGCCGAAGCCTGGCTTCAGCTCGGCAAATTGCAAGCGGCATCCGATCCTCAGGAAGCGCGCAACTCGTTCACCAAAGCCCTTGCCGCAGATCCCAAATTTGTTCTTCCTTACGAACAGTTGGCCGCCCTCGATTCGCAAGAGACTAAATGGCAACAAGTTCTTGATAATACCAATCACGTTTTGCAACTCTATCCCGACGGAACCGCCGAGACCTGGTATTTGAACGCGCTGGCGAACTTTCAGCTGGGCAAGGTTGATGTTGCCCAGGCCAGTGCCATCAAGTCGCTCGCCATTGATCCCCGGCATTCTGTCATGAATACCGAGCAATTACTGGCAGTAATCCTCGCCGGGAAGGGCGATTTCGCGGACGCCATTCTCCACCTGCAAAGCAGCTTGACATACGTTCCGCCCGGGCCGAATGCCGATCTTCTGCGGCAGCAAATAGCACAATTAGAGCAGAGGGTCGCTGCGAAATAGGACAACCGCAACTTACAAGCTTTACAGTGTTTTGGCGTACTCTGTATTCGCAAAGGCAAGCCGCTCATGTAAACAGGAGACGTTTTGTGATTGTTGTGTCCACTCGATTCCGTACGACCGCCAATTTGCTGGCGTTTCTTCTGATAACTGCCTCGGCGGTGCCGCTCTACACTCAGCAGAATCTCCAATCACAAGAACCGCAGAGTTCCCACGCGCCGGCTTCAGGGCAAACCCCTGGTCAATTTCTTTTTAAGACAAACGTGAATCGCGTAGTTGTCGATGTGGTCGTGACCGATGCGAATGGCAAACCGGTGCGCGGGCTGACCAAGGAGGACTTTTCCGTCGCCGAAGATGGGACGCCTCAGAGCATTCTCTCCTTCGACGTCCACAGCCTCGATTCAGATGTAACCCAAGCCCGCAAGCTCCCTCCAATGCCGCCGAACACTTTTGTGAACATCGCAACCGAGCCCGAGCGCGGCCCGCTGTATGTTCTGCTTCTTGATCTGGTCAATACCGAGCAGGATGATCAAGCGTTCGCCCGTCAGCAACTGCTTAAGTTCATCAGCAGCAAGCCTGTGGGCACTCGCTTCGCGGTTTTTGTGCTGGCCGAGGGCCTTCATCTGGTGCAGGGCTTCACATCCGATCGCGATCAACTGTATGCGGCGCTGGATCCCTCGCATCCACGCTCCCATGTGCCCCGAATTTTTCTCTTAGCAGCGAATTACGGCCGTGGCGATTCACTCCTGGTGATTTCGGTTTTAAAGGACATCGCTTTATTCGTCGACGGACTGCCCGGCCGCAAGAACGTGATCTGGGTCGCGGGATCGTTTCCACTTCAACTTTTCCCTACTCAGACAACTGAAGACCAGCCAGATCTGAGGCTTGAGACCAGGGAAGTCCTCGATGCTCTGGCTCGAAGCGAGTCAGCACTTTATCCCGTCGACGTTCGCGGTGTCGTGCCATATGCCGAAGGCGGATTAACCGGAGCCGTGCCGAACGGTGGATCGCAATCGGCCAGCGGTCCCCCGGGAGCTCCAGTAGTGAATACGCCGGGCGGCGGGCCCATAATGGCAGCGATGTCGACAGCCGGCCGCACAGGTAATTCTCTTTCCAGGGGTTACATGCTGCAGGACGCAGCCGCGGAGATGACCGGCGGGCGCGCTTTCTACAGCAGAAACGACCTCAAAGATGCGCTCGAGGAAGCAACCGAAGCCGGTTCCGACTACTACACAATTACCTACTCGCCATCGAATGAAAACTACGACGGAAAGTTTCGTAATATTCAGGTCCGATTGTCCCAAAAGGGATATCGTCTCGAATATCGCCTGGGTTATTACGCCACTGGCCCCGAGTCGCCAATCATGCCTGCCGGCTACCTGGCTTCCAATAAGGACGCGGCTCCGATCATCCGCCCAATCGGCGATTCGCTTTCCGCCAACATGCAGCACGGCGCACCCACCGCCCGCCAGGTATATTTCCTTGTCCACGTCCAGCCGCTTGGTCCGCCGCAACTCGGTACGCCTGAGCAAATGGCCAATCTTGCGCAACAACCCGCATATTTCCGCAAGCGCCGAAAGAATCGTCCCACGAAACCTTTACCTCCGGTTCAGCTACAGACGTTACTTATCCAGTACAAGATCATTGGCCGTCAGCCCAATCTCGAAGTAGCGGCGGGTGTGTATGA
>DATIYR010000280.1:0-11210 GCA_035517535.1 Terriglobales bacterium
TCCCGGAATGCCGGCATTAATGGTGGGCGCGGCGCCGCCGCCGAGCCGCATTCCATGGCAGCGAATTCGAACTCAGCAACAGCCATCTTGCGCCAAACTACCTCAAACCCGTGAAATCCTGAGCTGGGAGCTGGCGCAGAAATACTTCATCGATCCCACTTTCGGCGGTGCGCTCGTCTCCGGCCGGACCAACGTGTTCACCAGCACCGTCGATTTGACCGGCATCGCCTTTCTCACCGAGCCGCGTCATCTCTCTCCGCTGGTCTCGCGACTCCGCGTAGGCACCACTACCAACAGTGACCTCGAATGGGACGCCGATTACGATTTTTTCGCCCACCGCGTTAGCTCCAGCACGTTTCTGTTCAACTATCGCTTCGGCCTGTTCACCGTGGGCACTGGCGATGCCTTTTTAAACGTACCCGGCGAAATCACCAACACGAGCGTCGCCCCGGTTGCTGAGAAATTCAACCAGTTCCGCACTGTGCTCGGGTACGGCAGTCCCAACAAACGCGGGTTTAGTGGCGCAACCAATCTCGGATTCGACGCCGAGCTCGGCCAGGTGCAGTACGGCTCGGTTCAGCTCGCCTATAACTGGGATTGCTGTGGTGTGAACGTCGAATACCGCCGCTTCGCTCTCGCCTCGGTGCGAAACGAAAATCAATATCGCTTCACATTTTCTCTCGCCAATATCGGGTCATTCGGCAACCTGCGCCGCACTGAGCGCCTGTTTTGATCTCTTCCGCAGCCCGGTTTGGCATAACATATCTGCATGCCGGTTTCGGTTGACTTACTTCGCAAGCGTGACCTGCTCGATGCCGATCTGCGATCGCTCGGCCGAATACTGATCGCCTATTCCGGTGGCACAGATTCGGCTTTTCTCGCCTGGGCCGCGCACCAGGCCATGCGCGAAGACATGCTCGCCGTGATTGCCGACTCGCCCAGCCTCGCGCGTTTCCAACTTGAAGATGCCATCACTTTCGCCCGCGAGCAAAGCATCCCGCTCGAGATTATTCAGACTGAGGAACTCGCTCGTCCCGAGTACGTCCGCAATGATGCTTCGCGCTGCTTTCATTGCAAAGATGAGCTCTTCTTGGTAATGGAACAATTCGCCGCCGACAATAATTTTCAAACCATCGCCTACGGCGTGAACCTCGACGATAAAAATGACTTCCGCCCCGGCCAAGCCGCCGCCCGTCAGCACCGAGTCGCCGCTCCGCTCCTGAGCGCTCAGCTCAGCAAGGCAGAAATTCGCATCCTGGCCCGCGAAGCCGGCCTGCGCATCTGGGATAAACCCGCCTCCGCCTGCCTTTCCTCCCGCATCGAATACGGACGCGAAGTCACACCCGAGGCGCTCTCTGCGGTTGAGCGCGGCGAAGACGCGCTCCGCCAACTTGGTTTTCGTCAGTTCCGCGTCCGCCATCACGGCGAGATCGCGCGTATCGAAATCGCCCGCGACGAAATGCCACGCGCGTTAACTTCCGAAATGGCCGCCGAGTTCACCGGCATTTTCAAGCGTCTCGGCTTCAAATTTGTGACCCTCGACCTTGAAGGCTTCCGCTCCGGCTCCATGAACGCGCTTCTTCCCGCCGAGAAGATCACCCGCGCCGGATAGTTCCTCGCCAAAACTCGAAACCTCGTTGACCAATAGCGCTCATCCGCACTATGAGATAATTGCCTCAATCCCTCAATGTTCAGGCGGTTCCTGTTGACTTCGTGCAAAGGCGCGTTTTTTCTTTTATTACTAATTTCTATCGGCTGCTCGGCGCAGCTTTCCCCGGCCGACCTCTCGCAGCGCATCGAGCACCAGCTGCGCGTCTCTTACGATCTTCCGGAAACAATGAAGATAACCATTTCGCCCCTGCGCGCCAGCGAATTTCCAAATTACGACGCCCTGACGGTCACGCTCGATGACCAAGGCAAAAAGAAGAATGTCGATTTTCTGCTCTCGAAAGACCAGAAAACCCTCGTCCGTTTCACAAAAATGGACTTAACCAAGGACCCTTACGCCGAGATCATGAAGAAGATCGACATTAAGGGCCGGCCGGTGCGTGGTAATCCCAACGCCAAAGTTGTGGTGGTGAGTTTCGATGATTTTGAATGCCCGTTCTGCTCCCGTGCTCACCGAGCTCTCTTTCCCGAGCTGCTCAAGGAATACGGCGACCGGGTCGCCTTCATCTACAAAGATTTTCCTCTCTCGGAGATGCACCCCTGGGCAGTTCACGCGGCCGTTGACGCCAATTGTCTCGCTGCCGAGAGTAACGACGCCTACTGGGATTTCGCCGACTACATTCACAGCAATCAGGTCGAGGTGAATTCCGTGAAGGGCCTCGACGATCAGCTCGCCAAGCTCGATAGCATCACGCTGAACGAGGCTACAAAATTTAAGGTCGATCCCGGTCCGCTCCAGGCCTGCATGAAGGCGCAGAACAAAGACGCCATTAATGCCTCAATCAAAGAAGGAGAATCGCTCGGCATTGACGGCACGCCGACCTTGTTCGTCAACGGCCGCTTGATCGATGGCGCGCGTTCTGCCGATGAGTTCCGGGCGATACTCGATAGCGCTCTCGAGCAGGCTGGGGTTGCGCCGCCTCCACATCCTGGCTCGGCTCCAAAAGTATCGGAAAATGCCGGCGCCGCTGCCAACCCTCACTAATATGTTCACCAACCGGAGACTCTTTTGCGCTTAAACCTTGGCCCGCGTAATTCGCTGTTCCTCTCGCTCGCGCTTGTCCTCGCCGCTCTTGCAATCGGGTGCACATTGAAAAGTCCCGGCGGCGATGTCGCGGCCACGGTTGATGGCGAGAAGATTTATCGCGCCGATGTGGAGCGCTACTTTCAAAATCAAACTGCCGGATCGACTCAGCCCTTGAGCGAAGAGCAGGCAACCGGGCTGCGGTTGAGCATTCTTGAGAATCTCATCGACAACCAGATCCTGATGCATCAAGCCGGCAAGCTCGGCCTGGTTGCCACCGACGACGAAGTCGAGCGCAGGCTCAAGGAGATCAAGTCTCCCTATAATGACCAGGACTTCGCGCACAGTCTGCAGGAGCGGAATCTCACCCTGGATGACGTAAAGCGCGAAATCCGCCGCTCGCTCACCGCCGATAAGGTGGTCAATCGCGAGATCACATCCAAAATCAACATCACCGATCAGGACATCGCCGCCTACTATAACGCGCACAAAGCGGAGTTCAACTTGATCGAGCCCCGGTATCACCTCGCGCGCATTATGGTGACCACGTCTCCCGATCCGCAAGGCCACGACCCTAACAAGGCCGGCAACGCCCTCGAAGCGCGCAAGAAAATTGACGACGTTTTCGAGCGGCTGCAGGCAGGCCAGGAATTCTCGACCTTGGCCATGACCTACTCGGAGGACAACACCACGTCAGCAAACGGTGGCGACATTGGTATTGTGCCCGAGTCCGCTCTCAAGCAAACCGATCCGACCACGCGCGATGACATCCTCAAACTCAAGCCCGGTCAGTACACGCCGGTGATTCCGCTGGGCAATCCAGCCACGCGGCAGCTTTCCGGCTTTCAGATCGTGAAGCTGATTTCCGTGGAACCCGCAGGCTTACGCGAGCTCTCTGATCAACGTGTGCAGCAGGATATTCGCAAGGAACTCCAGGAGCGTCGCGAGCAACTACTCAAGACCGCGTACTTTGAAGTGATGCGCGATCGCGCCAAGATCGAAAACTACTATGCGCAGCAGGTACTGGCGGCTGGCGGAGCTGGGCACTAGCGGTGCCCCATTTCTCCCCGATTTTGGGAGAAGTGGGTGAGGCACGGTAAGCGGCTGCTAGTTCAATCCAGGATAGCGAGCACCTCGCCCGCATTCACCGCCGCCCCTTCGCGAACAATAAGGTTCTTCACCGTTCCATCTCTCGGCGCACGTACCTCGTTCTGCATTTTCATGGCTTCGATCACCAGAATGCCTTGCCCCGCGACAATCGAATCACCGGCGCGCGCCAGCACCCGCACAACTTTGCCGGGCATCGAGGCCGTCACCTTCTGCTCGCCGCTTTCGTGCTGCCCCGCGCTCTTCCTGCTGCGCAACGAGCGCGGATCGCGCACAGAACACTCGTAAGGTATTCCGTGAATCAGCACCCGTACGCCGTCTTGACTCCGCTCGATGCGTGCTTCGAACGATTTCCCATTCACGACGAGCGATAACGACTGGCTGCCTACCGGTACGCAGTCGACCAGAATCTCGCGGCTATCAATTCGGATCTTCCAATCGCTTTGGTTCGTGGCCCGCTGCGGGCCTTCAGCCTGTGGAGCGCGCTCCGCCTCGATTTTGTAGTTGCGGCCGCCGACACTCACTTCGTAAAAAGTCATGTTTAGCTCAGCGCCTCAGTGCGCGCAGTCCGTTTCCAGGCTGATGAAGTGGGTGATGAAGTAAACGATTCGACCTGCTGATTTTTTCCATTCGCCGGATTCAGCGCCGACCAGATTGCAGCCGCTACTGCCGCCATCTGCTCGTCATCTCCGTTTTCCTCTCCACCTCCGAATTTCAGCCGCCCCAAATATCCGGTATCTGTTTTGCCGGCGACGAAATCCGGATCATCCAAAATTCGCCGAAAGAGCGACAGATTTGTGCGCACCCCGCCGACAACATACTCATCAACCGCCCGTTTCAAAGTTCCAACCGTCCCCTCGCGACTCTTGCCGTATGCGACCAGCTTCGCAAGCAGCGCATCATATTCCATCGGCACATTCCATCCCTCGTAAATGCCGCTATCCAGGCGGATTCCCGGCCCAACAGGTTCATTGAGCGAAGTAATTCTCCCAGGGCTCGGAAAAAAATTATTCTCAGGGTCTTCCGCATAAACACGGCACTCAATCGCATGACCGCGCAGTTTGAGATCCTCCTGCGCAAATGGCAGCTGTTCGCCCGCGGCAATTCGAATTTGCAAATGCACCAAGTCCAGTCCGGTGACCAGCTCGGTCACTGGATGTTCCACCTGAAGCCGGGTATTCATTTCCAGAAAATAAAAGTTGCCGCTTGAATCCAGAAGAAACTCAATCGTTCCGGCATTCGCATACCCCGCCGCTTTGGCCGCGCGTACTGCGGTTTCCCCCATGCTCCGCCGCATCTCCGGCGTCAGCGCCGGCGATGGCGACTCCTCGAGGACCTTCTGGTGTCGCCGCTGGATCGAGCACTCCCGCTCTCCGAGATAAACACAATTTCCATGCTCATCCGCCAAGATTTGCATTTCGACATGGCGCGGGTTGGTGATCGCCTTCTCCAGATAAACCTCATCATCTCCGAATGCGCGCTTCGCCTCGCTCCTTGCAGTTTCGAGCGCAGAACTCAACTCCGATTCATTCACCACCAGCCGCATTCCTTTGCCGCCGCCACCGGCGGCAGCCTTCAGCATCACCGGATATCCGAATCGCGCGGCAAGTTCACGAGCCTCGTCTAGACTGGCCAGCCCGCGCGACGATCCGGGCACAAAAGGAACTTTTGCCTTTTCCATCTCCTGCCTCGCCCGCGTTTTCGATCCCATCAGCTCAATCGACTCCGGGCTTGGGCCAATGAACTTCACGTGTGCATCGCGGCATGCGCGCGCAAACGCGGCGTTTTCCGATAAGAATCCGTATCCGGGATGAATGGCCTCGGCGCCGGAGCGTTTCGCCGCATCAAGAATGCGTTCGATGTGGAGATACGATTCGGCCGCAGGCGGGGGCCCAATGGCGTACGCCTCATCCGCTTTCAACACGTGCAAGGCTGAGCGATCCACTTCTGAGTAAACCGCAACGGCTGTAATTCCGAGTTCGTGGCAGGCGCGAACCAGTCGCACCGCGATCTCACCGCGGTTTGCAATCAGAATCTTGTTAAATAGTTTTCGCACGGATTTTCAAAACGAGACACCTACCACCGATTGAGGGAGAACCTGATCCCCAAGTTTTCTCCGGCTAAAGAATCGGGGCAAAGAACCGGGGCAAAGAACCGGGGCAAAGAAAAAGACAGGCGCAACGCCTGTCTTTTTCTACGAAATCGTCACACAAACTACTTTGATTGTTGTCCGACCGTTATTCCACCCGGCCCTTGCTGTTTTTCGGCCTTTGCCTTTTTGGCCGCCATGGTCTTGTCAACCCACTCGTCAGCCGTTTTCAAGTCCGCCGCCCGCTGATCGGGCTCATCGCATTCGCGGTCTGCTTTCTCGCGGTACATCAGGTTCATGTACGCCATGGCATCGTCGTAATCCTGACGCAACGAGAGGGCCTTATTCAGCGCGTCTATTCCATCGTCAATTACCTTTTCGTCCTGGTCCCGCAGTTGTTGGCAGACTTTCTTGTCTTTCAGCGGCTCATCGGGCCTTAGTCCCAGCTTTGCGCGCGCTTCCTGGCGAGGCTGATACGCTTGCGTCCAATCGATCACGCCAATCGAGTAATAAGCCTCAGGATCGTTCGGGTCCAGCTCAATCGCCTTGTGATAGTAAGCCTTCGCGTCTTCAAACCTCTTCATCTGCAAATAAAGGTACGCGATCCCCTTGATCGAGTTAACGTTCTTGGGGTCCTCCTGCAGAACGGCCTTGTACTGATCGATGGCAGCGTTCGCGTTCTGCACATTGTCCGGCGAATCAACGCCCGGAATGTATTGCGCCAGGTACGCGGTGGCCAGATATATTTTCGCGTTTTGCAGGCTCGGATCCAGGGTCACCGCGTTCTTGAAATGCTCAATCGCCTGCTCATACTGCGCGTTCTTGTAAGAGGCGACGCCTTTATTGAGTTGGTCGCGCGCCCTCAGCTTGTTGCAACCGGCGGCCAGGAGCACCGTCCCGGCCAACGCCACCAACATCAAAACTCGCAAGCTTGTTTTCATGAAAAGTAAATTCCCCCTCAGACCAACCACCCCGTTCCAGCCGGATACCATAACACAAAGCGGGCGGGAGCGCAGGCGCCTTTAAGTCCGTACCAATTTACGGAGCGCTCAGCACAGAACTGCAGAGGACGGGCACAGGCCCTGAGCACAGCCGAGAGGACGCCCGTCCCTTTGCCGCAGTCTATCCGCCAGCTTCGATCTTCGCCGTGATCAGACCGACTTTATCCACGCCCGAAGAGTGTGCAATGTCGATTACGTTGGCCACATCCGCGAACGGGATGTTGTCATCGCCTTTCACGAACATCACCTTCTCGGCGCGCGTCTTGAAGATATCGGTCAGGTGCGTTTGCAGATCGTTCCAGCTCACATCATCCTGGTTGATCTTCAGACCAGGCGTCTGCCCCGGTCCTTTGTCGATGACTTGCACTACGATCGTCCGGTCCGGCTGCGTGTTTTTCGGTTGATTCGGCGGCGGCGGCTGCGGCACCAGCGCATCCAGCCCCTTCGGCGTAAGCGGCGTGATCACCATGAAGATGATCAGCAGCACCAGCAGAACGTCGATCAGCGGCGTCACGTTGATATCCGCCGCGGGCCCACCCTTTCCACCACCAACTGCCATTGCCATAGGAAGCTCCTTCGAAACCTTATTGAGATCCGCCCAGAGCAGCGGTTGTAGTCGGCGCTCCCGGTGAACCCGGCGTGCCAGCTTGCTTTCTCTGGTCGGTCAGCAATCCAAGATCATCCACGCCGGCCGCACGCACGTTGTCAACAACTTCGACAACCGACTTGTACTTCGCCCGCGCGTCCGCCCGGATGTACACGCGCTTGTCTACGCGGTTCGCGATGCGGTCTTTGATCTTGTTCGTCAACTGGTCAGGCGCGATGCGGTCGTTGCCGAAGAATATGTCGCCATTGCGCATGATCGCTACAATCAGCGCATCTTCTTTATCGGCATCCGGCATCTGCTCCGGATTATTTACTTTCGCCAGGTCAACGCTGACGCCCTTTTGCAACATGGGCGTGATCACCATGAAGATGATCAGCAGCACCAGCATGACGTCCACCATCGGCGTCACGTTGATGTTGGAATTGACCTTGGCCCCTTCGTTTCTCTTTGCAAGTGCCATAACTTCGTTTCTCCTGCCCGAAATCAGCGTTCAATTACGCTTCGGAGGTCGGTCCGGCCGGGAGTTCATTCCTAGCCGGACCTGGCAACTCTATAGGGCTGTGTGGGTCGGACACTTTTGTCCGACGGTTATCTCCGGACCGCGCCGCGCCGCTTCAGGAAGTAATCAATCAGTTCGCTTGACGAGTTGTCCATCTCCACGTCAAACGCTTCCACGCGGCCCGTCAGATAGTTGAACATCATCACGGCCGGAATCGCGACCAGCAGGCCGAAAGCTGTGGTCACGAGCGCTTCTGCAATACCGCCGGCCACTGCCGCCAGACCGGTCGCCTTCTCCTGCGAAATGCCTTTGAAGGCGTTCAAAATGCCCATCACGGTCCCGAACAGGCCAACGAATGGCGCCGTCGATCCGATGGTCGCCAGACCACCCAAGCCGCGCTTCAGTTCGGCATGGACAATGGCTTCCGTGCGCTCAAGCGCCCGCTTCGAAGCTTCGATGGTTTCGCCAGGAATGTCGCTGCTCTCCTGGTGTGCACGGAACTCCATCAGGCCCGCGGTCACAACCTTGGCCAGATGGCTCTTCTTGTTGCGCTCGGCGACCTTGATCGCCTCGTCAATCTTTCCATCCCGCAGCGCGCCTGCCACTGCCGGAGCAAAGGCCCGTGATTGCTTGCGGGCCGCGCTGAATGCCATCCAGCGGTCGATCATCACGCCGAACGACCAGCCCGACATGATGAACAGAATAAATACCACCGTGCGGGCCACCCATCCCATCTGGTGCCACAGTGAAATCGGGTCCCACTGCGGCGTCCCCTGGTCTTGAAAGAGCCACGTGGCGGTTGATGACAGATTCGTTACTAGGTGTGTTGCTGCATGAGCTGCAAACATGAGTTGCTTTTCCTCCTCAGGATCTTAGCCTTCAAAAATCAGATGCTTACATTTCTTTCCGAAGTTGTTCCGTAACTCCGATCTTCTATCGTCATTCCGAGGTGTTGAGCGGGGGTTCGGAACGACGCATCTTACTATCCGCCGGAAAGCGTGAAGTTCACCGTAACCTGGGTATCGACTTCCACCGGCTCGCCATTCAAAATGTATGGCCGGTAGCGCCACTGCTTCACCGCATCGAGCGCTGATTGAATCAGCAGCGGTGAGGATGCGCTCAGCACATGCAGGTTCTGGATCGTGCCGTCCTTGCCGATGATGGCGGCCAGCACCACGCTGCCCTGCACTCGCGCCGCCCGCGCCAGCGCCGGATACTGCGGCTGCACCCGGTGCAGCACCATACCCTGGGTCACGCCCTGAGAAACGCGCACACGCGTCGGAGTCGCGACTTTGGGCACGGCAACCGGCGCATTGCCGATAATGCCGCCAATCACGCCGCCCATGGAGCCGCCCGGCACCCCGCCAGGAACCCCACCCACAACCCCGGCATCCATCGGCGGAGGCGCGGCCTCTTCCTTAATGATTTCGATCTTTTTTGGAATTTTGGTCGGTGTGCGCAGCTGACCGTTCACGATATCGGTTTGCACTTGCTTGACGATGTGCACCGCGGCAGGCGGTGGCGGAGGTGGTGGCGGCGGAGGCGGCGCAACCAGCGCCATCATGAGCTGCGCCTTCGGCAGCGCCTCGGTAAACAGCAGCGGAATCAGCACCATCACACCGACGACGACCGCCTCCAAAACGAATGAGAACGTCGTCGTTCTTCCGCGCTTGGTTCTTAGCTTTCCCCCTGATTCGATCAGGCTGTCCTCAAACATAATGTTTCTCTCCCCTGCAGAGGTCTACTCTCTTTTTAGACACCGACCGTCACGACTTTGCTCCCGGAAACAGAAATAAAGCTTCAGCCGGACTTGACGCACCGCCACAATGGCCTGGCGAGCACGTCAGCGGCCAGAACCCGGGGACGGCGTCGCCTGGCGCCGCACGCAGCGAACAGAGCCAACACTCACTTCGGGAATCCACGAACCGAGCTCCAGCTCAACAGCCACTCGCCCCGACGGGCGTGCAGAAGGCTGCTAAGCCTTTGCTTTTACTTTCTCCCGGCGACCACCGCTTCCGCCTGCGGGCACCATCGCCGGCGGCCGGTCTCGTTTCGATCGCCAGTCCTGATAAGCCACCAGAATCGGGGCTGCTATGGCAATCGACGAATAAGTCCCGATTAAGATGCCGATAACCAGGGCAAAGGAAAACGCGTGCAACACTTCGCCCCCAAAAAGGAACAAAGCTAGCACAGTCAGAAATGTTAAACCCGCCGTCAAGATGGTCCGGCTCAAAGTCTGATTGATGCTGCGGTTCACGATGTCTGACAGCTTCTCTCGCCGCATCAGCTTCAGGTTTTCACGAATCCGGTCAAATACCACGATGGTGTCGTTATTCGAGTAGCCGATCAGGGTCAGGATCGCCGCTATCACCGTGAGCGATATGGGTATATCGCGCAGCGAAAATGCGCCTATCGTGATCAATGTGTCGTGAAACACCGTAATAACGGCGGCCACACCGTAAATCCACTCGAAGCGGAACGCCAGGTAAACCAGCATTCCCGCCAGCGAATACAAGGTTGCCAGTATGGCCTGCTTGCGCAATTGCGCCCCTACCTGCGGTCCTACAATCTCTACCTGATAGACACCAAAATCGGAGAGGAAGTACCCCTGCTGAACTGAATCCAGCACGGCCGGTTCTGCCACGCCTTTCAATTCATCAAAGCTGGCCAGAACGCCACCTTTTGTCTTATCGCGATAATCGACAATCGCCTGCGCGATCTGTGAGTAGCGCTGCTGGGCGTCCGTGCCCAGGTGCAGCGGATCTTTTTGCATTAAATACGAGGTCAGCCCCAGCGCGCTGGTATTATTCAGGTCGTCTTTTCCCGCAGGAGCATTCTTTTGCAGCGCGTTGATGATCTCGGTCTTGCCCCGGTCGAGCGCCTGTTCGCTCGTCTCCCGCAGCGGCAGGTCAATCAGTATCTCGTTGCTGTCGACCGCGCCAAACCGCTGAATGCGCACATCGTGCAAACCTGCGTGGTCCATATCTGCGCGCACGGCGTTGTCATTCGGTTTATGTGAGTACTTCACATAAACCAGCGTGCCGCCGCGGAAGTCAATGCCCAGCGGAATGCCGTGCCAGAACAGCATCGAGCAAATTCCCGCCACGCTGAACACCAGCGAGAACGCAAGGAAGTACCACTTCTTACCTAAAAAATCGATGTTCGGATTTCTAAAAAATTCCACGCTTCACAACCCCTATTTTTTGCTGTCATTC
>DATIYR010000281.1:0-4039 GCA_035517535.1 Terriglobales bacterium
GACGGCGAAACTCTCGACCACATGAGTCATGGCTCGTCGAACGGACAGAAACTCGACCTTGCCTCGACCATCGGCGTGTTGAACAAGCAGCACCAGAACAACCGCGTGTACGTATCTGTTCTCGACTCCGATCCTGAGGCCATGGTCGCTGACAAAGTCATGCCAGCGCTCCCGCTTTCCGTGATGAACGTGATGGACGGCATGAAGGGCACGCAGGATATGACCGTCCTCGGCGAATCCTCGGTCAGTGAGACGGCAACCCAGCCGCTGGATTTCGTGGTTTCAGGCGGGCAACTGCTATCGATCACGATCAAGTAACGCAAGCTGGCGCGGAGAACGGCTACGGGCAGACTGTTATACCGCCTTTTCCTTTCTCGCTTCCATATATCTGCGCAATACGGCATTGATCGTCGTTTGATACCCTCTTCCATGTTTTCGGAAGAAGGTCAACACATCGGGATCGAGCCGCAACGTGATCTGCTTCTTCTTGCCGGGCCAGCGAATTGCGGTTGAGAAAAAACCTTGACCAAGTTCTGGCACGTCTGAGAAATCAATTTCGGAGTCTCTCAACTTATCAACGCGATTCCAATTCGTCCTCGATCGCCTTTTCATAGTGTGTGCGCTCACGATGTGTTGCCTTTCTCAATGAAATGATTCGAATTTTTCGAACGCCGCGGCCAGTAAAAACCACCACCGCCGCCCGACCACGAATTACCCCAATTCCGATCCAACGCTCCTCCCCGTTCTTCCCGCAGGTCAGGATTAACGAGCAGCGAACCGCGAAACAACTCTTCCGCATCTGCAAAATCGAAACCGTGTTTTGCGATATTTACGAGGTTCTTCTCCTCATCCCATTCGAAGGCGTATTCGCTCTCCGGAGCTTTGGATTTCTTCGGCATTGCTCATACCTGCACAACCCGAAAGATCCCCGCCTATGCGGCATTTTTGGGGCGAAGCCAATCCTACTGTAACTGCAATTGTAGTTACACGTCAATGTTACCGCACTCTTTGCTATCCTCGTGAGAGGATGCCTTCCCTTTACGCGCGCTGGATGTACAACTGGGAGACGCGGCTCACCTCCGTAGATAACAACCGCGTCGTGCGTCCGCTTGAGTGGGGAATCGAATGGACGCGCGCCTGGCCGTGCCCTAACGGATTCCTTTCTCCGCAGACCGATGCGGAGAGTGAACGGTATCTGTGCGAGTACAATCGCCGGGCAATCGCCTCGAGCGACGAGTTTTTCTCTTACACAACTCCGGCTGATTTTCGCCTCGAAACCCGTGAAGTTCAGGTGTTCAGCACGCGCGAAATCCCCGATCCCGTGTTGGAAGCAAAAGTCCGGGGAACGCACGCGGAATTCCTGCGCTTCACCTCTCCCGTCCGCACACCCTATCCGGAGAACAACCTTGCCAACGCGCGCTGGTTCCCATCGCAAGGGAAGAGCGCAGTGGTCCTGATTCCGCATTGGAATTCCGATGCGCTGGCCTACTGTTCACTGTGCCGCGTCCTCAATCGCTTGGGAATTTCCGTTCTGCGGCTCAGCATGCCCTACCACGACATCCGCCGTCCGGCGGAGATTCGCCGCGCCGATTATGCCGTCTCCGCGAACGTCGCACGCACCCTCGATGCATCCCGCCAGGGAGTCATCGACGTCCGCTGCTGCCTGGATTGGCTTGAACAGCATGGCTACGCGCAGCTGGGCATTGTCGGAACGAGCTTAGGCTCTTGTTACGCATTCCTTGCAGCAGCCCATGATCCCCGAATCAAAGTTGCAGCCTTTAATCACGCCTCAACGTACTTCGCCGACGTCGTTTGGCACGGTCAATCCACACGCCACATTCGCGAAGGCCTTGAAGGAAGCATCGATCTCGAGCGCCTGCGAAACTTGTGGGCAGCAATCAGTCCGATGTCATATTTCAAACAGTTCGCCCGCTGGCCGAAGAAGTCGCTGATCGTTTACGCAACATATGATCTGACGTTTCTTCCGGAATTTTCGCGCCAGGTGGTTGCCGAATTCGAGCGCTATAAGCTCGACCATAAAACTGCGGTGCTGCCCTGCGGACACTACTCGACCGGAGAAGCACCTTACAAATATATTGACGGGTGGTACCTGGCTTCGTTCCTGGGCAGAGCGTTCAAAGCCGCTGCCCGGGGAAATGCATTGCAGTCGGCCTGACCTAGCCATTCAGAACCAGCCATTCAGAACCTTTCAGTCTTTATCGGAGCGCACAGAAACGGAGCAGATATGAACCGATACTCGGACTCACGAAAGCCGACACTTTTTCTTTATCCGGGAGTGAGAGCGGGAATCTACGGCTTGTTCGTGCTCGTACTCCTGGTGCTCGCCGATCAACTTTCGATCCATTATGGATTGAGAGAATCGCAGCTTGTGCTCGATGATTTTTGCGGGGCGGTGATTGCCGGGTTGCTGGTTTATCGAAACGAAAGTGCCCGCTCGCGATACCTGGAGGAAAAACTGAAAACCGTCGAGTTGATGAACCATCATGTGCGAAACGCGCTTCAGGTCATCGTCGATTCGGCGTACGTTCACGGCCACAATAAGCAGCTGGAAGAAATCCAGGGTTCGGTCAAACGAATCGATTGGGCGTTGCGGGAAATCCTTCCGGGCAGAGTTTTGGATCAGTACGAGGACCCTGGACATTTCGAGAACAATGACAAATCGGCCGCCTGACAACGCCGACATGAACTCATATGAATGTCAGCGCGACGAATTTGTTGTCAGCACCGACCGCGCTCGCCTCGACCTCGATGTGATTCATGCCTTCCTGCGCCAATCTTATTGGTCGCCGGGTATTCCACGCGAGATGGTGGAGCGATCGATCAAAAACTCGCTCTGCTTCGGAGTTTTCAAAGGCACGCAGCAGGTCGGCTTTGCCCGCGTGATCACCGATCGCACGACGTTTGCGTACTTGGCCGATGTATTCATTCTGGAACCGTATCGGGGAATCGGCCTGTCAAAGTTTTTGATGGAATGCATCAGCAAGCATCCTGACCTGCAGAATCTGCGCCGATGGATGCTGGCCACTCGCGACGCCCACGGCCTCTACGTTAGCTTCGGGTTCACGCCGCTGAAGCACCCCGAACGATTCATGGAGCGGCATGACCCAAATGTGTACGCGAGAACTCGCGAGTAATTTCGGAATCGAAGTCCGCCCAAGAAGAGATTTTCTCCGCGATCTCGGTTCCCAACTCGGCGGACTCAGCGGTGAAGATGTTTTCAAAGCTTTTAACCGCAGAGTTCGCAGAGATTTATCGAGATCGCTGAGACGAGCTGGTGACGAAGCCCCCTTATCAAAAGAAAAGTGTTTCTTTCCCAGTATTTTTCCGCGAACTCAGTTTCCAACTCGGCGGTCTCGGCGGTTAAGATGTTTCAAGCTTTTAACCGCAGAGTTCGCAGAGATTTATCGAGATCGCTGAGAGTTCGATGGCTCGACGAAATCCGACTGGGAACTGCAAAGATTTCACACCTCACCCCAGCGTCGCTATACTGAATGCGACCCCCTCTTAAGAGAGATTCCATGAGCAACCGCATGTCGCGTCCGCTGTACGAAGCCGATCCCGAAGTCGCCGCCGCCGTCGATAACGAAACCCGCCGCCAGCACGAAGGCCTGGAGCTGATCGCTTCGGAAAACTTCGTGAGTGAGGCCGTGCTCGAGGCCATGGGCTCGGTGTTCACAAACAAGTATGCCGAAGGCTATCCGGGCAAGCGGTATTACGGCGGCTGCGAGTACGCCGATGTCGTCGAAACCCTCGCGCGCGACCGGGCCAAGCAGCTGTTCGGCGCGGAGCATGCCAATGTGCAATCTCACTCTGGCTCGTCGGCGAATATGGAAGCGTATGCGGCCGTGCTCCAACCCGGCGATACCATACTCGGCTTGAATCTTGCGCACGGCGGTCATCTGACGCACGGGCACCCGCTGAATTTTTCCGGCAAAACTTACAAAATTATTCCTTACGGCGTAACCAAGGAAACCGAAACCATCGACTACGATGACCTCGAAAAGCTTGCCGAAAAAGA
>DATIYR010000282.1:0-8394 GCA_035517535.1 Terriglobales bacterium
CTTTGGATCGAAGACGTTCTCTGGCGCGCCGCCCTGGTGCAACGTGGCAAAGTACGGCAGCGCCGAATCGGCATTGGTCAATGTCTTTGACCAGGTGTAGGAGGCCATGAGGTTCAGGCCGTTGTGGAAGCGCCGCTCCAGTGAAGCCTCGAGCGCGTTATAGGTCGACTGGCCAAGGTTCTCGAGCGTTCCGTCAGTATTGAATCCATAATATTGGGGGAACGGAACCAGCGCCTGTGCTACCAGCGCATTGCTTGGAAACCCTGCAAACGGCGAATTGATTCCTGCGGCTATCGCTTGCGGAGAACTGATCGTATCCGCAAGCAGCGGACCGAGACCGAAATATCCCGGATTCAAAGTGTTCACTGCGTCATAGTTTGAACGCAGATTCGTCGAGTGCTGGCCGACATAAGCCACGTCCGCGAGCAGGTCGGTTACGATTTCATGCTGGACTTCCAGACTCCAGTTCTGGATCATCGGCGGACGGCCCGATGAGGGCGCGGTGTACTGCGGCCCCTGGAAGTTCAACTGCGTGGGGTCTAAGTTTGGCGGGGCCGGATACGCGGGTATTCCGCTGTCGATCGCTAGGGCCGGGTCAAATCCATTCGGACTGTTGAACGAGGGGTTCGCCGCGAAACCGGTGCGGTTAAACCCGCCGAAATCGGCATACTGCAAGCCGCCGTAGAGGATGCCATACCCGCCACGCAAAACGCTCTTGCCGTGCAGCATTGCCGGAGCCCACGCAAATCCCAAACGTGGGCCGACATCCTTGTACCAGATATTCGCCCAGCGTTCATTGAGGTTTCCATTGCGTCCCGCTCCCTTGCCGGCAAACACCAACACGCCGGGCAACCCTCCAGCTCCCGGGTTCGGAGCGGTAACATCGATGTTCGATGTATCGCCGTACGCTTCCTTCTGCGGTTCATCAACTTCGTAGCGGATTCCCCAATTGATGGTCAGGGTTGGTGTGATCTTATAGCTGTCCTGGAAAAATCCCGCGAAGTAGCTGCGGAGCCAGCGGGCCTGGCCGGCATATGCCGAAACACTCGCCGTGGTGGGGTCGCCCAATAACATGCTGGCGATGCTGTTTCCACTCAAATTTGTCGTGGTTGGAGTGCCGCCGGTTGCTCCGTCATCGAAAGTAAACGAACCACTCGTATTTTGGAAATTCAGTGGTGAGTATTGCTGATACCACTGATCGTAACCGATTTTGAAATCGTGCTTCCCGTGTAACCAGTTGAAGGTGTCGCTGAAGCGGAAGCCATTGTCAATGGTGTCGCCGTCAACGTTGTCGCCAAACCCGCTCGAGGCATTCGGCCCGTTCATCGTGATTCCGGGGAACATTGGGCCGCTAGCGCCACTAATGCCCAAAGTTGAATCCCAGTCGGTTCCGTGTCCCAGTCCCACCGCCGCCCCGACGTTTTTGCTGTTGGTGCGGTTGTAGCCCAGGTTCAAGTGGTTCAACATATTAGAACTGATGGTGTAGTCATAGCCGAAACGGATGAAATGGGTCCCGAAGAACTGGTTGCGGCCATAGCCGGCTGGGCCAGCCCACTCCGGAGTGGTTGAAATGCGCACATTCTCGCGCGACGAGTAGGTGAAATAAGCCTTCATCTTCTCCGAAATGTTTTGATCGATGCGAACCGTTGTCGTGGTATCAAGAATGGGGTAGCTGTAAGGGAACAGATAATTGTTGGTAAGGTTTCCGTTCTGCGGATCGGGATAAAACGACATTAATTTCTGCCCGACGTTGGAGAACATCCCCGACGGAATCACGTTCCCGGTACTGCCGGCTTCATTCATGAATGCCGTGCGGCATTCAACTCCGCCCACGGTTCGCGTGGTCGTCGGATCAAAAATTTCTCCTTGATAGATCGGGGTACCGTCGCAGGGGTTTGTTCCGAGTACATTTGCCGTGTCTAGTATTTGCGAGAAATCGCCGCCGCGTTCGGGGGTGGTGGGGACGGTAGAGGTTTGTACTCCACCTTGATTCTGCCGGTACTGCTCCCATGAGAAGAAGAAGAAGGTCTTGTCGGTCCCGTTATAAATATGGGGAATCCGCACCGGACCGCCCATAGTCACACCGTAGTCGTTTTGGCGATCGAGCGGGGTCGCGCTGGCTGAACGCGGACCGATGTTGTACTTCAGGTTCAGATCGTTTCCCCAGGTGTTCGCGTCCAGGTCCTCATTACGGAAAAGATCGTAAACGTCCCCGTGGTAAGCATTCGTGCCGGATTTTGTGGTAAAGCTCTCCACGCCACCGGTGGTGCGGCCGAATTCCGCCGGAATTGTCGAAGTGAGCACTTTGAATTCGCCCAGGGCTTCGACGGAAGGTGCGGTCTCGTCAAACGATGAGCCATTCTCTGATCGCGTAGTAGAAGCGCCGTCGAGCAGAACTTCGGTTGCGTAATTCTGACCGCCGCTGATCTTCGATTCAAATGTGCCGCCGTTGCCGGAGTCCGATCCGGGCCCAACCGCTCCAGGCGTCAAAAAGACAAATGCTTCCGGGGACCGCATGGCTTGCACCGTGCTGCCCAGGGCGAGTGGCAGTTGCAACGTCTGCTGCTGCGTAACCACGGTACCGATATCTGAGCTCTCAGACGCAACCGTGGGCGCCTCGGCGTTGACCTCCACATTTTCTGTGACTACGCCGGTCTGCAGCTTGATGTCGAGGGCGGTGGTGCTCGCAACCTGTACCGCCACACCGGTCAAAGTCGCGACCTTGAATCCAGAAGCGGTAGCGGTCACGTTGTAAGTTCCAATATTGACGTTTGGAAACCGATACGCCCCGGCAGAACTCGAGACCGTCTGGTAAGTCGTCCCTGTGTCTACCTCGCGGGCAACGACCTTGGCGTTAGGAACCATCGCGCCCGACGGGTCGGAAACATTTCCGGCGATCGAGCCCTGGTTGGTCTGCGCGGTCACGGTAGAAACTAGAATCGTTGTGACCAGAAGAGAGAATGCGAATAGAGCAGCTTTGCGCAAGCGCATACGGCCATCCTCCGGATGTGTAGTAAACGATTACTTAACCACTCAAAGAGTTCTGTCAACCAAGCTTAAGAATTATCACCGTTATCCCCACGAATACCGGACAACGGCGGACATACCCACGAAACCCAAAAACCTACCCACTAAAATCGCAGACCAACCCGACATCTGCTTCTCTAAAATACCTAGCGCGCGGTCTCCTGCAACTGCGCGGAGCGCCGCAATTTGTCTTGCAGATTCTCTTGCCGCTTCGCATCCGCCTGTTGCTTCAAACGCATGAACGAAGCCAGCGCCTCCCGCGACTCTTCCGGACGTTGCTGCCGCCGGTAGAGCTGCGCCAATTGATAGTACGATTGCCTCAGAGTTTCGCCATCGGACTTCCCGGAATCGGCCACCGCAGCCTTAAAATTGCTGACCGCTTCGTCTACATTTCCCATCTGCGCGTTGGCCCGGCCAAGCTGATATTCCGTATCGGCAGAATGCGGTGTGCGCTTGAGTACCTCGGCCAGCAGACTGGCTGCAACATCCGCCTTCGATCGCTCAATGCTTACGACCCCTAACTTGTACATCGATTGCGTGCTTTCGGGATCGATCTTCAGCTCGGCTTGAAATGCCTCTTCCGCCTTTGCGAGCTGGTTCTGCCGCCAGTAGAGATCCCCGAGTTCCTGGTGGAGTCCATATTCGTTGGGTTTCATCTTTATCGCTAGTTGCGCTTCGGCAATAGCATCATCCAGACGATCCGCTTCTGAAAACGACTGCGAAAGCACCTGATGCACTCGCCAGGAGTCGGGCGCGAGCTTATACATTTGCTCGTACGTTTGTTTCGAGACCAGCATGTGCGCCCGGCCGAGGTGGTAAAGAATATCGACATCGTTCGGCTTCAGCCTGTTGGCCTCATCGAGCGCATAGCTGGCAGCGAGCGCATCGCCGTTCGCGGTCTGTGCAATTCCCAGCCACATGAAGGCCTCGGCGTTGGAAGGCTCCATTTTCGTCGCACGTTGCAGTGCGGCTACCGCCTTGGCGTATTGGTCCTCGTGGTAGAGGGCAATACCGAGAAAAAGATTTGCCCCGCGTAGCGAAGGTTTGAGGCTCAGCCCGCGGCTCAATGACCCAATGGCGTCATCGTATTTCGCCTGTTGCACCTTCACCAGGCCCAGATTGAGATAAGCCTCTGCGAACGAAGGATTTAATCTCGTCGCCCGCGAGAAATCCTGCGCCGCCATGTCGAGATCGCCTGCCCGTAAGGCGGCATCGCCGTCGCGAAACGCGTTCTCAAATGAGTCTGCCTGCGAATGCGCGGGCGGCGCAAGGCTCACCAAGAAGAAGCACAGCGCCCACATCGGGGTGGCGGGTGAAGCTCTCATAGCTTGCAGAAAAACCTTGCCGGAAAATCTAGTATCCCGTTGCAATCGTTGTCAAGAAAATTCGGTAAACGATTACTCGCATTAAATTCCACTCATGGTTCCTGTTCCGGTATTCGGTTCTCAATGGGTTTCCGAGATTTAGACTGGCGAATTCAATTACGGTGAGCAGGAGGGTCTGCAGGTATGGCTTCCTTGCCCTCTTCAACCTTATAAAATCTGTCCACGACGCCGCTTAACTTGAGCTTTTGCACCGTCCGGTCCGGCCAGTGAACTTCCACCTGATCGACCGATGTCGTATCTCCCAGCCCAAAATGCACCCGTTGATCGTTGGACGACGCAAAACTGCCGCCGCTGAGCACGTCACCACGTTGCCGCATTCCCCCGGCGGTCAGATAGACGGTCGCGCCTACTGCATCTCGAGGTGATTTCGGCCCACCAACTAATTTGAGCCCCACCCAGTGGTGATGGTCAGGGCTAACGTCTCGCAGCAGAACCGGCGGCCCATCCAAAACGTTTACAACCACATCGATCTTTCCATCGTTGAATAAGTCGCCAAACGCCGCGCCGCGCCCAACCATGGTCAATGCCAGACCGGTTCCTTTGACTGGAGGAATCACTTCGAACTTTCCTCCGCCGAGATTATGAAACAGCAGAGGACGCTGGGCGAAAGTCGTTCCCCAATCGCTCTGGTCCACGCCAGGATAGACGTGCCCATTGATTGCCAGCAGGTCTTTCCATCCATCGTTGTCGTAGTCGAAGAAGCCGTCGCCCCAGCCAAGAAACGGTATTGTGACCTCGGCAATTCCGGCTGGATAGCTGACGTCGGTAAAATTCGCGTCGCCTTCATTTTTGTAAAGCGGATTGTAGTCATCGGAAAAAACTGTGTTGTAGAGATCGAGCCAGCCATTGTTCAGATAGTCCCCGGCCGCAATCCCCATCGACGCGGTTTCTTTCCCATCTTCATTCAGCGCGTAACCGGAGGCGTAGCTGTCGTCCTCAAAAGTCCCATCGCCCTTGTTGACGTAGAGATAATTCGGAGTGGAATCGTTTGCCACCACCAGGTCAACTCGGCCGTCGTTATTCAAGTCGGCAAAAAGCGCAGTCAGGCCGTAGTAGGCGTTCTTGTCGGCGACTCCGGCTTTCACACTCACGTCCATAAACGTCCCGTCGCCGTTGTTGTGAAAAAGGTGATCGGGTTCGCCTAGGAGGCCCCGCGGGCCGCACATCACCTTCATTCCGCGAAACTCACAGGTGGGGAAGGCTACGGCTGAGCTGCCCGGAATCGGCGGATGATCAAAATCGTAGTGAACGTAACCTGGCACAAACAGATCGAGTCTGCCGTCGCCATCGTAATCGCCGAAGGTTGCTCCGGTAGACCAGTTGCCCAGCGCCACGCCGGCCTTCTCTGCAACATCGGTGAAGGTGCCGTCATGATTGTTGTGGTACAGGCGGTTCTTGCCGAAATTTGTCACATAGATATCCGGCCAGCCGTCATTGTCATAGTCGCCAATGGCAACGCCGAAGCCCCAGCGATCATTGGTCACGCCTGCCTTTGCGGCAACATCGGTGAACGTGCCATCGTGATTGTTGTGGAATAGCGCTGCATGCGGCGGGGTGGCCTTCCCAGTCTCAGCGTCGTATGTGGATCCGTTCACCAGGTAAATATCCAGCCAGCCATCGTTGTCGTAGTCGAGCAGTCCGACTCCGGAACCTACGGTTTCAATAATGAATTTTCTTTCCGGCGTTCCCATCACATGATGCCAAGTCGTGAGGCCAGCTTTTTCAGCATCATTTTCAAAAACGACCGGACCTGTCTCCGCAAATCCGCCGGCCGTTATCGGACGGTGTTCAGCGTCCAGCACCGCGGGATGTGCGGCGCCGCTTGAAACCGCACTCTGCGATTGCTGCTGCGCATGGACTTCAGGAGTTGGCGCGATTACGTTTTTCAGTTTTGCTATGAACAAAATCAGGACAAACCCAGCCGGGGCCCAGATCAACGAATTAATCCGAAACATCAGAGCAGTATATCCAGAGTGCTGCGCTACAATCTCCGAATACGTTTACCTGCAGCGACTGCGTGATCTTCCGAAACTCATCCCCAGCCAGAAATTCCCGACCGAACCGTCGCGGGTTTCGCTTCATTCCTCACCGCCTCATTTTCGCCTGCATTATGAGCGCCGCTCTTATGGCGCAAGCGCCTAACGCTTCCATGTCCGGCGGATCAGCCAGCACACAGACACTTCCGCAAACCGACGCCGGCAATATCCGCTACCAGCAGCCAGTTGGAGGAAAGGGCGAGGCCGATCTCGGCTTTCGCAGCGTTCCCAAGCCAGATGGCTGGAACCAGGATTTGCAGGCCATGTGCCGAATCCGAAAGCAATCCTGGCAGACGGTGCTCGATGTCGCTCTCGACAATCTCGATCCTAGTAATCCCGAAGGCTCGGCCTCGCATCCGCCACTCGATCGCATTCAAATGCATTACGCGGCGGCCAATCTTTACGCCTACCGCGGCGACATGGAGAAAGCAATCGATCAATTTCTGCAGGCTTACCAGATCGCTCAAACCGAATTGCCCGCGGCCATGCCAGATCTGGAGGAGGCGTTAGGAATTGCGTACTTGCACAAATCCGAAATGGACAACGACGCCTATCGCCATCCAGGTGATCGCTGCCTCTTTCCCCCGCGGACGCCGGTTGCTTATCAAAACCAGGAAGCTTCGCAGAAGGCCATCGAGTTTTTCACCAAATATCTCGCACGCAAACCGGACACACTCGACATCAAGTGGGAACTCAACCTCGCTTATTTGACTCTCGGCAAATATCCCGATGGCGTTCCAAAGCAGTATTTGATTTCGCCTTCAGTTTTCGAATCGCCGGAAGAAATTCCCCGGTTTAAAGATGTGGCTCCTGAGGCGGGAATCAATCTCTATTCCATGTCAGGAGGCTTGATCGTCGATGATTTCGAAAATAACGGCCAGCTCGACATCGTGACTTCAGACTTTGGTGAATGCGCACCCATGCACTACTTTCACAACAATGGCGACGGCACATTCAGCGACCACACCGAGAAAGCGGGCTTGTCTGACCAACTCGGCGGATTGAATCTCATCCAGGCCGATTACAACAACGATGGCTGCACCGACATTCTGGTGCTGCGCGGAGCATGGGAGTTTCCCGAACGCAAATCTCTGCTGCGCAATAATTGCGATGGAACTTTCACAGACGTGACCGCAGCCGCCGGTCTCGCCGAGCCGGCAACTCAAACCCAAAGCGCCGTGTGGGCCGATATCGATAACGATGGCTATCTCGATTTATTCGTCGCCAACGAGCAGGGCCCCTCGCAGCTCTTTCGCAACCGTGGCGATGGCACCTTCGAAGACATTTCCCACAAAGCAGGAATCGATCGCGTCGCGTACAGCAAGGCCGTCGTTGCCGCCGATTACGACAATGACGGCTACGTGGATTTTTACGTATCAAACCTGAATGGCGACAATTTTCTCTACCACAATAATCACGACGGAACTTTCACCGAAGTTGCAGCCAAAGCCGGTGTTGAAAAGCCGTTGCAGAGCTTTCCCGCCTGGTTCTTCGACTACGATAACGACGGCTGGCCTGATCTTCTGGTGAGCAGTTATTACGTCTCCGTGGATGAAGACATTCGCA
The DNA here is from genome assembly GCA_035517535.1 of Terriglobales bacterium. GTDB lineage: Bacteria > Acidobacteriota > Terriglobia > Terriglobales > Acidobacteriaceae > Gp1-AA145. The sequence continues at coordinate 8,015 of DATIYR010000282.1, forward strand.
GTTATCTGGGCCTGCCCACGAACGCTGAAACCATGAAGCTCTACAAGAACCTGGGCAACGGAACATTTCGCGACGTGACCAACGAAGTTGGACTGAATCGCGTGTTCATGCCCATGGGCTCGAATTTCGGCGACATCGATAATGACGGCTATCTTGACATTTACCTGGGAACCGGCAATCCTTCTTATGGTTCCTTGCTTCCGAACGTCCTCCTACACAATAAGGAAGGTAAGTTCTTTACCGACGTGACCGCCGCTTCCGGCACTGGCGAGCTACACAAAGGTCACGGCGTCGCCTTCGCCGATCTCGAGCGCAACGGAAACGAAGACTTGCTCGAAGAAGTAGGCGGCGCGGTTCCCGGCGATGCGCATGCTTTTCGT
>DATIYR010000283.1:0-2832 GCA_035517535.1 Terriglobales bacterium
AAAGAAGATGTTCACCGCATGGCGGAAGCCAACAAGGCCTTCGCGCATTATCGCTGGTAGAGGTTTTCTCCGTGAACTTTGCGGATTTTCTCTGCGGTTAAGAGCTTTCGGAAAAAGACTTTAACCGCAGAGCGCGCCGAGGCGAGACGAGGTCGCGGAGAAAAAAGAAGCTAAGAGCTGAAGTGAAATGAGTACCCCTGCAAACACAGTCGGCGAACAGGAAGTCCGCAAGGAAGAGAAGAAGAAAGCTGTGTCCAGAACGGTCCCATTAGAGCGTTGCAGGAACATCGGCATCATGGCGCACATCGATGCCGGTAAGACCACGACCACCGAGCGCATCCTCTTCTATACCGGCCGCACGCACCGCCTGGGCGAAGTGCACGAAGGCACCGCCACCATGGACTGGATGGAGCAGGAGCAGGAACGCGGCATCACGATTACCTCCGCCGCGACCACGTGCACCTGGCGCGACATTCGCATCAACATCATCGATACGCCCGGCCACGTCGATTTCACCGCCGAAGTCGAGCGTTCGCTGCGCGTGCTCGATGGCGCAGTTGCAGTATTTGACGCGGTTCACGGCGTGCAGCCGCAGTCGGAAAAGGTGTGGCGCCAAGCCGATAAGTATGGTGTCCCGCGCATTTGTTTCATCAACAAGATCGACAAAATGGGCGCTGATTTCGAGCACGCCGTCGATACCCTTCGCAAACGCCTGAATGCCAAGCCCGTAGCGATTCAAATCCCTATCGGGCAAGAAGATAAATTCAAGGGCGTCGTCGACCTGATGACCATGAAGGCGATCACCTGGAAAGATGAGACGCTGGGCGCCGAGTACGTCACCGAAGAAATCCCCGCCGACCTGAAAAAGAAAGCGGAAGCCTTCCACGCCGCACTGGTTGAAACCGTCGCCGAGAACGACGATGAGATGCTGCACAAGTTCCTCGAGGGCGAAGAGATTACACCTGAGGAGTTGAAGGCTTCTCTGCGCAAAGCGACGATTGCGCTAAAGGTTTTCCCGGTTGTGGTCGGAACTGCCTTCAAGAACAAAGGCATTCAGCCGCTGCTCGACGCGGTAGTCGACTATCTGCCGTCACCGCTGGATGTTCCCGAAACCCACGGCATTGATCCTGATACCGGCAAAGTGATTACGCGCAAGGCTTCCGATGGCGAACCATTCTCCGCGTTGGCGTTCAAGATCATGGCCGATCCGTTCGTCGGACAGCTCACGTTTATTCGCGTTTATTCGGGCCAGCTCAAGTCCGGTGAGTCGGTGCTGAATTCACGTACCCAACGAAATGAGCGCATTGGCCGCCTGCTCAAGATGCACGCCAACAAGCGCGAAGACATTCAGGAAATTCTGGCGGGCGATATTTGCGCGGTGGTTGGCCTGAAGAACGTTTCGACCGGTGACACGATTTGCGATCCCAAGCATCCGATTACTCTGGAGTCAATCGAGTTTGCTGTGCCCGTTATTTCAGTTGCGGTTGAGCCCAAGACCAAAGCCGATCAGGAAAAGATGGGCATCGCGCTGAACAAGCTGGCGCAGGAAGATCCCACCTTCAAAGTTCACACCGATCCCGATAGCGGCCAGACCATCATCAGCGGCATGGGCGAGCTGCACCTTGAGATCATCATCGACCGCATGATGCGCGAGTATAAAGTCGAGGCCAACGTCGGCAAGCCGCAGGTGGCCTATCGCGAGACCATTCGCAGGCACGCCGAGGCCGAAGGCAAATACATTCGCCAAACCGGCGGCCGCGGCCAATACGGACACGTGAAGATCAAGCTCGATCCGCAGGAGCCGGGCAAGGGTTACGAGTTCCTCAACGAGATCGTCGGCGGTGTGGTTCCGAAGGAGTACATCAAGCCGGTCGATCAGGGAATTCAGGAAGCGCTCGAAGGAGGAGTGCTCGCGGGTTACCCGGTGGTCGATGTGAAGGTCACGCTCTACGACGGCAGTTATCACGAAGTCGACTCGAACGAAATGGCGTTCAAGATCGCGGGCTCGATGGCGTTCAAAGAAGCCGCGCGCAAGGCCTCGCCCGTGTTGCTCGAGCCGGTGATGGCGGTCGAGGTAGTTACACCGGAAGATTTCGCGGGAACAATCATGGGCGATCTGAGTTCGCGTCGTGGACGCATTGAAGGTATGGAGCACCGCGCCGGTTCGCAGGTGATTAAGTCGATTGTGCCGCTGGCGGAAATGTTCGGTTACGCGACGCACATGCGCTCTTCGACTCAGGGCCGCGCCGAGTACTCGATGCACTTCGCGCGCTACGAAGAAGTGCCGCGCAGCGTGGCCGATGAGATTATCGGTAAATCGCAAGGCGGGCCGAATCGATAGGAGCTCCGCAGGGCGAAAGAATTTAGCCCAGGGCGTAAGCCCTGGGTAGCTGACGAAACGACCGAGTCCCGGAGGGACGGCAGAAAAGCAGGTTCCTCGATTGCGCTTCTGATTCGCGAGTCAGAATCAGAATGCTTGCTCGGAATGACAAGGTTTTTAGGTTTGAGCTGAGGGCGAAAGGCTAATAGCTAAGAGCTGAAAGCCGAGAGCTGATTTAAGAGGAAACAAGCAAAATGGCAAAAGAGAAATTTGAACGAACAAAGCCGCACTGCAACGTAGGCACCATCGGTCACATCGACCATGGCAAGACCACGCTGACGGCGGCGATCACCAAGGTTCTGTCGAAGCACAATCCGAAGATCCAGTTCCGGTCGTTTGATTCGATCGACAACGCCCCGGAAGAGAAGGCCCGCGGAATCACTATTGCGACCGCGCACGTCGAGTATGAGACCGCGAACCGGCACTACGCCCACGTGGATTGCCCGGGCCAC
>DATIYR010000284.1:0-5963 GCA_035517535.1 Terriglobales bacterium
TGCCGAGTGCGCAGCAGAACGACATCATTGCGGAACTCCGTGACGATATTCGCTCACAGGCCGAAGAGCGCGAAAGCGCGCTCGGGCGCAGTTTAAACGAGAACGAGTGGGAGGCGCTGCTCAAGCAACGCGGGCGGCCTCTGCTGGTTGCGGAGAAATATCTGCCCCCACGTTGGCTGATCGGCCCGATCTTGTTCCCGGCGTATTGGTTTGTGCTGAGACTCGCGTTGCTGTGTTACTTGCTGCCGTGGGTAGGGGTTTGGATCGGGTTGGTGATCGTCAACCCGGCGTACCGCGCGCAGCACTTGGGACTCGCCTTATTCGGAGACATTCTGTTCCTCTTCTCGCATGCGGTGTTTGCAATGATTGTCGTAACCATCGTTTTCGCGGCCATCGAGCGAGGAATCGAGCAAGGCAAAGACGGTAACTGGCTCGACAAAGACTGGAGTCCGCGCAAGCTGCCACGGGTCCGAGATAAACGGCGAATTCCGCGCGCAAAGTCGGGCGCCGAGTTCATCTTCGGCACAATCTTTGGTATCTGGTGGCTGAAGATTCTGTGGACGCTTACGGTCTTCGAGACTGGCGGAATAAGAGTGACACTTCCATCTTCGTGGCACAAATTCTTCTGGCCATTTTTGGGGTTGTTGATCCTCAATCTTTCGTTGTCGGCGATTGACTTTGCTCGCCCATATTGGACACGCGAACGTTTCGGAGCGCGAGCGGTTCAGAATTTACTTTCGGCAATCGTGTTTTTCTTTGTCTTAAAGGACTTTGCGCCGGTTCTCGCCGAAGTACCCGCGATCTTGCCGCAAGACCTGACATCCCTTTCCGGAGTGATAACCTTCGGATTAACCGTCGCATTTGCGATCGCCTGCGTGGTTGGCCTGATAAATGCGTTTGTGAATACCTGGCGGGCCTTAAGGCGCGAAGATTCGCCAGTGCGGTTGAATCATCGCGTTGCAATGTGATTCGGGAAGCTACGCGCTTTTGACATAGAGGCCAGCACCTTTTTGCAGATATCCTTTGCGCTGGAACCAATCCTCCATTGCTTCCCTTAATTTGTCCAGCGGCACGCGCTCGCCGATCTCCATAACCCCATCGGCAATTGGAAGCGTATCGTCGAAAATGCTGGCGTTGGTGAAATTGCGCATGGAAAAGTTGTCCAGCCATTTCAAAGGACAAGGTAGGGATTGCCCATCCTGCTCATATTCCACACGAATTTTACGGGAGAACATCCTGCAAGAATTCTAACTAAGAGAACCTATACCGCTGGAGCCGGTGCTGCCGGAGCTTGGGCTCCGGTTTCGCCATTTACCAAATCTTTCAATTCCTTACTTGGCTTAAAGAACGGGATTTTCTTTGCCGGCACGTCCACGCGGTCGCCGGTCTTCGGATTACGTCCGACGCGGGGCTTGCGCTGGCGGGTCCGGAAGCTGCCGAAACCGCGGATCTCGATCTTGTCCCCGGCCCGCAGCGAGCGTACGATGCTATCGAAGATGGTCTCCACCACCACCTCGCTGTCTTTACGCGTCAATTCCACCAGTCGAGAAACCTCATCGATCAAGTCAGCTTTTGTCATAACTTGCTCCCCAATCTTCCGCGAATATCGGCCGGAGATTCCGCCCAGCGATTGGGCCCGGCGGCAAGCCTGCGCGGAAACCCGTTCGCATAACCTTCTCAAATTTCAGGGCTTGTTGGCAAGTGGGAGATCCGGGCCAGAGAACACTACTTCCAAAGATAGTAAAAACCGACGTGCTGATCCATCAGCTTCTCTTTGGTCGGCAGCCACTTTGTTGCGTCGCCGAACAACCAATCAAGCAGCGACTCGCGCTCGCGTTCTGGATGTACCAACGTCGGTTCGCCACTGATATTCACCGATTTCGCCGTATCCAGCACGGCCGCGCGAAAATCGCCAATCTGATCAATCAGGTGCATGCCCAGCGCCTGCTCGCCAGTCCACACCCGGCCATCGGCAATGGATTTAATATCAGCAACTTTGGCATGCCGCCCACTCGCGACCGCTTCCACGAACTGCCCATACATGTTGTCGATCAACCCCTGCATATATTGGCGTTCGGCGGGCGTTAGTTCGCGGGTGGGATCGCCCGTATCCTTGAATTCGCCAACCTTGAGCACCTCGGGCTTCAGCTTGGCCCAACGCATGAGATCGCCATAATTCACCCATTCCGCAATCACGCCAATCGATCCAACCACGCTGCCGTCATCGGCAAAAATTTTGTTGGTAGCGGAGGAAACGTAATAAGCTCCGCTCGCGCCAACGGTCTCGATCGAAGCCACGATGCGTTTGTGTTTCTCATCCCGAATGCGTTTGACCTCGCGATAAATCTCCTCGGATGCCGCCACTCCGCCTCCCGGCGAGTTCACGTGGATGATGATCGCTTTGACCGAATCGTCATCAGCAAACCTGCGCAGGTCATCAACAACCTGGTCGGGATCGAGAATCACTCCGTCCAGGTCCACCACCCCAATTTTGTCGCCAAACCCGCTGATTCCGCCGCGGCCGCCCGCGTGCAGCGCAACATAAACCAAGGTAAATACCGCGAGCACGAAGAGGAAAAATGCGCCTCCGCCGATTACAACCCACAACCAGAACCGCGAACGTCCGTTTTCAGCCATAAATGTTTGTTAGTTTAGCACCGGAGCGCACGGGGATGTTTATGTGGGGACTATGACTTGCAGCGCCTTGGAGGCAACACTGAACTCGACCGGAGTTTGGCAGACGAATTCGCCATCGGCAAAAACATCGAAAGGAACTTCGGTTTCGATTTTCGCGATTGGCGCCTGCACATATTCAACCTTCGACGAATCCAAGTGGCGGCCGAAGTAAACCGTCGGAAACAGGCGGAAAAGAGTGAACTTGTCCATGGCGCGCACAATACAGACATCCAGCTTGCCGTCATCCATCTTCGCGTGCGGCGCAATCCTCATGCCCCCGCCGAAGGATGGGGCATTGGCCACGGCGGCCAGCATCGTAGGCTTGAAAACGCCCGGCCCGCTCCCATTCGGCGAAATTTTCATGGGAAAGGGCGAAAACCGAAAGAATTCGCGTGGCGCGCTTAATCCATATCCACCGTGCGCACGAATCCATTTGGGAAGCGCATTCGCTCGTCGTGTAATCGCCGCATCCAGGCCCACGCCTGCAACGCAACAGAAGTACCTTTGCGCGGGTCCCGAGGTTTCAGCCGGGCATTCAATCACGCCGAGATCGATCGCTTGCGTATTGCTCGCGCCAGCCGAGAATTTCTGCCAGGCAAAGATCGCGTCCTGGACCGTGCGCACGCCAACGGCGCGCGCGAAATCATTGCCGCTGCCGCACGGGACGATCAAAACCGGCACATCCAGGTCAACTAAGGTTGAGAGGTTCCGGTGAATTGTTCCGTCGCCGCCAAACACCACGATCACGTCAGCCTGCTCAATCAGCGACGTCCATTGCGCATTGGCTTCACGCTGAAAAGTACCAAGCGCTTTAAAGACGTTCCCTGGTCCGACGATTGCGGCAACATGCATGTCCCCGGAATTTAACCACAGGAAAGGCGTAACGTATAGAGGTTTGTAGCTGGATAATCGGCGGTCACGTCACTTCTGGGTTACAACCAGCTCGCCATTTTCTACCCGCAAACTTCCCACCCCATCTGGCAATTTCAGCCTGTCATGCTGTTCAGAGAGTTTCTTCTGCAACTCCGAATTGACCAATGAAACCGGGATACTCAGGTCACCAATCTTGATTTCCGTCGGATCAAAGGTCACGTAACCGTCCTGCGATCCAAGGTGTCCCGCCATGGTGACGTACACATCTTTTCCGGCGACTTGAGTGACGAATTGCCCTCGCGCCACATCCCCATCCAACTTCACCTGATAGTCCTTCACCTGCACATCACCCGGGCCCATAATTGTGTCTGGAGATAAATTCGAATCCGGTGCCGGCTGCGAATCTAAAGGACTTTGCGCCGCACTCGCCGTCGCAGCACTCGCCGGCGCAGGATTCGCAGGAGCAGGCGGCAGCGCGCCCGTGGATTGCGCGATTTCCGCATTCACCTCGTCAGAGTTGAAATGCACCTCCGCCGGCGGATTGTCCGGTTTGGGCGTCTGCAATTGTTCCACCTTGTGATTGAAAGATGCCGCATTGGCTCGAGCCGTCTCGACATTCTGCGGCAGCGCAACCGGCTGCGGTTTATGCAGCGCCTGATACATCATCACGAAGCAGCTCAGCAACGTGACCGCAATAAAAATCCGCCTCTCGGTTATCTTCATTCTTTTCTCCGGCCAAACTCGGGCTGGGGGAAGCTTTATGGTGACCGAGAATGCAGGGAGATCAGAGTGACGAAAGGGAGTTGAACCAATGAGCGGCTAGTTTGGCAACCTTCGCCGCAAGTCGCGCAAGCGAAGCGCTGCCGAGCCCCGGTCAGCCTAGCTTTTTTGCGACGAGCTCATTCACCAACTGAGGATTGGCCTGCCCTTTGGAGAGCTTCATCACCTGGCCGACAAAAAAGCCGGCGACGGTTTTTTTACCCGCGCGGTACTGCTCAACCTGCTTGGGATTGGCAGCGAGAACTTCATCGAGAATTTTTTCAATCGCTGATGTGTCGCGCGACTGCGCCGGCCGGCCTTCTTCTTCATACACGGCCGGGAAGTCTTTCCCACGCTCGAACGCGAGATCGTATAGATCCTTGAGCATCTTGCCCGAGATGACGCCGCTTTCGACCAGGTCCGCTGACTCGGCCACGCCTTTCATCGTGATCGGCGATTGTTCAATTTCCAGTCCCTTCGCTTTGAGCCTTCCCAGCAGTTCGCTCTGTACCAGATTTGCCACGCGCTTGGGGTTTTTCGCCGCCTTGGCCGCCGATTCAAACCGATCGGCGAGCGACTGAGTCAGCGTCAGCGTGTGCGCATCTTGCGCCGTAATGGTGTAGTCGGACATCATGCGCTTGCGGCGTGCCTCGGGCAGTTCCGGCAAGGTGTTTCGAATCTGCGCCTGCCATTTTTCATCGATGACCAGCGGAAGCAAATCAGGCTCCGGGAAATAGCGGTAATCATGCGCCTGTTCTTTCGAGCGCATGCCGTAAGTCTTGCCTTCGGTGGAGTTGTACAGCCGCGTCTCCTGCACGACGCGTCCGCCCGATTCGATCAGACCAATCTGCCGTTCGATTTCGTATTCCAGCGCCTCACGGATGAAACGGAACGAATTTACGTTCTTTACTTCCGTTTTCGTGCCGAACTTCTTTTCTCCGCGAGGCCGTACGCTCACATTCGCATCACACCGCAGCGAGCCTTCCTCCATGTTCACGTCGCTCACACCGGTGTAAAGAATGATCTCTTTCAATCGCGTCAAATATTCGTAGGCTTCATTCGGCGAAGCAATATCCGGTTCGCTGACAATCTCAATCAGCGGCACGCCGCTGCGATTGAGGTCGATGGCCGTCGTCTCGCCCGAGCCCACAAAACCCTCATGCAGGCTCTTGCCCGCATCTTCCTCCAGATGCAGCCGCGTTATTCCAATTCGCTTGTTTTGTGGAGCTCCGGACGCCGCATGGCTGGACGTCTCAATGTCGATATATCCGTGCTCCGCCAGCGGCTTGTCATACTGCGAAATCTGGTAGCCCTTCGGCAGGTCGGGATAAAAGTAATTCTTGCGCGCGAAAATCGACGTCTCGCGAATCTCGCAATTCAGCGCCATGGCCGCCAGCGTGGCAAACTCAACCGCCTTCCGGTTCAGCACCGGCAGTGCCCCAGGCAGACCCAAGCAAACCGGACAGACGTTAGTATTCGGCGGATCACCGAATCGCGTCGAGCATGAGCAAAAAATCTTCGACTCAGTCAGCAACTGAACGTGCACTTCGAGACCGATGACTGGCTCGTACTTGGCCCGCGCGCCGACGGAACTCTCCACAGAAGTTGCCATATCGAACTGATTATAGAGCTATAGAAAGAACGAAACGCGATGT
>DATIYR010000285.1:0-4624 GCA_035517535.1 Terriglobales bacterium
AAGCGTCTTGAGGTCGTCTGCGACTCCGTTGGCATACTGCACGACGCACTCGGCAAATTCGCGGTTGGCTTTCAGTCCACCGGGGATGTGGCCGGCGCGTACGCATTCGAGTGCTCCTTCGAGCAGCGGGATGCGATTCGCATGCAGCTGGGCGGAGACGCTTTCTGAAGCCAGCAACATTTCGCGCAGATGACCAATGAGCCCGAAGCCGGTGATATCGGTAAGCGCGTGGATGGGAAAGTTGTCAGGCGTCGGTGAACCGGGTGCCCCATCCTTCCCCTTCAGGGGAGGGTGGGGATTTTGATTTTCGTCCCACCTCAGAAAATTGGTGATCACTTCCGCGGCAGTTTTATTCAAAGTGGTCATCGAGCGCACGGCCGCATCGATCCATGACTGCTTCGCAACACCCTTCTTGATCGCGGTCGAAATCACTCCCGTGCCCAGTGATTTGGTCAGGATCAAGCGATCACCCACGCGCGCTCCGCCGTTTTTCAACACGCGCTTTGGATCGATCGTGCCCGTCACCGAATATCCGAACTTTGTCTCCTCATCACGAATGCTGTGGCCACCAATGACCGTGCATCCCGCCTCGATCATCTTGGATAATCCGCCGGCAAGAATCTGCTCGAGAATTTCGAGATCACCTTTCTCAGGGAAGCAGACGAGTGCTAGCGCGGTCATCGGTTTTCCGCCCATGGCATAAATGTCGCTGAGCGAATTCGTGGCTGCGATCTGGCCGAAGGTGTAAGGGTCATCCACAATCGGTGTAAAAAAATCTACCGTCTGTACCAGCGCCATTTCAGGCGCGATTTGATACACGCCGGCGTCGTCGGCGTGGTCGAAGCCGACAAGAACATTCGGGTCGTGTTGCCGGGCTAATTTCCCAAGCACCTTGTCCAGCGCCGCCGGACTCAGCTTGGAAGCTCAACCCGCGGCTTTTACCGTCTCGGTGAGGCGGACGGTTTTGGTTTCAGGCATGGAGACATTGTAGAAGAAACGAAAATGCTGCCACGGATTTTGCGGATCAACACGGATAAAACGCGGAGGGCCGAATCCATCAACCGCGGACCTCATAAAGCTTCTTGGACCGAGCCCGTCAAGATCCGTGAGGATCCGTGGCCGCTTTTTACTTCGTCGTCACGTCCGCAATCTGCAGTTCCGGGTATGCCTGGTTCCACTGCTCGCTCACATGCTCAAAGATCAAGCGGAAGGGCTTGCTTTGACCGGGTGACAGGGGCGAGACAGCGAGATCAACCGTGTCCGGGTATGGTCCGCTGGTCTCGAGAATCTTTATCGGCTCATCCTCAACTTGCGCGATCTGATTGTAAGCATCATGGAAGGTGACGCGGACGGTTACGTGCGTTACGGTTTTATCCCCCGTATTTGCAATCGTCCCATCTATGTAGGTGACGCTGGCGCCGACAAAATTCTGCGCCTGGCTCATTTTCAGGTCGGAGATCTTCAACTGCGCCGCATAGGGAGGGATCACAGGCGCAGGCTGCGGTTTTGCGCGCAGCAGAAGGGCAACAATCACCGCGATTGCCACGACCACGGCGATAGCAATGACGATAATGCGCCCGCTTGTATTCGGTTCTTCCGAGACGGGAGTCGGCTGGATAAGACCGCCCATGCAGGACGATTATATTCTTCGACTTCCGCTCGCGGTCGCACTCATGGCTTGGTCCCGCACTCCCGCTGCAGTCTGATAGAAGGCAACCAGGAATAGCATGCCAAAAACAAAGTCAGCCGCGACGAAGACCAGATCGGAAGCGCGCATCTGCGCTTGCAAATAGAGAACAGTCGATGCGGCCGCATACGCGAATTTCTCCAGCACCGATGGAACCATGATCGGCCGGAAGCGCACCGGGTCACTCGCAATCAGGAAAAATGCAACTTGCCAGGCGAGTGCGGTTCCAACAAAACCATAGTAGAAAGCCGGATGAGTGATCGCGGGCGGATCCTGCCGTCCAATCAGGTTGAACATAAAGTACAGAGGCGTAAGGACCAGGAATCCCCAGATTCCAGCGATCAGGAATACAATCTTCGCAAATTTCATCCGGTTATTCTCCGCCCACCGTGAGCCCGTCAATGCGAATTGTCGGCGACGCGACCGAGCCGCGGAATTCGAGATCGTTGGCGACCTCGGAAATATTCAGGAACATATCTTTCAGATTGCCGGCCACGGTGATTTCTTCAACCGGATAGGTCAACTCGCCACCGGAGATCCACAATCCGGATGCGCCACGAGAGTAATCGCCGGTGACGAGATTCACTCCCATGCCGAGAAATTCGGTGACGTAGAGCCCTTGCTTAACGTCCGCAATGAGCTGCTGCGGTGTGCGGGTTCCAGCTTGCAGAAAATAATTTCCTGGACCAATTCCGGGAGTTCCGGCGAGGCCGCGTGAGGCGTTAGCGGTCGTTTGTAATCCGAGCTTTTTCGCGGTGTAGGTGTTCAGCAGATACGACTTGAGCACACCATTTTCAATAACGACGGTACGGCGAGTGGGTATGCCCTCGCCATCGAACGGGCTGGTGCCGAAGCCGCCAATCATCGTGCCATCGTCAATTACGGTGACGTTTTCGGATGCGATTTTCTGGCCAAGTTTTCCGGCGAGAAACGACGCGCCGCGGTAAACCGAGTCTCCGTTCACGCCTTCGAAGATGTGGCCGAGAATTGAGTTCGCGACCAGCGGATCAAAAATGATCGGAACTTCCTGCGTCTTCACTTTCCTTGCGCCAAGACGGCGAAGCGTGCGCTGGGCGGCAATTGTGCCGACTTCCTCCGGCGACTCGAGTTTGGCGAGATTGCGTGAAACCGAAAACCAGTAATCGCGCTGCATGGCGCCGTTTTCATCCTGCGCGATCGGAATTGCGGCGACCGAACAATAGGAGCGGCGGTATTCGCCGACGAAGCCGTGGGAATTGGCGAGGATCTTGTGGCCGGTGGCGGCGTCGAACGATCCACCTTCGGAGTTCTTGATGCGCGGGTCGAAATCCAGCGCAGCTTTCTCCGCACGGCGCGCGTAGGCGATGCGCTCCTGACCGGGAAGCGAGTAAACGTCCGGCGAGTAAAGATCGAGATCACCGGAAATGGAACCAAGTTGATCGGGCTCAGGAATTCCGGCGAACGGATCTTCGGAAGTAATCTTGGCCAGTTCTAGAGTGGAACTCAACATCCGATCAAGACCGGCGCGAGTGAAGTCACTCGAATGCGTACTCGCCGCGCGCTTACCATTGAACACGCGGATGCCGATGGATTTCGATCCCGATTCTTTCAGGGTTTCGACTTCGCCGAGGCGCACAAGCGTGGAGAATTCATCGCCTTCACGGATGACGCACTCGGCAGCCGTGGCACCTCCAGACATGGCACGACGAACGAGATCTTGGGCGAGCTGCTTGAGATCAGTTTGAGGTGGTGCAGTTCGGTTTTCGACTTGAGTAGTGGAAGACATAAAGGCAATTAACCACGAAGGACGCGAAGGCTCACGAAGCAAATCCCATGCGGTATTTGTTTCCTTTGTGTACCTTCGGGTCCTTTGTGGTTAGAGGTTTTTTCCTTCACTGCATGAACCCGCCGGTATCGCGGCGCGCGGTTCCGCCCACGGTCATGCGGTCGAGCTTGGTGGTCGGCATGCCAACGCCGACGGGCACTGCCTGACCATCCTTACCGCAAGTACCGACGCCTTCATCGAGGCGCAGGTCGTTACCGACCATGGAAACGTGCTTCAAGGCTTCAGGGCCGTTGCCGATCAAAGTCGCGCCGCGAATGGGTGCGGTCACATTGCCGTCTTCGATCAAGTACGCTTCCGAAGCCGAGAAGACGAATTTGCCATTCGTGATATCGACTTGCCCGCCGCCGAAGTTGACCGCATAAACTCCGCGCTTCACCGAGCGAATAATGTCTTCGGGATTGTCCTCGCCCGCGAGCAGGTATGTGTTCGTCATGCGCGGCATGGGAATGTGCTCGTAACTCTCGCGGCGGCCGTTGCCGGTATCGGCCATGCCCATCAGGCGCGAAGAAAGCTTGTCGCTCAGATAGCCTTTGAGAATTCCTTTTTCGATGAGAACTGTCTCTTGCGTGGCATGACCCTCATCGTCGACGTTCAGTGAACCTCGACGCCACGGCATTACGCCGTTATCGACGACCGTGCATTTTTCGCTGGCTACTTTCTTCCCTATCAATCCGGCAAACGCAGAAGTTTTCTTGCGATTGAAATCCGCTTCAAGCCCGTGCCCAACCGCTTCGTGAATCAGAACTCCCGGCCAGCCGGGGCCAAGCACCACTTCCATTTCTCCCGCCGGAGCTTCGCGCGCATCGAGCTGCAGGATCGCCTGCCGCGACGCTTCTTTCGCGAAATATTCCGGAGTCTTTTCGCCGAAAAAGAAGTCGAGCGCTACTCGTCCGCCGCCCCCGGCGCTGCCGCGGGCCGAATTCCGTTCGTTCTTAGCAATGCACGAAACGTTCATGCGCGCCAGCGGCTGGGAATCTTCGGCAAACGTTCCATCCGAGCCGACAACGAGAATATTGCGCAGCTCGTCGGCATAATTCGCCCGAACTTCCTTGATTCGCGGATCATAGGCGCGCGCGGATGAGTCTGCACGCATGACAAGCTCAACCTTCGCC
>DATIYR010000286.1:0-3911 GCA_035517535.1 Terriglobales bacterium
GGCGCGAACACCAAGGGAGACCCCGATCACGGAGCTTCCTCACAATCATTGCGCAAGCTACGATCCAAGGCTCCCATTTGATTGGCCTCGACGTGGTCCTTCAGGAATTCGAGGAGCTTGCTCGCGCTGCTGATATCTCCATCTCCAGCGTAGAAGAATGGAACGTCGCCTCGGGCGAATGTGCTTGAAAGCACCACATCCTGAACACCAGATGGTCGGCTGATTTCTAATTCCAGCATCTCTCCAGACATGGGCAGCACCGCTCGCGAAGTTTCGTGATGGTGGATCTTCGCCAGAGCAGGATCGGCAAGAATTTGCTGCAGTTCTGAAATTTCTGGTGGCGTCATTACTCCGCCGTCAATTTTTATACCTGCTTTCTTGGTGCCCTCCTTCTGCCAGCGTTGTTCAGTTCTGTAAGCCCCGTCGCCAGTTACAAGCACGCAGCGCTGTTCAGCAACCCCGGACTTCATCGCCATCTGCAATACACGCAAGAGGGCAGGCGGGGGCTGAGGTCGCGCAGCCTGGGCTGGCGGCGTTTGCGAAGGAACTGTCGGCGACGGAGGCCTCGCAATCGGCGCCTCCGCGTCGAAACGGGCGTCGCCGCTCCGATTTCTCAGCACAATTTTCGTTGGCACCAGGCAGTTGTTTTTGCCCGCATCTTCTGTGAGTTCCTTGTGGGGCAATTTATGCAGGTCGTTTAACCATTGAATTAATGGCTCCAGCGACTGCCGGTAAGGTTCCTGGCTCTCAGCACTGAGAAACGTCACTTCAGCCCAGCGCCCGCTGCGTGGCACGTCCAGCTTCAACAGTTCGTGATGCGCGATCAGCGGCTCCTCAATTTGTCCCTGCGAAACGGCTGCGAGAAAAGTCCGTAGTTTCGTCACCAGTTGCTGAAGTTCATCGGGATTCATGGAGCCTTCGAACACTCTGGTCTTTTCTGTGTCCTCGAGCTCGAGATGGTAAGCGCCCGATTTCTGCAGTAACACACAAGAACTGGAGTATGCGTCCCCATGTTCGAGACGAAGCAGGTACGGAGCCAGCTCAGAGGGGGTTTGGGCGCTGGCGAGAGCAGTCGTCAGCGTTACAACAATCATCAAGAAGGTTCGCGAGGCGGGCACAGATCAGCTAACGAGATTTTACGCGATCTTCTTCAGCACCAGCGCTGAATTCTTCGAGCCGAAGCCGACGCAGTTGCAGATCGCATGTTCGATCTGAACTCTTCGGCCAACATCCGGTACATAATCGAGATCGCAATTGGGATCGGGCTGGTCGAGGTTTATGGTTGGCGGAATCTGCCCATGCTCCATGGCGACCAGGGTCGCGGCGACGCTGGCCGACCCACATGCGCCCTGGGCATGCCCGATCTGCGATTTCAACCCGGACATGGGAATTTTATAAGCATGTTCCCCAAGCGCCAGCTTCAACGCACGCGTCTCTACTCGATCGTTCATCTCGGTTGATGTTCCGTGCAGGCTCACGTACTGAATGTCCTCAGGAGCAAGCTGAGATTCTTCTAACGCCAAAGTGATTGCGCGAGCGGGTTCTTCCGGAGAATCACTCATGCGCACGCGATGATAAGCCTCGCAGGTGGCGGCATACCCCGTAATCTCAGCATAAATTCGAGCCCCACGCGCTTTGGCGTGTTCATAATCTTCCAGAACGAACATCCACGAGCCTTCGGCAAGCACGAAGCCGTCGCGATCCGCAGAGAACGGCCGCGACGCGCGCTCCGGCTGGTCGTTCCATGATTGCGTCAAGGCACGGATCATGGTGTAGCCCTTCACGATCCCTTCTGTAATGGGCGAGTCTACGCCGCCGGCGACGAAGACTGGCTGCACGCCGGCTTGAATGTGCTGATAGGCGTAGCCGAGCGCGTCGGTGGAAGACGTGCAGCCGGCGGTTACGACGTGACTGTATCCGCGAAATCCAAAGCGCATGCTGATCTCGCTGGGGATCGTGCCCATGGTGCCGCTCGGAATGCAAAACAGACTGACTTGCTTTTCCTTGCCGCTGTGCCAAAGGCGATACATCTGCTCGGAGAACTCCAGTGCGCCACCGCCCGTGCCCAGCACGATGCCGAGCTGTCGCTTTTGCTCGGTCGACATCGAGGTGACGTCGAGACCGGCATCTTTGACCGCTTCAGTCGTGGCCGCCAGACAAAGCGGGACCACCCGCGAGACGTGCTTGCGCTCGCGGGCCTCGACCCATGCGAGCTCATCGAACTCGGGAATCTCGCCCGCGATGTGGACCAGTAAATGCGAAGAATCGAATCGCGAAATCCGCTTCACGCCGGATTTTCCCACCAGTACGGCGCGGCAGAAGGCGTCCTTTCCAATTCCATTCGGGCTGACAACGCCCATACCTGTGATGACGACACGAGGGAGCATAGTGTTTTAGTATCGAGCACTCAGCATTCAGCCCACAACTTCGTAGTGCGTTCAGCAAGCCTGCTGCGTAACACGATATCAGCCGGGTGCCGATTGCCGAGTGGGAGATAATAATACAGATGCCGCTCGGATTGTACATTTCGGTGCCCTTCTGTCGCACAAAGTGCAGTTATTGCAATTTCGCGTCGGACGTCTTTTCGGGCGCGGTGTTCGGAAACTACGTGAATCGGCTTTGCGTAGAAATCGAGCAGGCAGGCCAAACCGCGCGCCAGATGGGCGGTTTGCTCGAGGGCGCAGTCGATTCGATCTATTTTGGCGGCGGCACTCCCACTCTTTTGGGTGCAGCACAGCTCGAACGCATCTTTGTCACGATCGGACAAAATTTCGAACTCGAACAGAACGCCGAGATCACGGTTGAATGCGCGCCAGGGACACTGAGCGATGAGGTCGTTCAAGTTCTGGTCCGCTGCGGCGTAAATCGCGTCAGCCTGGGCGTGCAGTCGTTTGTTGACCAGGAGGCCGCCTCCGTTGGGCGTTTGCACAAATGTTCCACTGTTATTGACGACGTTGCCCGCCTGCGCTCAGCCGGAATTTCGAACCTCAACATCGACCTGATCGCTGGATTACCGCACCAGACCTGCGAGAGCTGGGAGGAATCTCTGAGGGAGTTGATCTCGCTCGCTGTGCCTCATGCCAGCATTTACATGCTCGAAGTGGATGAGGATTCACGCCTGGGACGAGAAGTGCTCGCGGGCGGACAGCGTTACCACGCGCATTTTGTTCCCGACGAAGACCTGACGGCTGATTTGTACGAAATTGCGTGCGAGCGGCTGGACTCAGCGGGCATCTGCCAATACGAAATTTCAAACTTTGCCAGGCCAGGTTTCGAATCCAGGCACAATCTGAAATATTGGACTCGTCAGCCCTACCTTGGATTCGGCGTGGACGCGCACTCGATGCTGCATTCGGCCGATAGAACGAATGGGGTAAGGTTTTCAAATCCCGATTCGTTGGAAAAATATATCGGCGCGGGTGACAAGATACGAACCGCGATCTTCACCGGAGGCGCGCTGCAGGAAGCTTTTTTCCTGGGCTTGCGTCTGAATTGCGGAGTTGACTTGCGAAGACTCGCCCAAGAATTCGGTCAGGAACCGGTTGCAGCTTACAACGAAAGCATCGCGGAGCTCACGAGCGCCGGTCTGCTCGAAAAAGAGGATGGTACAATTCGCCTGACATCGCGCGGCCGCTTACTCTCGAACGAAGTATTCCAGCAGTTCATTGCCCTCGATTTCGCGGTATAATCCTGCCCCGAAAGTGAGGTTCCTATGGGGCTCTACTCGCATTACGACGGCGCGCATAATCACCCCGTTAACCGCGCCCTGCACCTGATTGCCATTCCCGTCGGTTTCTCGTCGATCATTGTCGTTTGGTTCCACTGGATCATCGCTCTGCTGCTCATCCCCGCTGCTTTTGCGCTGGCCTGGCTTGGCCATCTCATCGAAGGTAATAAGCCCGCGTTCCTCA
>DATIYR010000287.1:0-12910 GCA_035517535.1 Terriglobales bacterium
CGCGATCGAGTTCCGCCTGACGGATGGTTTCAACATAATCCTGCAGGGAAATAATCGCGGGCACGACATGCAACGACTTCAGTCGCGCATGAAACCGCCCGACTTCTTCGTCGATTATCTGCTCGGCACGACCGGCTTCGATTCTGCGTTCGGCGGCGTGGGAGCTGACCGCGTCCTGCAAGTCGTCGATATCGTAAATGAAGATGCCGTCGAGCTTGTTGATCTCCGGATCGACGTCGCGCGGGACGGCGATATCGATAAAAAACATGGGCCGGTTACGGCGGCGCGCCAGAAAGCGCTCCGCGTGCTCGCGTCGGAAGATTGCGACCGGGGCCCCGGTTGAGGTGATGACGATGTCCGCTTGCTCGCAATGTTCGTACAATTCGTCGAAGCGAATCGCTCGCCCGCTGAATTTTTCGGCCAAAACTACGGCTCGCTCATATGTACGATTTGCCACGAAAATCGGCCCCGCGCCGCGAACTAAAAGATGTCGGGCCGCAATCTCGGACATTTTGCCCGCTCCCACCAGACAGACCTGCTTGCCTTCTAATGAGCCGAAGATTTTTTCGGCGAGATCGACCGCGCAGGACGCGACCGAAACCGACGATGAACCGACTGCGGTCTCATTTCGTACCCGCTTCGCCACGGCAAAAGCACGCGTGAGCAGCAGATCGAGATAAGACTGAACTGCGCCGGCGGCGCGCGCTGTTGCATAAGCTTCTTTCACTTGGCCGAGAATTTGCGGCTCACCGACGACCATGGAGTCCAGGCTGGAAGCTACGCGGAAAACGTGTCGCACGGCATCGTGCTCGCGGTACTCATACAGGTGAGATTGATATGACGAAGGCTCAACGGCAAAGTGCTGCTTGAGAAATTCGCGCAGGTCGGTACTCCCATTTGCTGTGTGCGCCAGCACCTCAACCCGGTTGCAAGTCGAGAGGATCATTCCTTCGCGCACGCCGGAAACTGCCATCAGTTGCTGCAGGGCCTCGGTTAACTTTTTCTCCGGTATAGCAAGCTGCTCGCGCACCTCAACTGGCGCGGTTTTGTGGTTCACGCCAATGAGCTGAAAATTCATGGACGAGCCAGCCTGTGCACTGCACTAAAATAGTTTGCCGCCCACGCGACGATCGCCATGGCGAACACCCCCGCGGCCAGATAGGCCGCTCGCCGGCCCCGCCACCCGGCATTCCATCGCGTATAAAGCAGAACGAGATATACGGCCCAGGTCAAAATCGAGAGCAGAATTTTTGGATCCTGAAAATTAATGTGGCCGAACGTGGCCTGGGCGATGATGAGTCCTGCGACAAGCCCGGCAGTCATAAATGGGAAGCCGATCAAGAGCGAACGGAAGCCGATTTCGTCGGTAACCTGCAGGGACGGCAGGCGAGAAAGCATGCCGGTGGAGCGCTTTGCCTTCAGCTTATGCTCCTGCATAAGGTAAATCAGGCTGGCGCTGAAGCTGAGCACGAGCGCGGCGTATCCGGCGAAGATGAACGAGATGTGGACGATCAGCCACCCTTCGCGCGCCGACCTGGAAGTCAGCACAAAAGGTTCTCCGGTCAGCCCCAGAAATGTGAGTAGAAAAACAACTGGGAAGACGACGATCCCTGGCGAGGTCGTCTGATAAACCATGTAAACCAGCAAAAAAACCACCATGATGAGAAAACCGAGAATGGAGGCAGCCAACGATAAAGAGGCCAGGCCGAGCTCACCGGAGTGGTGGACGGTTTCGACGATCGCGACGAAATGGAAGATCATGCCGAGGTACGCGGCATGAAGGGCGATGCGATTAAATATTTCCCTTGTGCGGGTCAGCGCCACCAGGACGTAGAGCAGTCCCACGCCATACAGGGCAAGGGCTACCCGCAGCCAAATAGAAGCCATGATGAATCCAGACTAAGCTGGCTGGGGCAATTATAGCGGCTCTGGCCGGTACTGCATCACACGTTAGTCCGGCCGGCACCGCGCTATGACCACGGTTATGTCGTCGTGCTGCTCGGGCGATCCGAACATGCGAACGTCGTCGACCAGCGCGCCTAGCAGGGCATGCGATGGCAGGTCGCGATGCGCCTGCAAGCTGTCAACCAGGCGTTCCTCGCCAAATTCTTCGCCGCCGGCATTCCGAGACTCGGTCACCCCATCTGTATAAAGCGCCAGAGTGTCGCCCGGGGAGAGACTGCGCTCGTCGGCAACGCAGTTCAGTTCGTTAAATAAGCCTACCCCTGTGCAGGTCGAATCGAGCGATTCAACCCCGCCATCCTGCCGCAACAGCAGACCCGAAAGGTGTCCGCAGTTTGCATAGCGCAGCCGCCTTAACTTGTCGTCATACTCGGCGAAGAAAAGAGTGGCGTAGGTTTCCTGAGTCGTATTCCTGTGAAAGAGACGGTTGACGGAGCGCAAAAAGCGCTCCGGCTGGTCCCAGACCAGCGGTACGTAAGGCCTATTCCAATAGCTTGAGATCTGATTGTGCAGATGTGCCTGCAGGTTCGCCATCAAGAGTGCGGCAGCCGTGCCCTTTCCAGAGACATCCGCCACCAGCAGTCCCAAACGGTCGCGGCCCAAGTCCAGAAAGTCATAGTAGTCGCCGCCAACATGCCTCGCCTGGATACAGGTCCCCGCGTACTCGAGCGTAGTAGCAGTGGGCTGGATCTGAGGAAACAGTCTGGTCTGCACCTGCCTCGCGAGCTCCAGTTCGTGGGCTGCATGGAGTTCCTCATCCCGGCGCTTGGCATGTTCTCGACGCGCCATTTCCACTTCCGATGACACTTGGTCGAGTCCGAGGAGGGTGAAAGAGTTTCCATCCGGATCTTCGAAGCAAGCGCCAACTCCTCCCCACGGGTGCTTGCACGGTTCTTGCAGAAACCGGACGCCGCGTTCCCGCCATTCACGGAATTTGGCCGGTAAATTGTCAGTCAGGAAAACGATGTCAGTACAGCCCCCAATCAGCTTGTGCTCTTCTGAACCTGGCCGTGGAGCGACAAGGGAGAGCACTGCAGTCCCATCGGGAGGGGTCACCGCCAGCCAACGTTCACCGGAGGGATGCACGGTGTCGAAAGCAACCTGGAACCCTAGGTGATCGAGATAAAAGGGCAGGCTACGCTCCTGATCACAAACGTAAACCGTCACCGTGCCCAGGCGCAGGTAAGCATCCGTGCGTTCGAGATCGAAGCTGCAGCGATGCGCCTTATACACGTGCAAAGGGCTACCCATGGCAGGAATTATAGTGCGGATTTTCTCACTCGGCTCAGCTCGCGGCGGCACCCCGGTTATGCGCTGGGTTTCAGACGATCGCCGCGGCGGGTGGCGCGTATTGTTTTGGTATACCCCTTCGGCTTCTTGGCTGCTCTTTCGAGACGAGCGGTTTTCACTCTTCGAGGGCCGAATTCTTCCGGCAAAATGCCTTCAGGCGGCGCAATGCTGGCGCGTTTCCTGAGTTCGTCCAACGCGTCAGCCGGAAATTCCTTTACTTCGAGCAACTCCTCCCAATGCGTGAAGTAGCCGTGGCGTTTGCGGTGGCTCACGATTCGGTAGGCGAGATTCTTCGCGATTCCGGGAAGTTGGGTAAGTTCTTTTGCGTTCGCAATGTTGATGTTGATGATAGCCATTTGGCTCGTTAGATGGCCGCGAACTGCGCAAGGTGCTTTGCTCAAAATGCGGGAAGGTTCCTGCGAGTTCTGGCGCACGGAATCTCGTCCGCAGAAATGTCGCTCAGCGCTTCTTGGATTTTTTCACAGGCTTAGAAGCAGATTTTTTTGCCGGCGCGGGTTTTGGCTTCGATGGCTTTGTTGTTTGCGTTTTCGCTTCCGGCTTCGCGGGTTTTGCCTTCTCAGCGGGTTTCGCTGGGCCGGCGGGTGCGGCAGCTTTTTCGGCCGCCTTCGCCTGCGGCACGGGCGCAGTTTGTCCTTTGCCTTTTTTCTTTGCGCCTGGCGCTTGCAGAGCCTGGGCTTCTGCCTGAGCCGCAGCTTTCGCAGCACGCCCTCTGCGCGGCGGTGGGGGCGGAGGCGGTGGCGGCGGCGCTAGCGGCTTCAGGAAATTAAGCCTCTCCGTCCGCGTCCGCAATTTCCCATCCAGCAAGAGCATGAAGACTTCTTCGGCGATCTTGGGATATTCCGGCAGCTGTGGCGTGATCAGCAGCTCCGTCATTTCCGGCAACGGAACTTTTTGCTGCACTTCGCGCCACTTGCTGAAGAAGTTCTTGATCTTCTGCTCGACGGCCTGTTGACGTGCCGTTACAGCCAGGAACAACACCATTTCCGGCCGAGCATTCGAGAGCAGCTTCCAGGTGCGAGATGGAGTGGCCGCTTCCTTGCCCGTCAGGCGCTTTGCCAGTTCTTTGGCGTGATCTTCGATGTCGCGCCAGGCCTCGACCAGATCCTTGCGCGGAATCAGCTTGCGAATATCGGCGATTTCTTTTTCGCTGAGTTTATCCGTCAAGAAATAAAGCACCGCTGCGGCAGGGTCGGGCGAGTAACCGAATTCATTCATCTGCTGGCGAGTCCGCATCAACTCGGCGAGGCCGTTGGCATCAACTTTCGCGACCGTCCAGTGCGGGCTGAGCACTTTGAGCCATCCCTCCTTTTCGAGCACGCGCACAACGTTCAGCGGGTCATCTTCGTAGGCAAGTTGCTCGATCTCGTATCCGATCGCGCGATTGGTGATGTACTCGATGTAATTATTTTCTTTGGCCGAGTCGTACCGCGCCTGCGTACGTTCCTCGAGCGGCCAGTGGAATCGCGCCGAAAACCGGGAAGCGCGAATCAGGCGTGATGGATCTTCGACGAAAGCGTAGTTGTGCAGGATGCGAACGAGTTTCGCTTCGATATCGGCCGCGCCGTTGAACGGGTCCATCAGCAAGCCGCGCGAACCCGGATTCAGCGATAGCGCCATCGCGTTCACCGTGAAATCGCGACGCCGGAGGTCTTCGATGATCGTCGCCGGCGCGATGATCGGTGGCTTGCCGGTTTTTTCGTAGCGCTCGGTGCGCGCGCTGCTGATCTCGGCGCGAACCCCGCCGGGCAGGGTAAGGTATAGAACCTTTATGTCGTCATCCGCGCCGCCGATGACTGAGCCCGCCCGTTCGAACTCCTTTTGCAGCTTGAGCGGATTGCCCTGAACGGTGAAATCGAGGTCACGGATGGGAAAGCCGCTGATGATGTCGCGGACCGCGCCGCCAGTCAGGTACACGTTCATGCCGGCGTTTCGGGCGATGTCCTGAACCAAGGTGACGCCCTTCAGCTGATTCGGCGTCAGCCGAAGTTCCATGGTGTAAATGTAATCAGCCATTCTGGGTTGTGAACTGCGCGTCTATATCCAACTCGCTCTCCGCAGAAACGTTGAACGACGGGGCACCCGGGGTTTCGCACATTTCCACAGGCCTGGTTGTGGAAATCTGGAAATCTGCTTGTAAGCTGTTAAAAATGAACAGGTTAGTTTCATTGCGAGAGGCCGGGCGACCTACAAAAAATAACACAACGTTATTGTTTTGGCTACTATGAAGCTGGATTCCTGCATGTTTTGTGAAAGGAAGTGCGAGAATCCGAAAAGATTGAGTCATTTGGTAATCGGGTGTTTTGTAATTTGAATGCCCTTGGCCGCGGAGTCTTTCAAATTACTCAATTACAAAATTACCCGATTACCAAATTCCTCCATGCCTTCCACCCACAAAAAAGTCGTCGTTCGCAAAATTGACCGCGACACGGTGAACGGGTATGTCGCGCCTGCACATTTTGTTCATGACGGCAAACTGGAGCTGCTGAATACCACCGGGAATGTGGTTGCAATCGAGTTGGAAGACATCAAGTGCGTATTTTTCGTTCGGGACTTTGCCGATTCGGATTCGCTTTCACGGAAGACTTTCACCACCCGGCCGCGAGCCGAAGGTTTATGGGTGCGGATCAAGTTCAAAGATGGCGAAGTGCTCGAAGGGCTCATGCCCAACGATCTTTCGTTGACCACAGCGGAGGGCTTCCTGATCAATCCTCCCGATCTGCGATCGAACGTGCAGCGGTTGTTTGTTCCGCGCGGGTCGTTGGAATCGCTGACGGTTCTCGCCGTTATCGGAGCCACTCGACGGCAGCGGCGCGGCCCGACAGATCTGCGCCAGGTGCCGATGTTCGGGGAATGAAGCTTGTTGCAACGAGCCGCCGGCGCTGCGTCGAACCAGGGTGGTGGGCATCTAATATGGTAGGCTCTAGCATAATTGGGCGCGTGCCCTTCGAAGTATGCCAGATTTCATTGACAAAGCATTAGGCAAGGTTTTTGGGACCAGCAACGAGCGTGAAATCAAGCGCATGATGCCGCGCGTCGCGGCGATTAGCGCGCTTGAGCCGGAGATGCAAAAGCTCTCCGATGACCAGTTGCGCGCCAAGACCGACGAATTTCGCAGGAAGATCCAGGACCGACTCAGCCATATTCCGGACGAGCCTGAAGCCGACTTCGACCGGCAGAAGGAGCTCGACAAGGAACGCCTGAATACGATCAATGCCGTCCTGGACGAAATGCTGGAAGAAGCCTTTGCAGTCGTGCGCGAGGCCGGACGTCGCGTGCTCAACATGCGCCACTTCGATGTGCAATTAATCGGCGGCATGGTGCTGCATCAGGGCCGGATCGCAGAAATGAAGACCGGCGAAGGCAAAACGCTGGTTGCCACTCTTCCGGTTTATCTCAATGCGATTAGTGGTCGTGGCGTGCATGTGGTCACGGTCAACGATTACCTTGCCAAGCGCGACTCGGAATGGATGGGCCAGCTCTATAGTTTCCTCGGTCTCACGGTCGGCGTCATCGTGCACGATCTTGACGATCAACAGCGGCGCGAAGCCTATGCGGCTGATGTCACCTACGGAACCAACAACGAATTCGGCTTCGACTACCTGCGCGACAACATGAAGTTCGACCTGAAGGATTGCGTGCAGCGTGGTCATAATTTTGCGATTGTCGACGAAGTCGATTCGATCCTGATCGACGAAGCCCGTACGCCTCTCATCATTTCTGGGGCGAGTGAGGAATCAACCGATAAATATGCTCGCGTGGATCGCATCGTTCCCAAGCTTGAGAAGGGCGAAACGATTCCCGGCCCTCCCGGCGAGCCCGATGAAATGACCGGCGATTTCATTGTGGATGAGAAGCATCGCAATGCTGTCGTCACTGACGAGGGCTGGGAAAAAGTTGAGCAGCTTTTGGGCATCAACAACATTGCCGACCCTGAAAACTGGGATTTGAAGCACCATGTTGAAACTGCCGTCAAGGCGCACTCACTTTACCACCGCGATGTGGAGTACGTGGTGAAAGATGGCGAAGTCATCATCGTCGACGAATTCACTGGGCGCCTGATGCCGGGCCGCCGCTGGTCTGATGGTTTGCATCAGGCGGTTGAGGCAAAAGAAGGCGTAAAGATCGAGCGCGAGAACCAAACGCTCGCGACCATTACCTTCCAGAATTACTTCCGCATGTACAAGAAGCTGGCCGGCATGACCGGTACGGCGGACACCGAAGCGACCGAGTTCGGCAAGATTTACAACCTGGACGTCGTCGTCATTCCGACGAATAAGACGCTGCTGCGAATCGAAAATCCGGATCTGGTGTACCGCACCGAAAAAGAGAAATATTTTGCCGCCTCAGACGAAATTCAAAAGCTGAATGCAGGCGGGCAGCCTGTGCTCGTAGGTACAACCTCGATCGAAAAATCTGAGCGCCTTTCTGACCTGCTGAAGAAGAAGGGAATTAAGCACGTCGTTTTGAACGCCAAGTACCACGAGAAGGAAGCAGAGATTGTCGCTCAGGCGGGCCGCAAAAGCATGGTTACAATCGCCACCAACATGGCTGGCCGCGGCACCGACATCCTGCTCGGTGGCAATGCTGAATTCATGGCCAAGCAGGAGTGCGTGAAGAAAGGGGTTGCGCAACCCCTGCGCGCGGCACAAGGGAAGATTCAGCAAGTCAGCGTGGATGACTCCAAAAGTACGGTCTGGTACTACGCTGGAAATGAATACGTGGTTCCGACCGATCAATGGAACGAAGCATTCTCGCGCTACAAACAGCAGACCGATCAAGAACACGAAGACGTGATCGCGAGCGGCGGCTTGTTCATTCTCGGCACCGAACGTCACGAAGCCCGCCGCATTGATAACCAGCTGCGCGGCCGCGCCGGTCGCCAGGGCGATCCGGGAGCTTCGCGCTTCTATCTTTCGCTCGAAGATGATCTGATGCGCATCTTCGCGAAGGAGTGGGTTTCGAAGTTGCTCGAGCGGCTGGGGATGGAAGAAGGCGTTCCCATCGAGTCGCGCTTGATCAGCCGGCGAATTGAGAAGGCGCAGGAAGCAGTTGAAGGGCAGCATTTTGAATCTCGTAAGCACCTGATCGAATACGACGACGTGATGAATAAGCAGCGCGAGGCGGTCTATGGCCTACGCCGCCAGCTGCTCGAAGGCGTCGATCAGAAAGATCTCATTCTCGAAGATTATGTCGCCGGAATTTTGAGCGAATTGCTCGATCAGTATGCGGGTGTGAAGGTGCATCCGGCTGATTGGGACATCAAGGGTATGAAAGACGCGATCTTCACGCGCTTTGGTGTGGACATCATCGCGGAAGGCGTGAAGCCGGAGACCCTGAACCGCCAGGAACTCGGGGACGGAATCTTTGACAAGTTGAAAGAGCGTTACGACGCAAAAGAGAAGCTAATCGGTCCCGACGCGATGCGCTATCACGAGCGCATGATCATGTTGAGCGTGCTCGACCAGCAATGGAAAGACCACCTGCTCAACATGGACCACCTGAAAGAGGGAATTGGTCTGCGCGGCTACGGGCAAAAAGATCCGTTGGTCGAATACAAGCGCGAATCCTTCGACATGTTCGAAGACATGATGCAGCGCTTCCAGGAAGATACCGTCCGATATCTCTACCTCATGCAGATCATCGCGCGCACTGAAGCTGGCGCGGTCGGGGTTGGAGGCGGTCCGGATCAGGAACAGGGAGTTGCCGTTGTTCGTGCCGGTGGATCTGACGGCAACGGCCGTCGGCCTCGAAACGTTAGCACCTCAGTCGATGACCTCGAAGAAGCCTTCCAGCGCCGAAAGCGCCGCGAGTTAGAACAAGCGCGCATGGCCGGGGCCGGCGACCGCCAACCCGTTCAGCAAGTCGTTCGCACCAGCGCGAAAGTCGGACGCAATGACCCTTGTCCCTGCGGCTCCGGCAAGAAATACAAAAAA
Organism: Terriglobales bacterium; assembly: GCA_035517535.1. Classification (GTDB taxonomy): domain Bacteria; phylum Acidobacteriota; class Terriglobia; order Terriglobales; family Acidobacteriaceae; genus Gp1-AA145. The sequence goes on from DATIYR010000287.1 coordinate 9,207, forward strand.
TGCTGCGGCGCGAACGCCTAGAGTGTAAGATGCACCGCCTTTCCAATTTGCACTGGACTGAGTTTTTCTCTGCGATCTGCGTGAGTCTCTGCGAACTCTGCGGTTAGAATCTTTTTGGTTCGTCACTTTCCTGCGTGCAGCATGAACGCCTTCACCACCACGTCGTTCGGCTGCGCTCCCGCGGGAATCATCGTGAGCAATCCATATTCTCCTGGCTCTAATTTCCGCGGCCTGCGTTTCTGAATTACAGTCACATCGCCCGACTGCGAATCGAGCACCAGGAGATAATTCTGACTTGGCGATAACGCCAGGCCATCTGGCTGACTTCCCACGGTTATGGACGCAATTACCTTTCCCATATCGATATCGTAGACGGCCACTGAGTTCGATCCGAAGTTGCTTACGTAAAGCCGCGAGTTGTCGGCCGAAACCACGCCACGGGAAGGACGAGTCCCTATCAGATAACTTCCGCTGACTTCGTCTGTCGTCGTCTCGATGATTGAGATATTGTCTGAATCGAAGTTGCAGACAATCAACTCGCCGCCGTCAGGTTTGAGAGCAAGGCTCACCGGAGTTTTGCCAACGTCCAGCAGATCGAGAAGTTTGTCGTTCTTGAGGTCAATCGATGCCACTTGTGCCGACCCGGAGCACGCGACAAACGCTTTGCTGCTGTCGGGCAAAATGGCGATATCGGTTGGCTCGTGGCAGATGGCGATCGTGCTCTCAACTGAAAGGTCGCGAGCGTTGATCAAAGAAACGGAATCGCCTTTGCGATTGCTGACAACAATTGTGTTTCCATCCGGCGAGACTCGGGCGAGCCCGGGCGCATCGCCGACGCGAATGTTCGCGATTACTCTGCGCTGATTCAGATCAATGACCGAAACATTGTCCGAAGCCGAGTTCGCGACGTAGGCACGCTTGCCATCGGATGACACATCAATGAAATACGGCATGCCGTGAACGCCGATGGTCGAGACGACTTCGTTGCGCTCGGCATCGATCACGCTCACATTCGCCGAACCGCTGTTGACGACATAAATCTCATTCTTCTTGCTGTTGGCGGAAATTCCCGTTGGGTCGACGCCGACGTGCAAAGTTCTCTGCAGCCGGAATGTGCGCATGTCGATGATCGAGACCGTATCGCTCTTGCCATTGGTGATGTAAGCGTATTCACGGTAGGCGGGATCGAAGTTGGTCAGCAGGCGCTCGTGGAAGTACCACCAGCCAATGCCGGCCAAAATCGGCAGAAGGAAAATAAAGAGCAGAAGTCTTCTCAACTTCACACCTGAATGCAAGAAAAGAGGGTATCAGAAGCACTTGCTTAGTAACCTGGTCCGTGCTGTGACGCATCTATGCGGTAGTTGGTCTGATCCATGCAGCCTTGACCAGCACTTCGGTCGCGACTTCCGTTAAGTGACGATCTTCGTTACTAACTATAAAATCCTCTAATCTCGCGCGATCCAGAACGTCACTAAGTTTCTTCACGCGCGCGATATATTCTCTCCGCAAAATCCCCGACTCGCGGTTCTCTATTCGTCGTTCCATGGTCTGAATGTCAACAATCAATCTGCAAACCATCGTTTTCTGGGCTGGAAAAATTTCTCGACAAAGCCTCAGTTGAGCTTCGTTCTCGACTGCACGAGCCAGCAGGAACCGCCTCACCCCCTGGGCGGCATAATTCTTGCATGTCGAGCGGAGATTCTCGTACAAAACTTGGTCGTTTGGCACTGAACGGGGGAGATAAGCGAGTCCGAGAGCATCTAGATCAACTGCGGCATGGACGATCTTGCGTAGCGATAGAATGTCAGAGGCTTCGGCGAGGACTGCGGTCTTGCCGGAGCCCATGCTGCCTGTGATGATGAGCAGCGATGCCGTCAGGATTACCTGCCTGTTCCGATGAACTTCACCGATGAATCTCTGGTTTGAGAAATGAGGGCGCTAGCGCAGTTCTTCCATCACCTGTTCCAGCACCTCATGGCCGGGACGAACAACCGAAGGCGGAAGCGTCGCCAGCGGCTCGTCGGTGATGTTCAGCATGTCAAGGAACGTGGGCGCATGCGTGTTCACGTACAACACGCCGGTCAGCATTTCCCCTTGTTCCTTCGCTTCATTCAGCCGGGTGATGGCACGAATCTTGTTGGTCGGATCGTAATCCTCTTCCAGCTTGCGGAGCCGCAAGCGCGAGCCATCATGCATGGAAACTTCCAGCGTCGTACCCGGATCGTACTCGACCGCAATGTCTTCGAATGCGGCAATGAAATTGATTTCCTGCAACGGCTCATCATGGTCTTTCATGTACTTGTAGGACTTGGTTGAGCCTTCGTGATCGTTGAAAGTGACGCAGGGAGAGATCACATCGAGCAGGACGGTTCCGCGATGCGCGATTGCGGCCTTCAGCATCGCGTGCAGTTGGCGCTTGTCGCCGGAGAACGAACGGCCCACGAAAGTCGCGCCCAGCGAGATGGCTAATTCGCAGGTATCGATTGGAGGCAACTCATTAATCACACCGGTCTTGAGCTTTGAGCCCAGATCCGCCGTCGCGGAAAATTGCCCTTTGGTCAATCCGTATACACCGTTGTCTTCGATGATGTAAATGATCGGCAGATTGCGGCGCATTAAATGGACGAACTGGCCGATGCCGATGGAAGCCGTGTCGCCGTCGCCGCTGACCCCCAGTGCCATCAGGCGCGCATTCGCAAGAACCGCGCCGGTTGCGACCGACGGCATGCGCCCGTGCACCGCATTAAAACTGTGTGCGCGTCCGAGGAAATACGCCGGGCTTTTTGATGAGCAACCGATTCCGCTCAGCTTGGCCACATGCTCCGGCTGTACTCCCATTTCATAAAGTGCGTCGATAATGCGCTCAGAGATGGCATTATGTCCGCATCCTGCACACAGGGTTGTCTTGCTGCCGCGGTAATCGAGTACCGCGAGACCCAGACGATTGGTTTTAGGCGCGGCTGGTGTGGTCGCCATTACTTTTCCTCCATCGCAGCAATTTCGTCAGTAACGGAGCGCGCGTCGATCGGCAGGCCATCAAGCCGCGCGACACTGCGCAGTTTAGGCAAAAGCTCGCTGTCGAGATCGATCTTGAGCAAACTGAACATTTGGGCATCGCGGTTTTGCTCAACTACGTACACCCGCTTGTGCGAGCGCACAAAATCGGCGATCTCGTGAGCGAACGGATATGCGCGAATGCGCAGATAGTCGGTTCCGATTTTGTGCTCGTCGCGCAGCTGATCTCGCGATTCGATGAGCGCCCAGTGCGAACTGCCGAAAGCGATGATTCCGATCTCCGCATTGGGCATTTTCTCGACAATCGGAGCCGGAACAAACGCGCGCGCATGATCGAACTTGCGGCGCAAACGATCCATGTTCGATTCGTAATCCTCGGGACGCTCGCTGTATTGCGCCTGCGCATTATGTCCGCTGCCGCGGGTGAAGTAGGCTGCTGCCGGATGATCGGTCCCAGGCAGGGTGCGGTAGCCGATCGCGTCCCCATCCACATCTTTGTAGCGGCTGAAACTGCCAAGCTTCTTCAGATCCTCCGCGCTCAGAACTTTTCCGCGCTCAATCGGCCGATCAGGATAAGGAAATGGATCGGACATCCAGTTATTCATCCCGAGGTCGAGGTCGGACATCACAAAGATAAGCGTCTGAAATTTTTCGGCAAGATTGAATGCATCTATCGCCAACTCGAAGCA
>DATIYR010000288.1:0-3641 GCA_035517535.1 Terriglobales bacterium
CCTGTATCCTTCGCCGGACTTATCACTTTTCCGTCGGCTGCGTGGTGAATATCAATTCTTCCGTTCACGTTGTGCAATCTGATCTCTACCCCGCCACCGGCCAAGTCACCGCGAAGATCGTGCCCGACCCAGCGGTGATCATTGGTGTGCAAACCAAAGTTGTTGTCGATTCCGCCGTGCACGGTATTCGCCTCAATGCTGGCCTTGGCGTCTGAGGGCAAGGTCAAATCGACACTGCCGTTCACGGACGAAAGCTCGATCGATTGCGATCCCAGCCGGCTAAAGGTCACGTCGAGAGGGCCGTTGATCGTCGAAAGCTTCGCCTCTCCGCCGAGAGCCTGCGCCAGCAGCTTTCCATTGATGCACGAGGCGCGCACTGCTCCGTTCACGCCGGTTACGTCGAACTCACCGTTGATTAGTTTCACTTCATCGAGCGTCGCATTGCGCGGAACCATCAGCGTGTACTCAACCGAAGCCGAATTGTGATGCGGCCAGTGGTCCTCGTGCTCACGATAGTGGGTCTCAATGGAAATTGAACTGGCGGAAGCATCGACACGAATCTCCGCATCCTTCAGCCCTTCGTTATCTTCTGCCCGTTTCACCGCATCCACCTTCACCTGGTTCTGGTCCCACTCGGTGATGTGAACGTCGCCGTTGATGTTTTGCAACTCGATTCGCCCGTTCGCGGCGAGAGGATAGGTATGATGAAACTCCTCGGTGACGACAGTCCCGTTGCCATCCTGCGCGTGGGCCAGAACAGAATTGAGCAGCAGGGCACAAAACAGGCCCAGGACGGCGCCTGTCCAGGTGGCTATTCGGCGAGTGCGTTCCATAACGTCTCCTTGATTGGCTTAGACGGGGGAGTCGAAAAATGGTTAGTGGGCGCGGTCAGGAAGTTCGGCGCGCTTCGGCTGTGCTTCGGAGATGACGTACGCAATCAGAATCGCCATCTCGGGCTCGATCGGATGACGATAACGGGAATGGGGATACACGAAGTAATAGATCGCCGTATAAGAGACGATCAGCCAGAAGAACAGCCATGCGCCAGGGCGGCGCTTGCGCAACGCACGGCCGAGTCCCCAGAATGCCAGAACCGAGGATGCAAGGAAAACAGAGTTGTCGACGATCCCGGACACCTCCGATGAGCGCGGCCGTCCCGCCCAGTAGTAAACGAAGCGCTTGACGCTAAGCCAGGCGAACCGGCCATAATCGGCGCGAATGAAATCTATTGCCTCACGCTTGCGCTCCGCGATGTATCGAATTTCACCCAGTTGTTCATACTTTCTCAGTTCAAGCACATCCTGGGTTGGGTGCAGATAAGACATCCACGTGCCGTTAGCGCCCAGGCCGTTGCCGAGTCGAAGCTCGGCGCCGAAATTATCGCGGATGAGAATAAACTTTCCGAACACTTCGTAGTTGCGCACCAGCCAGGGCGAAATCGTAGCGACGAAAAATATGCCGGCGAGCGCGACACCGACAAACGATCGCTTGCCACGCTTCCACTGCCGATACCACGCCCACAATCCAGAGGCAGGCAAAAATGAGAGCAACGAAGTGTTTGTCAGCGCGGCAACACCCCAGAGCACTCCGAAGCCAATCCATGGCATCAGGCCACTGAGCTCTTCCATTTCGAGCACCAGCCAGAAGATCAGAGTGAGCAGCAGCGCTGCGAGACTGGTTTCCCAAACCCAGCGCACGCACCAATACATGATTGGAGGGAACAGCGCCCAGGCCCATGCACTCCAAACAGCAGCTTTTTCGTTAAAGGATTTTCGCGCGATGAGAAATACAGGAGTGCACGTCAATGCGGAGAAAGCACTGTTGATCGTAAGCAGAATAAATGCCGAAAGGCGCGAATAAATTCCAGTGATTTTGAAGACGAGTGCAATCAGATATGGATACAGCGGCGGTTCCCATGCCGTCGGTCCGGTTTGCGGGCCGAATGGATCGGCAAAACCGCGGCCCGAAGCGATGGCGCGTCCGATGCGGCCCATTTCGTAGCCGAAACTGAAATAGTCCTCGTTGGGTTTTACTTTGTACGTATGTGCGATCAGGATGTACGCCAGCCGAAGAGCAAACGCGATTATGAACATCCACGAGAGAGACGTGCGGACTTTTGACCACCAGGCGGAAAAGCCCGTTTTTACGCCTTGATTGCGAAGAGGCGCGGAGACTTGAGCCATCTCAAGTCTAGCTTCTCACAAATGAAAGAGGATCGTTCGGGAAGACCACAAGCTTCGCAAAAAATCGTGGCCCTCCTTGTCACTAACTTGCAGCACCAGGGAGGGCCGCTACGCTTGCCTGTAGCAATTTTTAATCTAATGACTGACACCAATCAATGAAAGTGTCAAGAAACGCCACTTGGTAAAAGCACGTAATTTTATGTAACAAATTGACAGGTTTACGCACTTGATCCTAGACTCTCACTCCAGAAGCGTATGGCTTACGTCAAACTGACCGCGGAATCGGAACTACCTGGCAACGGTGAAGCTAAAGAATTCGAGGTTGGCGACAAGGTGATTTGTGTTGCCAACGTGAACGGCACGATCACCGCGATGGACAACGTTTGTCTGCACATGGGCGGACCAATCGGGCAGGGTTATATTGAGGGCGAGAAGATCATCTGCCCGTGGCACGGTTGGGAATACGATGTTAAAACCGGAGCGCTCGCTGATGATCCCAAGTCAAAGCTCGCGGTCTATCCCATCAAATTTGAGAACGGCGACGTCCTGATCGATCTTTGAAGTTCGGCCTAAAAAACGGACGGCACTCGGATTGCGCCGAGTGCCTTTAATATCCACACGCAACTTGGTTTAGTGCGCTGAGCTTGCCGCGGTCTGCACCGCATCAACAAACTGCCGAGCCTGCGCGTCGGAAGTTTTTGCGTTTCCTTCCAGGATGTCTTTGAAAGAGGCATCATGGCCATACAACCGATCCGTTGCTTTCTTATCCTGTTGCAACTCGGCGCCATTCAGCGACACGCCAACGAATGCGCCTTTGCTCGCAGAATAGGTCAAGATTCCGGCCTTGTAACCAGCGTCGGCAGATGCAGTCCGTCCCACCGGCCCGGCGGCAGCAGAAACGTCAGCTCCTACTTTTATGTGCCCGGCAAGCAGATCGTTCATGCCCTGATCGTTCATGATGAACATGATCACATTGGAACTCTCTCCGCCGATCTGAGCTCCCCAGCTGACTCCAGAAACTGAAAATGGTGCAGGCGAGCTCCAACTTCCGCTTGCCGTCTTGCAGGTGGCAACGCCGGTTCCATGCTCGCCACCGACTACGAATGCTCCCTTCACCAGCTTAGGTATTACGGCCACGCACTTCGCGCCTTCGAGGACCTGGTTTGGTACACCCTGATCCGGCGCCGTAGAGGTCATATGTTGAATCGATGCTGTCGCGCTCTGCAGCTCTGATTGATCGTTTTGCGCCCACCCGAGAGTCCCCAGGCACAGCAGCAAAACACCTGTAAGTAGCCACTTCATTGCTGTTTCCTCCTTAATTTTCGTCACGGCTGTTGGTCGTTCTTAGCTTCGATTCGCTGAGAGCCTGAGCGGTTTTCCTGAACGAGAAAACGTTGAGAGTTGCTGGAGAGAACGAGAGGGCGATGACTGCTTTGTGAGTAGGTGTGGAGCTACTCA
>DATIYR010000289.1:0-4379 GCA_035517535.1 Terriglobales bacterium
CTGCAACGTGGAAAACGCGTCCTATGGTTTGACCAATTGCGCCGAGCGCACCGCGATTTTTTCTGCCGTCGCGCAGTCCGGGCCCGGCCTGATGATCGATGCCGTTGCGGTCGTGAACGATCAAGGCGTTCCCTGTTCACCCTGCGGAGCTTGCCGGCAGGTGATCTACGAATTTGGACCCGAAGCAATCGTCATATTCCAAAGCGCCAGCGGCTGGAGAGAAATGCCGATCACGCAGCTTCTGCCAGAGGGGTTTCGTTTTCAGTGAAACCTGGAGCGAAGGCAGCAGAGGGGTCGACGCCGATTCGCGCTGTCGATGTCATCACCAAAAAGCGCGACGGGCAGGAACTTTCCTCCGCCGAGATCGAGTCGTTCATTGCCGCATACACCCGGGGAGAAATCCCGGACTATCAGGTCTCCGCGTGGCTGATGGCTGTGGTGCTGAGGGGCATGACACGCGGCGAAACGTCAGCCCTGACCAATGCTATGTTGCATTCCGGAGAGGTGCTGGACTTCACCGAATTCCCGGTTGCGAAGGTCGATAAGCACTCCACAGGCGGTGTCGGCGACAAAACCTCGCTCGTGCTCGCGCCGCTTGCCGCCGCTGCCGGAGTGGTCGTGCCCATGATCAGCGGGCGCGGACTCGGGCACACTGGCGGCACACTCGACAAGCTGGAGTCAATTCCCGGATTCAATGTCAACCTGAGCACGGCAGACTTTCGGCGCATCTTGAAGCAATGCGGATGCTGCATGATCGGCCAGACTGCGGAAATCGCGCCTGCCGACCGCAAGCTGTATGCGCTACGCGACGTGACGGCTACGGTCGAGAGTCCCTATCTGATTTGCGCTTCCATCATGAGCAAGAAGCTGGCGGAAGGAATCGACGCGCTCGTACTCGATGTGAAGACCGGCTCCGGCGCATTCATGAAGAAAGAAGAAGACGCCGCTTTCCTGGCTGAGTTGATGGTCGAGACCGGAAAGCGCGCGGGAAAGAAAGTGGTTGCGCTGATCACGAACATGGACCAGCCGTTGGGCATAAATGTGGGGAACTCGCTTGAAGTCATTGAATGCATCGATGTGCTTCGCGGCGGTGGACCTGAGGATCTGAAAGAGCTGTGCCTCGAATTAGCAGGATGGATGTTATATCTGGGCAATATCAGCGATTCTGTTGAGCACGGGAAGACAAAATCAAAGGGATTGCTCGAATCCGGCGAGGCGCTGAAGAAGTTTCGCGAGATGGTGCAATTACAGGGCGGCGACGTTCGCGCGATTGACGATCCTTCCCTGCTTCCGCGGGCGAAGCACACTCGCCCTGTCAGCAGTTTGAAGAACGGTTTCATCGGCGAGATCGATTGCCACGCGATCGGCGTCGCATCGGTTGTTCTCGGCGGCGGACGAGCCAAGAAGGAAGATTCCGTCGATCCGGCGGTGGGCATAGTCTTGCATCGAAAGCTGGGCGATCGAGTTGCGCCCGGCGAGCCGCTTTGCACCATCCATTACAATTCAGAAGCTCAGGCTGAACAGGCGACGGCGCTGCTGGAAAAGAGTTTCAAAATTACTGATGCAGCGCCAAGCAAAAAACCTTTGGTACTTCGCGTGATCGGGAATGAATGAGCGGGCATATTGCCGAGAGACGGAGCTAACCGTCATAGCTTAGGGGGGCGCTTAAATTGGGGCGATTCACTGGACTGCTGGGCTTGCTCACGATGTTGGGCCTCGCCTTTGCGTTCTCCACCAATCGGCGCGCTATTCGCACAAAAACCGTGGCGTGGGGACTCGGCCTGCAGATCGCTTTCGCCATTTTCGTGTTGCGGGTCGACATCGGCCGCCGCATGTTTCAGGTCATTGGCGATGCTGCGAACCGCGTGCTCGCCTATTCGTTCTTCGGCTCCGAATTCCTCTTCGGCGAATTGGGCAAGCAGCACTCGAATATCGGCTTCATCTTTGCGTTCCAGGTTTTGCCTGTCGTCATCTTCATCTGTGCCCTGTTCGCGATTCTCTATCACGTCGGCATCATGCAGATCATCATTCGCGGCGCGGCATGGGCCATGACGCGCTTCATGGGCGCAAGCGGCGCCGAATCGCTCAACGTAGCGGCCAGCATCTTCATGGGACAAACCGAAGCGCCCGTAACCATCCGTCCATTCCTTCCCGACCTCACGCAATCCGAACTGATGACCGTTATGACCAGCGGCATGGCTCACGTTTCCGGCTCGATCATGGCCGCGTATTTTGCCTTCGGCGCGGAGCCCCGGCACGTGCTCAGCGCCGTCATCATGACCGCTCCCGGCACCATTCTGATTTCGAAAATGCTGGTGCCCGAAACCGGGCAGCCGAAAACGGCCGGTAAGGTCGTCATGCCAGAAGGCGAAGAAAAGAAGGAAAAGCAGGAGAACCTTCTCGGAGCAATCGCACGCGGCACTGGTGACGGCCTGCACATGGCCCTCAACATCGGCGCCATGCTGATTGCGTTTCTCGCGCTGATCGCATTGACCGACGGGATTTTCGGCGGTATTCATCACCATATCGGCTGGTTTCCCTCAAGCCTCGAAGGAATTTTTGGCGTCCTGTTCTCACCGGTGGCATGGCTCATCGGCATTCCCTGGCATGACTGCCGCGCAATCGGTAATCTGCTCGGCACGCGCATGGTGCTCAACGAACTCGTCGCCTTTTCCATGCTCGGACCGCAGAGAGCCGTGCTCGATCCGCGCTCGTTCACCATCGCAACGTTCGCGCTCTGCGGCTTCGCCAACTTCAGCTCGATCGGAATTCAGATCGGCGGGATCGGTGCGCTCGCGCCTAACCGCCGAGGCGATCTTGCCCGGCTTGGATTACGAGCGATGCTCGCCGGAACCATGGCGAATCTCATGTCGGCTTCGATTGCGGGAATCTTGATCATCGCGCATTGAGAAAATCAACAAGCACCAGTTCTTCGGCGAAAAGGTAAAATGCCGTTTCACCTCTCACGTCTTCATAGGGGGATTTTTGCGGCGGAATTTTTCGCATACGTTTTTGTTCGTAATTCTCTGCACAGCGCCGACGCTTGCACAATCGAATGGCGCCTCTCCTGAGCAGCGGGCCAGCCGTTATTTCGAAAGCATTCGTCATGAGCCGGAACTGGAATTGCCATTCCTGCGCGAGATGCCAAAGGGCGGAGACCTGCACAATCACCTCGGCGGTGCGGTTTATGCGGAAGACTTGATCGATTACGCTGCGCGGGACAAATTGTGCGTTGATCGAGCGACAATGACTGCTGTCAGCGGCGAGTGCGATACAAGTTGCGGCGGAGCCACGCAAAAACCGGCGGCGGAATGCGCTTTTCACGACCAGAATTTCTATAACTCCATCGTCGACGCCTGGTCCATGCGCAATTGGGAGCGGGGGCGCGAGTCTGGACACGATCATTTTTTCGCAACATTTTTCAAATTTGATGCGCCCTTTCAGAATCACATCGGCGATGAGATCGCGCGAGCGATGGAACGCGCTGCGGCCGATCATCTGCAATATGTCGAGCTCATGCACACGGTTGGCGGCATGCAATCGGCGGAATTGGGCGCCAAAGTCGGATGGAATCCGGATTTCAAAATAATGCGAGAGCAGTTGTTATCGGGCGGGCTAGCCGACGCGGTCGCAGCTGCTCGTCGCGAACTTGATCGCGATCAGCAAGTTATTCAGGAAAACTTGCACTGCGGTACTGGATCGGCGCTGCCGGCCTGCGATGTCACGGTGCGATACCTTTATCAAGTTTTGCGCGGGATTCCGCCAGAACAGGTATTCGCACAGATACTGACCGGGTTTGAGCTCGCATCGGTCGATGCACGTGTTGTCGGGCTGAATCTCGTCATGCCGGAAGATTGGTACATTCCCATGCGCGATTTCAACCTGCACATGCGCATGCTCGATTATCTGCACGGCGTTTATCCCAAGGTGCACATCAGCCTTCATGCGGGTGAACTCGCCATGGGCCTGGTTCCGCCGGAAGGTTTGAGTTTTCACATTCGCCATTCAATCGAACTCGGCCACGCCGAGCGAATTGGGCACGGCGTCTCGGTAATGAACGAACACAACGCGATCGATCTTCTGCACGAAATGGCGAAGCGGAAGATTCTAGTTGAGATTTGCCTGACCTCGAATGCCACGATCCTCGGCGTGCAGGGTAAGGACCATCCTTTCCCGATCTATCGCAAGTTCGGCGTTCCCGTTGCCCTCGCCACCGATGACGAGGGCGTCTCGCGCTCGGATATGACGCATGAATATTTGCGTGCGCTCGAAACTTACAACTTGTCTTACTTAGATCTGAAAGAGATGGCCCGCGAAAGCCTGGAGCACAGCTTTCTGCCAGGCGCGAGTCTTTGGGCCGATGTGAAACACGCGCGAGC
>DATIYR010000290.1:0-5408 GCA_035517535.1 Terriglobales bacterium
TCTTCAGAATATATAGACGTACTACTCGCGCGGGAGTTTGTTTGAGCACACCTGTTATCGCACCATTTTCGCTGGAAGGCGCCCACGTCCGTTTACAACCGCTCCTTCCTGAGCACGCTTCCATGCTCTGGGAAATAATAAAAAACGATCTTGAGGATATATTCCGCTGGATCCCATATCGCCTGGAATCGTTGGATGATTTCCGCAAATTTAATCAACAGGTTCTTGCGGAACAGGAACGTGGCATGTCAGTTCCGTTCGCCACGTTTGAGCGAGACACAAATCAGATCGTGGGCACGAGCCGGTTCATGAATGTGGACCTGGCCAACCGTAAGGTCGAGATCGGCTCAACCTGGATCGCGCCGCCCTGGCAGCGTACAGTCGTAAACACCGAAGCGAAATACCTGATGCTGCGCCATGCCTTCGAAACCTGGAAGTGCCTGCGAGTTGAACTGAAGACCGACTCGCTGAACCAACGTTCACGGCGGGCAATTCTGCGGTTGGGAGCGAAAGAAGAAGGCACGCTGCGCAAGCACATGCTCACCTGGGACGGCCGCCAGCGCGACTCGGTTTACTTCAGCATTCTCGACACAGAGTGGCCGGAAGTGAAAATGCGGTTGGAGCAACGAATGCGCAATGGATAAATAAAAATGGAATTCCTAAAAATCTGGCTGCTCAGCATTGGTGCCGCGATTACGTACGGCATTTTGCATGATCAGGTTACCGCTCACTTCTGCGTTGAGTACTTTTCGATTGCGCATCCAATCATCTTGCCGCTGACTTCGCCCACACTGCTCGCGTTGCAATGGGGCATACTGGCTACCTGGTGGGTCGGTGCGTTTCTGGGGCTGCTGCTTGCCATTTCCGCACGATCGGGAAGCTATCCCACTTTATCGGCACGTGAAATCACCCGACCATTGATTGCATTGCTGTGCTGTATGGGGGTGGGCGCATTTATTGCGGGGTTTAGCTGGCTTTTGGTTAGAAAGGGCCGGAAGGGTCAGTCCTCCCGAACTGCTTGCGCTGTTGATTCCGCCGGGGAGACATGCGCGATTTATGGCGGACTGGTTTGCGCACTCTGCGTCGTATCTGATCGGGTTTCTCGGCGGCCTTATTCTGTGTATCTACGTGTACCGGACCCGGACAGCTCTGGGTACAACAAGCTCTCCATAAACACTGCACCGTTATTGCTACAATCTTCCGAATGAGCGCTGAAAATAGATTTACCGACGTACCGACCGCACTCGATGAACTCCGCGCCGGGCGCATGATTGTCATCGTGGACGATGAAGATCGCGAAAACGAAGGCGATCTCACGCTTGCCGCCGAGAAGGTCACGCCCGAGGCCATCAACTTCATGGCCAAATATGGCCGGGGTCTCGTTTGCTTGACACTAACCGAAGAGCGGCTCGAACATCTGCGCATCGGCCCGATGAGCGCGGAGAATACCTCGAACTACGGAACCGCGTTCTGCGAAGCTATCGATGCACGGTACGGTGTGACCACGGGCATTTCTGCCTACGACAGGGCACATACCATCAAAGTTGCCATCGATCCTGCAACTCGCCCTGCGGATTTGGCCCGACCCGGACACGTTTTCCCACTTCGCGCGCGCAAAGGTGGCGTGCTGGTTCGCGCCGGGCAGACCGAAGCCTCCGTCGACCTCGCCCGCATGGCGGGACTCGTTCCCGCTGGAATCATCTGCGAGATCATGCGCGAGGACGGAACGATGGCGCGCGTGCCGGACCTGATTGAGTTCTGCCAGACCCATCAGCTGAAGATGTTGACTGTGGCCGAACTCATCCGCTACCGCATGCAGCACGAGCGCTACGTGCATCGTGTGGGCGAGGCGCTGGTGGATACTGACTACGGCGAGTTTCGGGTGATTGCGTACGAAAGCGAAGTTGATGGCGGCGACTCGCATTTGGCGCTGGTCCGGGGCGACATTTCAAACAGCGACGAACCGGTGCTGGTGAGAATGCACGCACATTGCCTAATCGGAGATGTTTTCGGCTCGGCCGGATGCGACTGCCGCGACACCCTCGATGGCTCTCTCAGCGCGATCTCGTATGAAGGCCGAGGTGCGCTCATTTATCTGCATCAGTCTGCGCGGGGGTTTTCGGTTGAGAAAGTCGGGGAAAAGAATGCGGTTTCATTTCATCATGATCGAAGTTCCCCATCACTGCCGGAGAGTGAACGAAAACGGCAGCGCGAAATCGGCATCGGAGCGCAAATTTTGTCAGATCTGAATCTGAGAAGAATTCGCCTGCTTACGAATCACCCGAGAAGAGTTGTGGCACTCGAAGGATTTGGGATTGAAATCGTGGAACAGGTGCCGGTGGAGTTGAAGAGGGTGATTCGTGACTTGTGATTCGTGACTCGTGATCAGCGGCGAACGATCAGCTCAGATGAAAGCTTCTTTAAAAGCCAGATAAAATTCCTGCTATCAGTCTCTACTAGTCACGAACCACGAACCACGAGTCACGAGTCACTAAAAAGGTTTGCGAATCACAATCTCACTGTCGCGAATAAAAAACTGCGCGGAGCATTTTCCCGATCCGCAAATCACGGCCAGTAACCCGGCAATTTGCTTGCGCGTAATCAGCCCCAAAACGCCGCAGTTGGGGCAGGCCAATACAGCCCAATACGGGTCTTCTTTCTCGCCAATGTGGCCTGCATTTTCCAGCACGAAAATTGTGCCGGGCTGCATCTGCTCCGGGATCCATTCGTTCAGGATTTCGAGTTCAGCGACCATTCCACCCTCCTCAGGGCAAGTTCACTGCTAACCCAATTTCGCCTTGCGCATGGAACGAACTTTTTGCGGAGCGCAGCGACCGGGGCGCTTGCGTCCGCTGACCACGGCTTTCACCTCGCGAACCGTGTCGCTGAGGCATATGGCAAACATCGGCTGCCGGGAATTTTTCAATAGATCGAGAATCTGTTGTGGAGAGGTTTCGAGATAAAGCGTGCTGCCGTCGGTTAGAAGATGATAATTCGACGATCCACTCACCGTTTCTGCCAGCCGCTTCCTGAACTCTTTCTGCAGGAATCGCACCACCTTACGCATGCGCTGCAGTGAGAAGCCTTTGCGGCGCAGTTCGCAGATTACGGCTACCTCGGTGAGGTCCTCGAACGAATAAATTCGTCGATGTCCCTGGCGCGCGGGAACGACGAGGCCGCGCTCGTCCCACCACTGCAGCTGGCGCGCAGTGATCCCCGTAAGCCTGACCACGTCCTGCGATGTGAACGATGCCTGCATTTCAGCCCACAAATGTTTCAAACGTTCTACTTACAAAATGTTTGAAACATTGTAGGCGCAGTTGGTCGTAAAACAACGAAGGGAAACGCAAAAAGAGGTTACTAAGGAGTTTACAGCGAACCGGCTAGGCTTCCCGGTAGAGGTCGGACTCAGGTACGACCGTCGGCTTCGTTTCAGCCCCGCCCAGGTTCAGACGCGTGCGCGCGGAAAACATTGGGCCCTTCGCGATGTGCGTTGGGGCAAATACCCCGAAGCCGATCCGTTTGGGTATGTCATCGTAAATCGCTTCCATGCCTCCCCGCATGAAGTACGCCTCATGCCAAAAACCGGTGCTGCCGGAGTTGCGGAGGAACTCCTTCCACCAGAGCATGTGCGGTTCAGAGCGCGACCAGCGCTCGAGCGAATCGAATTCGCGCCAGTATTGCCGCATTCCAACGTGAAGCGGGAATACCGAATAGATGATCTGCTCGTGAAGCAACAGTCCATCCGGTTTCGCCGCAACTGAATTCGAAATCCTCGGGCCAAAGCCGAAAAGAGTTTTGAGTCCGGTGAGCGCATTCACTCTCATGCCCAGATAAATCACCACTAAGTCCGGGTAAGCGGATAAATCAACCGTCTGGCGTTCGACTTTCATTGTGCTTGCTCCTATGATCTTTGTTTCGACGAACCGCCGCCCACGAAGTGAACGATCTCCAGTTTATCGCCGTCAGAGAGCAGCGTGGCAGGCCAGCGGTCGCGGGGGATAAGCTCGCGATTAAGTTCTACAGCTACTCGGTCTGGCTTCATCCCGAGCTGCGCGATCAAATCTGAGAGCGTCGAGACTGGACCGAGTTCGCGCGATTCGCCATTGATGATGAGTTTCATTGTGCTATGCGGATAAGGGAAATTCTCACCAGAAATGGTAATACCCGTCTCTCCTCGCCACTTCCACATCCAAGCCGAACGCCTCGGAGAGAGGTTTGGATTGCAGCATATCCTGCTTGCGCCCGTCCGCAACGATACGCCCTTTGGACATCAGCACTACACGTTCAATTTCAGGGATCACGTCGGCAGGATCGTGTGTGACCAGCACAATGCCGGTTCCAGAGCGCGCAAGATGGCTCATGGTTTCGCGAAGCGCGCGGCGGGCAAACAGGTCAAGCGAATTACTCGGCTCGTCGAAGAGCAACGCCTTGGGCTGGTGGACCAGCGCACGAGCGATCAGCACGCGGCGCGCTTCTCCGGAAGACATTTCGCTTACCGGCCGGTGCGCCAGATGCGAAATCTGCAATTGAGCCAAGGTTGCATCGGCCTTTTGAATCTGCTCGGTCGTGACCAGGTGATTGGGATAAACATCGTTGCTGCTGAAAAATCCCGAGAGCACAAAATCACGCCCAACCGCATCTCCCGTGCACCACGCCATCAGATCATTCGAGACAATTCCCAGGAGGGGGCGCAGTTCAAAAACGTTCCAGCATTCCTCGCCCAGAATCGTCAGGCTTGATCCAACTCGCGCAACCGGATAAAGCTCTCTTGCAATCGTCTTAATGAGGGTCGATTTCCCACTGCCGTTCGGACCAAGAATGGCGACATGTTCCCCTGTTTCTATGCGCAGATTGAAGTCGTGCAGGACGTTCCTGGCGCCGCGGACGACTTGCACATTGCGCAATTCGATGAGTGGGTGTGATGGCAAGGTCATCCAGATTCAGTGTAATAGACGCTTGCGGCAGCACCTTAGCGCGAACTCAGATAGAGGAAAGGTAATTTGGCTTGTTTAGGGCGCGGCTTGCAGCCGCGCGGTAGCTCGTAATGCCGAGTACCGCGGCGCTGAAGCGCCGCTCTACCAACAGCATTCAACGTGAACAGTCGCTAAACGCCCACTCTTTTCAGTTGGAATTTGCGCGTGGCGGTGCGGCCCTCGGAGTTGACCTGCACCAAAATCGAGGACTCAGGAAGTGAGGCTTCTTCGACCAGAAATACCAACTCGGCTTCGCCCGCGCCGTCCGTGGTTACTTGCGTGTAGAAGGGCGCCGCATCGGTGCGCGCCAATCTGACCGTAAGCCGCGCTCCGGTGACCGCCTGCCCAGCTTCGATTGCTCGCAGCTTCATTGAGAGCCGGTCCTCCGAGTGAATGGAATGCGAATTCACCCAGTGGATATCAAGTTCTTTG
>DATIYR010000291.1:0-6070 GCA_035517535.1 Terriglobales bacterium
GTTTACGGATATGACGACAACAGCATTTATGTGGTGAATAGCCGTTTCGAACCAGCCCCTGGCCTGCGCGTCTCGACCAGAGTGCTTAACCTCGATATGAGCGAAAAGTTCTCGAACGAAAGCACGGTTGATGTTCCGGAAGATGGCGTGGTGAAGGTGGTCAGCCTGCCGGAAATTTCGGGATTGAGCCCGACGTATTTTGTTGTACTGAAGATTTCGGACGCGAGCGGCAAAGAACTCGGGTCGAATTTTTATTGGCTCTCGACCAAGCAGGAGACGCTTGACTGGGCGAAATCGAACTGGAACATGACGCCGACCCTTACCTACGCCGACTTCACGGCGTTGTCGCAGCTACCGAAAGTACATCTCAATGTGACCGAACACAGCCAGCGTGAAGGTGAAAACGAGGTCACGCACGTAACGCTCGAGAACCCGACGAAAAGTCTGGCTTTCTTTGTGCGCCTCAAAGTAGATAAAGGCAAGGGTGGCGAAGAAATTCTGCCGGTGCTCTGGCAGGACAACTACGTTTCGTTGCTGCCGGGGGAAAAGCGGGAACTCACGGCGACCTATCATGCGAGCGAACTTGGAAGCGCACGGCCGGTGGTAGAAGTGAGTGGCTTTAACGTGGAATAAGCTCCTGAGTTTAAACCTACCCACAAAGGACACGAAGTCTTAACGGGGAAAACCACAGAGGATTGAGCGCGGACAGGACGGACGAGGAGCCGCGCCACTGCGTGCACCTTCGTGTCCTTCGTGGTTAATTGATTTACGAGTCGCTGAAATCAATCATGACCGGAGCCGAGCGGAACCAGTTGGTCTTATAGCCGACGTAAAGAATCCCAACCGCGAACCAGATGCCGCCAACCGTCTTCGCCAGGCTATTTAAGTTCCACCAGATGTATCCGCACACAAAAAAACCGATCAGCGGCAACACGGCGTCTTGCAGAAGGCGCCACTTCTCGCCCCTTTTTTGGGCATGCACGGTGAATTGCCAGAAGCAGGCCAGGTTCACGCCGGTGAACGCGAGAAAAGCTCCGAAGTTCAACAGTTCGCCCGCATGCTCGTACGCATTACCAATGTGATACAGCAACTCGGCGCCCGCGAACGCCAGTGCGCCGATCAATATGATGTTATTGGTCGGCGTGTTCGTACCCGGCTTGAGTTTTGAGAAGAATTTCCTGGGCAGAACGCCGTCTCGCCCCATGCCGAATAATAGTCGCGCAGCCCCAAGCGTTCCGGTCAGCCCGCTGCCGAACGCCGCGACAATCAGAATCGCACCCATTGCATTGAACAGAAGCCTTCCACCGACCCGGCTGCAGATGTCCATAAACGCAGTTTCAAGGTTGGGAAAGGTGTGCCAGTTCGGCCAGACGCGCGCTCCGAGGTAAGCCTCCACCCCGCTGGATACGCCGGCGAAGATGCAAGTCAGCACGACGGCGAGCAGCACATTTCGCTTCGGATTCTCAACATCCTCGGCAAGCGTGGTGACCCCGTCGAATCCGATATAGGTGAGCGCGGCGAACGAAGTTGCCGTCTTGATCTTTTGCCAATCGAATGTCTGTGGATCATAGAGCGGCTGCAAGGAAAAGATCCCGGCCCAGCCCTGCCCGCCGTACAAAAACTTCAACGCCAGCACAATGAATGCAGCCACCACGACGGTCATGACCGCCAGCAATACTTTATTTGCGTTTGCCGAAGCCTTCACACCGATCAGGTTCAGCACAGTCATCACGCCCGCAATAACGAGCGCCCACACCACGTAGGGAACCTGATGAACATAACGCTCATGCAATGCGGTTGAAATCCAAACCGTGTTGATCAGCGGCTGGAGGATGTAGTCGAGGATCATCGCCCATCCGGCGAGGAAACCCAGGTGCGGATTCAGCCCTTTGCCGACGTATGTGTAGGCAGATCCTGCGGAGGGATACAGCGCACCCATGCGGCCATAGCTGACCGCCGTGATAAGCATGGCGAACAGCGCAATTAAAATGATGGTGACGAAGTGACCGTCAGAAAGTTTTTGCGCGACTCCGTAAAGCGGAACCGGGGCGATCGGCTGAATCAGCACGATGCCGTAAAAGATCAGGTCCCAAAGGCTGAGGACGCGTTTTAGACGTGGAGGTGCGGAGGCGGTCGCGACGGTTTCCATCTTGGCGTATTGAACGGGGCAGAGTAAAAAAAGTCAATGATTAAAACGATTCATCAAGCCATCAGCCGCCAGAAAGCATGGTGTGGGCCCTGCGCTATCTCCTCTTCGGCGATTCAGTCTGGAAATCGTAACTGTAGCCCTGCGGTTCGTGTCCGGAAACGAATCGCGTGTTGTATTCGAGCATGTACTTCATGTGGTCATCGTCATTCGGGAACGACTTGCCCGGATACGGATAGGTTCCCATGCGCTTGAAGGGCAGCGGTCCCACGGTGTTGCCGTCGTAAGCATAAAAATCCATATCTTTTTCGTAGCCGTTCGCCATGAAGAAATAATCACGCGTCCAGCCCTTTTGAATCGGCGGCAATTTCGCCGGATCAAATTCAAGCGCGACACCTTCGCCCGAGCCGAAAACGACCAGCTTGTCATCGAAGCTTTTAAGCAACGGTAAAACGTCGCCGTAGCGCGTGTATTCGCCTGCCTGGCGAGCATACGGGCCGGTGCGGCTCACGTCCTCGAAAACATATTTCACATTGCCCGGCGGCTGGTCTTCGATCTGCCGCGGATAGCCGTGGAATTTAAGAGTTGCGCTGGTAAGTGGAACCGGACTCAGTTTGTAATTGTCAGTCTGCTGGCTATGGTCGATCAGAATGTTGTCCCAGTAGATTTGCAGGTTGGTGGTAATGCGAATGCGCTCCACGCCGACCGGAAGCTTGTCTGTGAGATCGACGGTAATCGTTTTCGGGAGGCCGGCGGGAAAGCCCATATCGTCGAGGACGCGGATCCACTTGCCATCTTTGCCCTGAGCTTCAACATACGGCGCGATGGGATCAATTCCCGCCTGCCATGCGGCATACATCGAAGTTGCCATGAAGTATTCGATCTCTCCGTGCATGAGCATGCGCAGCGGGCCTCCGCGATATGGCTCGCCTAAATCAAGCGTGAGACTGTGCGGCTTGGTAAAACCTTTGAACGGAAGCACGTCAAGATTGCCGACGTATTTGTGCGCGAGCAGGTCGGGCAGAAGACTATTACCTTTGTCGTCCCAGGCTCCGGCCGGCGGCCGCGCATCACGTTTATCGCTCGTGACCACCTTGAATTCGGGATACGGCGGATTGCTGGCGAAGTATTCGTTGGGGAACACGTCTTCATTCGACGGATGATCGACTGCCACGAGCTTCACCGCATCAAGGTAGACGACCTCTTCCATGGGCTCCATGAGGAAGAAGCTGAAGACCGGGTGCCCCGTCCTTGTCTCGACGTTTTTTGTCGAGACAGGGCGGGGATTTTGATTTTCACGGGAAGGAACGTCAGCTTCCCCACCCTGTCTCTCCAAAGAACGGAGAGACAAGGATGGGGCACCCTCGGGTTTTTCTTTGATCGCATTCGGATCAATCTTCACCCATTCCGTAGGACGAGGAATGTTGCGCTCATTCGGCCCAACCCAGTGACCGACCACCCCGGCGCCGAGCATGTCCGAAACGAGCTCGTAATGTTTGCCGTCCCACACAAAAAGCGTCGGGCAGGAGCTGCCACGGCGATCAATTTCTAAAATGTTCTTCTGCTGATTCGCGGGAATTTCGACTTCATCTTGCAGAACGCCCGTGGGCCAGAGCATGCGCACGACATCCGCCTGTTTCGCCTCTCCGAGCCCTACCGTTAAATATGGCGAGTTTTGGCCGAGGTATCCGTTCGATCCATAGATTTCGTATTTTTGGCGAATGCCGTCCGAGAAAACTTCGACCTTGGTCCCGATAGCGCTCTTGTTGTCGTTCAGTCCCTTGAGCGCGAGCCGCAGCCAGTTGTTCTTGTTGCCGCCTTCGTTCTTGAGCAGGACCGCCGGGCCGTGGTTCTGCGTGATGAGCAGGTCGGTTGCGCCGTCGTTGTCATAGTCTCCAGTGATAATCGCGCGCGGCTCTTTGAGCTGAATTTTGTCGAGGCCCACGTCGGCAGTGACGTCCTTCCATCCGTCTGGCCCTAGGTTGCGGAACAGCTTGATCTCGCCATTGCCCTCGTTCGTTTCTCCGACCGCGGCGAGGTCCACCCAGCCATCATTGTCGTAATCGAAGGCGGCAATGCCGTAGGCGCGGACCCAGTTGGTTTCCGGAAGCTTTACCTGCTCGAAAGATTTGCCGTGGTTGTTGCGCCAAAGCGTGACGGCTGGCTCTTGGAGCCGAGTCAGTGCGATGTCCATCCAGCCGTCGTGATCGAAATCCAGAGCAGCTATGCCAACTGTCGGGATATTTTCAGAAATGGGCTCTGGGGAAAACGGGTGAATTGCAGGAAAATTCCCCTCACGAGGATTTTGAAAAATTGTTCCACCTGCCCAGTCGGCAACAGCCAAGTCGACAGCCCTGTCGTTATTGTAGTCGGTGCCGATTGCATTCTCCGCCGAGAAAGGAATCGAGACGCCGATGTCGACGTGCGTGAACGTACCGTTACCGTTGTTGCGCCACATGGAGCTTGCGCTGGCCGACCCATTGCCGATGGTCTGAAGGATTCCGCTTGCTCCATAAAGATCCAGATCTCCGTCATGGTCGTAGTCAATGAATGTCATGCCCTCAATACCAAGGAGTTGGTCCGTGCCAATGCCCTTAATTCCGGCCGATGGAGCCACATTTTTGAATGACCCATCCTTCTCGTTATGCAACAGCACAAAGCCATTGTCCGGAGTGGCGGCGAGATCCGCAAACCCATCGTTATCATAGTCTCCCGCTGTGCAGCTGACCGCGTGTTGTTTTGGATCCAGGCCGGCCTTTGCTGTCACGTCCTCAAACCGTCCATTCCCGAGGTTGTGGTAGAGAGACATTCCTCCTTGGGCACCGTTGTCGGCCAGGAACAGATCGACCTTGCCGTCATTGTCATAATCAAGAAAGCACGCACCCGATCCCGGCCAAAAACCCGGCTTGGCCGAATCTGCGGGCCGAGCTCCCGTCGCGATGCCTGCCTCTTTCGTCACATCCACAAACTTCACCGGGATCTGCGGCGGGACTTTTTGCGCCACGGCGGGCGATTCTTCCGCCAGCGAATATTTTCCCTGATCGCCATAAGCCAGGCTCATCGCGGTGCCGAGATGATGTTGAGTGACGTACTGAAAGCGCGCTAGGTGCTCGCGAGCGGCCGGCGTGTTGCCAGACTGCTGGTAGGCGCGCGAGAGTCCGAACTGCGCCGAGGCGTGCAGCGGATTCAGCTTCAGCGCGTGGTCGAAGGCGTCGATCGCCTGCGGAAACTGCTTGAGCTGAGCGTAAACGGTGCCGAGAAAATACCAGCTATCAGCGTCGGTGTCGTCGATGTCGATGACGTGCTTGAAATCATCAACCGCCGCTTGCGGGTCGCTGCTGTTTTTCTCAAGCATGCCGAGCGCGTACCAGACGTGCGGGTCATTTTTATGAACCTCGCCTGCACGAACATCGGCTGAACCGGCTTTTGCAGCTTCATCAAGTACAGTTTTCGCCTGTTCGATACGTGCGAGGCTCAGCAGCGCGATCCCCTGGTTCACCTTCGCGACAGTCATGCTCGGATCAGCCGCGGCCGCATCTTCAAAATACTTGAGCGCTTTTTCGAACAACTGCTGGTTCATGTAGGCGCAACCGAGATTGTTGAGACGGGCAGCGTCTGTGACGCTGGGCTTTTTTTCAGGAGATGCGGCGATCAGGGCGAGTGCGGCGACAAGAATGCCCGCCAACCCAAGAGAGACTTTGGATTTCATTTCTAAGAATTTAACCACAGAGCGCAGGAAGTTACACCAGGAGCATCCCGGACAGCTCGAATCTCAGGGCGCCAATTCGCATACCTTCGTTTCTTCAAGCCAGCGGAGAAAAGTGCTATGTTTTGGTCGTACCGATTGCAGCACGATATCTCTTTTTCACCTCGGCCCAAAATGTCTTCCTTAACCGACCAGTTGTTCGAACTCGAAAAGAAGCT
>DATIYR010000292.1:0-3675 GCA_035517535.1 Terriglobales bacterium
TTTCATTCAGATCGGGACTCTCCGCCGGCGCTGGACCGCTATCTTCCTGTTCGCGGTTGAAACGCAAATCGCGACGGGAGGTGACCACGATCGAATCGAATAATCCTGAGTGTTGAAGGCGACGTGAAGCTAGCTGTTGCAAGCCAATTCCCAGCGAAAGCATAGCAACCAGCGAAGCAACGCCGACGGAAATGCCAAGCGTAGTGAGCGAATTGCGCAGCACCGATTCGCGCAGATTGCGGGCAGCGAGTTCAACGGAGTCATAGAGCTTCATGATTTCGCTCCTGCCACGGCTCTGGCCGAATTTGCCTGATCGCCTATAACCTGCCCGTCAGCCATAAAGATCAGCCGGTCGGCGTACTTCTCCGCGAGATCACGTTCGTGGGTGACCAGAACAACAGTCATTCGCAGCGTTTCATTCAGGCTGCGGATGAGGTCCATCACTTCGGTTCCGGTACGGCTATCGAGATTGCCGGTGGGCTCATCGGCCAGCAAAATCTTTGGGTCGTTGATCAATGCCCGGGCGATTGCCACTCTTTGCTGCTCACCACCAGAAAGCTCGATTGGCCGGTGTTCAAGTCGGCCGGTCAGTCCCACCTTCTGCAACGCACTTCGAGCCAGCTCGCCGCGTTTCGCTCGCTCGACTTCGGCGAAGCGCAGCGGAAGTTCGACGTTTTCGAGCACGGTCATGCTGGGAATCAGATTGAACGATTGAAAAACCATGCCCACGGTGTAGCGGCGATATTTTGCAAGCCCCTCGCGCGAAAGCCCGGCCAGATTCTGCCCATTCACGATGACGCTGCCGGAGCTCGCTGAATCGAGCCCGGCGATCAAATTCAGCAGAGATGATTTCCCTGAGCCCGAGGCGCCGAGCAGCGCAACGAAGCCGCCGGCGGACACTTCGAGATTAATTCCATCCACCGCGCGAATGGTCGCGCTGCCCATGTGGTAATGGCGGCAGAGTTGTTCGGTGCGGATGGAGCAAGGCTGGAGCAAAGAAAAGTTTATCAGGAGTTGAAGAAGCATCGTTGATTGTGGGGCCGTTCGTTGTTAGTGGGCAACGTCGAGTTCCGCATGAGAATCGAAACGGCTTTGGAGGAACCACCATGCGAGTTCCATTTCTCATTGGCCGCCTAATGTTTGGTGGCTACTTTCTTTTTGCCGGGATCAATCACTTCAAGAAAACTCACGAGTTGTCGCAGTACGCGGGCTCGAAGAATGTTCCGCAGCCGGATCTTGCGGTTAAAGCTACCGGGGCAGCGCTGATCGCGGGTGGCACGAGCATCCTGCTTGGGATCAAACCAAAAATCGGTGCGCTTGCGATCGCCGGTTTTCTTGCGGGAGTTTCACCCATCATGCACAACTTTTGGTCGCAGGAAGATCCGCAGCAGCGAATGCACGATGAAGTGAACTTCGCGAAGAACCTGGCGCTGGCGGGTGGAGCGGTGGCACTGATGGGAGTCGAGGAACCCTGGCCGGCAAGCGTTCCGGTTGGTCAGCCGAGCAAAGGGAATCGCATCGCACGGCTGTTCCGGGAGACCGCGGCGTAACCAATATTAAAACCTGATGTCGTCCCGAACCCGCTGAATGCGCGCCAACGACATGATGTCATCCGAACTCGCCGACGAAGGAGGCGAGAGAGGGACCTTACGTTCGCGTGCGCCACAAATGCAGTCGTAAGAACATCCCCTCAATGCCAGCGCCGTTGCTGATCCTGCATGCGCTTGCGCTGTCTCAAACTCCTCGTCACGTCCCTCTCTCGATCTCCTGCGGAGCTCGAGTTCGGGATGACAGCACAATCTGGTCCGGAAATGGGAAACAGTCGAGTTCCTGGTGACGAATAACTTAGACAATCCACCACGCCAGAACTCCAATTAAGATCCGCACGAAAAACTGAAATTGTGGCGTCGCAGGCCTTATCGCCCGTCGGCCCAGTTAGTCCGACGCGTTCTTAGGAAGCGGCAGATCGGTCGGTTTGTCTCCCGCGCTCGCCTGTATCAGCTTCTGCACGGGAGCTGCGACCATGAGCAACAGTTGCGCTTTCGGTTGAATCGCCTGCTGCGCAAGTTGGAGTTGTTGAGTTTCCCATTCGCGGGGTGCTTTCTCTCCGCGGTCGAGGTAATCGAGCGCTTCTAATCCCGCCGCTGCCAGCGCGGAAAGATTCTGCGACAGCGGGAGCACTTCTTGCACCAGAACTGATCGCTGGCCTAAAGGCCGGAGTTGCACATTGTTGTCTCGCCAATTCATTAGAGTTGAGCGAATCTGCGCTTCCAGCCCCGGTTTTATTTGCCCAGAGATCAATTGATCGACCAGTTCGCCAAATTCACGTGCTTTGATGCTTTCGGGTCTGGCTGCATCGACCACTCGGTTAAGCGGAGTCAACGAAGTCGGTTCTGTGGACGCCAGGCCCTCGCGCGCATATCCCTTCACCGGCTCAACCACATCGGTGAGAGTTCGCAAGGAGGAAATGTTAGCGCCGTTTGTCATCCGCTCGAGCATGACCGCGTAATTCGTGTTGTGCGTCAGCCCATATGCGTCGAGCCATTTGCTGATGTACGCCAGACGCGTGTACATCGAATTTACGTCCGTAATGTTTTGCGGCGACCATAAACGCTCGGCGATAGCAGCGGTTCGCGGCCAGATTCGCGAATCAATATTTTCGGGCGACACATATTCCGCCCATTCGCAGGCTTCGCCGCCCAGAATTCTCTGTTTTTCTTCGTCGGTTAAATTCGCCGCGCCATCGGCGAAAGGATCAACCTCATAATGCTGCCCGGCAGGCTGCATCAGGTCGAGGTAGTATCCCGAGGAAAGCAGGCCGCGATAGCCTTGCCGCGCGGCATCCGCCAGTGACTGCTGACCGCGCCATGACTGAATGACGATGCTCTTCGGCAGATCGGGACGAAGAATCTCGTCCCAGCCTTCCATGATTTTTCCGTGCTTGGCCACGATCTTCTGCACGCGCGTGTTGAAGTATGCCTGCAAGTCGGCGTTGTTCTTCAATCCATGGGCATGCATGAACGCCTGAATTTTCGGATTCGCATCCCACTGTTTGCCATTGACCTCGTCACCGCCGATGTGGAAGAACTTGTCTGGGAACAGATTTGCCATTTCGCCGATGAATTCATCGAGAAATTTGTACGTGCTCTCGCGCGTCGGATCCATCGCAGGATCAAACACGCCCCATTTTCGTTCGATTGAATAAGGCCCCGGCGCGCTGGCGAGGTCGGGATAGCCCACAAACCACGATGTACTGTGGCCTGGCATATCGAATTCAGGCACGACGCGAATACCGCGATCGCGTGCGTACGCGATCACGTCGCGGACTTGGTCCTGCGTGTAATACAGGCCATCCGACCCCATCTCCTGCAGCTTGGGGAATTTCTTGCTCTCGACGCGGAATCCCTGGTTTTCAGAAAGGTGCCAGTGAAAGACGTTCATTTTCACAGCCGCCATGCCGTCGAGGTTACGCTTGATCACATCCACGGGCATGAAGTGGCGGCCGCAGTCGATCATCAGCCCGCGCCAGGGAAAGCGCGGCTTGTCTTGAATTATGACTTGCGGAACGGCGAAGCCCTGTGGCGTGACTTCAACCAGCTGCAGAAATGTCTGCAGGCCGCGCATGACGCCAAGCGTGGTGGGAGCAGTTAAATCTGCGCGACCCGCGCCCACTTC
>DATIYR010000293.1:0-5008 GCA_035517535.1 Terriglobales bacterium
GGGAAGATGCCATTCAAGAATTTCAGAATGCACTGCGGCTCTCGGGTGCAGACAATGTTGATTTGATGTTAGACCTCGGTTTCGCCGACGCCGTGTCTGATCGGCAACCCGATGCTGAAAAAGTTTTGGAGAGGCTCAAGCGACTGAACGAACAAGGGCTCGCTCCTTCAGGCTCGATTGGCATTCTTTACGGAGCACTGGGTGACAAAGATGAAGCTTTTGCCTGGCTGAATAAAGCCTGTGACGAGCGCGATCCGGAGCTTACCTACATCAAAGTGCGAGGGCGCAGGTTCGAACCTGTGCGAAATGATCCGCGATTCGAGCAACTGGTTGCGCGCGTGGGACTGCCGAATTGACGCGCCCAGCGTCTTGTTAATCCACTCCGCTGACTTCGTGATCCAACGCGTGCAGCCGCTGGGCCACGAGATACAAATAATGAAGCGCAGAGATAATTGTCAGAAAAAATGTCGCCTGCAGAAAACTGATTCGTGCCATTGCGACCCACCTGGCGTGATCGATTTGCAGGAACATCACAAAGACTACGGCTGCAACTTGCGCAAGCGTGTTCGCCTTGCCAAAAATACTGGGGCGAAAGTCACGTAGTCCCGCAATGGTGTAAAGCACACCGCTGACGATGAGAATGCAAATGTCGCGGCTGAAAACTACAACTGTGAATCGCCAGGGAATCTTGTGCACGATGGAGAGAACGAGAAATGTGGTGCTGAGCAGCATTTTGTCGGCGATCGGATCGAGATACTGCCCGAGCAGAGTTTGCTGGTGCAGCCGGCGGGCGAGCAGGCCGTCGAATCCGTCGCTGAGGCCGGCGCAAAGGAAAAGAATCAGCGCGCCGCGATAATGTCCTTCAACGAGCTTTATGACTACAAATGGTATGAAGGCCATTCGCGCCAATGTGAGTTGGTTCGGCGCGGCCAGAATTTGCGACAGCTTTAATCGTGCCTGCCTGGATGGAGATTCCATTGAACTTGCGGACGAGGACACCAGCAAATTGTCGCTGGGATTAGCGATGATTTGCAACCGTGAACCTATGGCAAACCTTATCCGAGCAGATTCAGGAAGCTGGCAGGCCGATTCTCGAATCCCGGAAAGACTGCATTCAAA
Source organism: Terriglobales bacterium (assembly GCA_035517535.1). Lineage (GTDB taxonomy): Bacteria > Acidobacteriota > Terriglobia > Terriglobales > Acidobacteriaceae > Gp1-AA145. The sequence continues at coordinate 1,120 of DATIYR010000293.1, forward strand.
TCGCGATTGCCTAAATGACGGTAAACCGATTCGCCGACAACAGCGCGGAAATCAGTGGTCAACGTGAGATCGCGCCCTTCGTGTAATTGCGAGGCATCAAGGCCGGGCCAGTTTCCATAGACTCTGCCGCCGCGCACCGGTCCACCCATGACAAACATAACATTCGCGTGACCGTGATCAGTGCCGCGATTGCCGTTTTCGCGTGCGGTACGGCCGAACTCCGACATGGTCACAACAACAGTGTCGTCTCGGAGGTCACCAAGATCGATCCAAAAGGCGGCAAGCGACTGCGAGAAGTCACGGAGAACATTCGCAAGCTGGCCTTCGGTGTTGCCTTCGTTTACGTGGTGGTCCCAGCCGCCGATGTCGGCGAACGCGACCTGCACGCCAAGATTGGCTTTGATCAATTGTGCCAATTGCTTCAGGCTGTCTCCGAACCGGCCGCGCGGATAGTTTGCGCCCGCTGAAGGTGTGTACTGCGCCGGATTTGCAGATCTCAACATCTTCACGGCTTCAAAGGTTTCTTGCGCGCTGCCGTGAAGCACAGCGTCAACTGATCCGGCGTACATGGCTTCGAACGTGTTCTGCACCGGAGCGGCTTTTGGTCCGCCCACGCCGAAATCACTCAGATTGTTAATAGCCAGTGCAGGCTCTGGACCGGAGAGAATTCGCGGAAGGGTCGGCCCCATTGCTACCGCGCGAAAACTCGCTTCCGGAGCGGAAAGTGAATGCAGGGTTCGATTGAGCCAGCCATCTTCGGTTGATTTGACTCCGGGAGTGCCCGACTCCATAAAGTCCTGGGCGTCGAAGTGCGAACGCGTGGGATCGGGCGATCCGGCCGCGTGGACGATAGCGAGATGTTTGTCGTTCCAGATCGGCTGCAGCGCAGACATTGCAGGGTGCAATCCGAAAAAGCCGTCAAGATCCAGCACGGAAGATTTTGGAATATTGATCGAGGGACGCATCGTGTAGTACGCCGGCTCGCCGTGAGGAACTACGATGTTCAGACCATCCGCTGCGCCGCGCTGAAAAATGACCACAAGGCGCTTCGTCGGAGTTCCCGGTTCAACAGCGCCCATTGCGGCGCGACGGAGAAATGCCGGAATCGTCCCCGTGCCAACGACCGTCAACGCGCTATTGCGAAGAAAAATTCGACGGGTGATCATAATAACTATCTCCTCTGAAACTCCGGCGAACCCAACAACAAACCTTCAATCATTGCGACATCCGGCGAGCGCACTGGATCGTCAAGCCGGCGCTGGCTGATTTGCGGATCATTCAGTTGTGCTGCGATAGTTTCATGCGTTTGCTTCGAAACATCTCCCTCGAGCAGTGAACTTTCTAATGACGTCAAAATTCGATCAGGATCGGAAAAGTCCGGCGCCGCGTTCTCGCTCGGAGGCTCGATCTGCACGCCTCTCACCCTTCCAGAGGCGACACGCACCGCAAAGTTCATTCGCCCGAGTAACCCCGCGGAGCTAACCCACGCCTCAGCTTTCATGGAATAACCGGTTGGCGGCTGAGCTCCGTAGAGCGGCATGCCCAGCGCTTGCAGCTGGCGAACGAGGGGCAATGCGTCATCTACTTGTGCGTCGGTGGCACGCAAGGATGAGACTACGAATTCCAGCGGCGTCTTGACCTTCGCTCTGTAGGCATCCTGTGACCAAAATTCCGGCGATGCCAACATTGTCCTGAGCACTTCGCGAATGTCTCCATTTTTTTTCAGAAAAGCTTTTGCCATGCGGTCGACAAGCGCAGGCGGAGGATTATCAGCGACGAATCGCATCGCCAGCTTATTGCAAACGAATTTCGCGGTCGCGGGATTACGCGCCAGAATACGCAGAACTTCGCGTCCCTCGTCCTCTCCGTTTTCTTTGATCTTGTGTCCGAGTACGATTTTTGTTCCCGGTTCGTGCTTGCGCTCGTCAAAGAAGAACCCTCCACCTTGACGCGGTTCTTTCAGCGTCCAACCTGTGAACACTTTCGCCACCTCGGTCACATCCTTTTGCGTGTATCCGCCATTCACGCCGAGCGTATGCAGTTCCATTAGCTCGCGGCCGTAATTTTCGTTCAAGCCGCTCTGTTGGCGCTTTGCGCGTTGCGGCGGAAAACGCAAACGTCCGCGCCGATCACGGCGAATTCCCTGCGCAAAATCAGAATCTGGCCCAACGCTGAGCCAGTTATCAAGGTAAAACAGCATCGCAGGGCTCTGCGCAGTTGCGACCAATAGATCTTCGAATTTACCCAGAGCCCGCGAGCGAATCACATCGCGCTCGTAACTGGTCAACTCATAATGGTCAGCACCCTTCCCGATGAAGACATTGAAGTGATTCATCCAGAAGTCCGTCATTACTTCTTCAAGCTGACGCTCGCTGTAGGTTGCGCGAATGATTTTCGCCTGCATCAGTTCCTCCGCAACCACCTGCTGCGGGTTGTACATGGCGAGTACGTTTTCGCGCTGCTCTGGCGACATGCCGGCGAGGAATTCCTCCCGTGTATTGCCTTTTATTGTGGCCAGAAGACCGCTGCGGTCTTCCGGGGCCATGTTTAACAAAGTTTGCATGCGCAAATCTGGCGCCAGCCTAAGCATGTCGGGTAATTTTGCCGCCATCTCGCTCGAGGGTTGCATCTCGGGCTGATTTGCCCCGGCGCTCTTGTTCTCCTGCTTCTCGCGGTAACGAACTAATTGCGTCTCGTAGATGGCGCGCGTCTCCTGATTACGCGGAATTTGTTGTTTGCCATCGGCCACTTGGCGGATGACTGCCGGCGGCGGAAAGTTTTTGGCCAGTTCTTGGGAGCTCATTTTTAGAGTTCGATACTGTGCTAACCGCGTCTCAACGGCGTGGTCGTGGATCGAATCGGGATGGAGTTGCTGATCGATCCATTTATCAACGCCGATTGCAAGCACGCGGTCCACATCCCCGGGACGCGGGCCGAATGTCAGACGATTTAAGGTCTGAATGGCCCGCGCGCGTTCATTCGAAGGAGAAACGCTGGGCTTTTTGTGCGCGATGGCAGCGGGAAGACACGCAACTCCAAGCACGACGACCAGCGCGAGGTTTCGACGAGCCAACGCCATCGGATGCTTTCGCTGCTCACATTATTAACCCACACGGGAAAGAAAGTTGCTGGTTACGAAGGTGCCCTTTTAAGCCGGGTTGATGAGCCTGCAAAGCATTGTCAGTATGGACGTTCCAAGTCTCACACTCTCAACTGAGTGGGGTTAAATATTGAGCAATGGCGCAGGGTGGATAAGTCATACAACCGTTTCAATTCTTGACATGTCATTCCGAACTGGCTTTAGCCGGTGAGGAATCTGCTTTTCCCGACGAGAAGGAGATTCCTCGTCGCTCGCAAATGCTCGCTTGTCGGAATGACACAATGTATGGAGGGTTTCTCGGGGCCGAGATCACTAAGTCAGGTACAGCCGGCCGTTTGAAATCTTATGCTGGAGATTTGCGGCAAGGTGATCGATATCGGTGGGCGCCAGGTGGCCGGCGGAGCTTTCGAGGAACGGCGCTCGATTGCTGCCGACCGCATCGCGACGCAATTGCACAAGCAAGGCCTGCACTGCGGTTGGATCGAATTTCTGCGGTGTATTTCTGAGGATGTCATTCAGCGTCGTCCCTAACGAGATGCGTTCACGATAGGGACGAGGGCTGGTCATAGCATCGAAGGTGTCGGCGAGTCCAACGATCCTAGCCTCGATCGGAACTTCTTCATTTTGCAGTCCGTCAGGATAGCCCGACCCATCAGCGCGCTCATGATGCCAGCGCACAACTTCGGGAACGCACGCCCAGGGGAACTGAACGCCTACCACGATCTGGTGTCCGACGGTCGTGTGGTCGGCCATCTCGCGGAACTCTTCCGCGTCGAGCGTTGTAGGTTT
>DATIYR010000294.1:0-4982 GCA_035517535.1 Terriglobales bacterium
AAAGATCAAGGCGCCACGTTTTTCCTCGAACGCCCACTCAAGACCGATGAGACCCGCCGCGTGCTTCAGGCTGCTTATGGTCTGATGACGCGCGAACGCCGGCGTTACTTCCGTTGCGCGCAGGAAATCACCGTACACCTGGTTCGGGAGAACGATGAGCAAATTTCGTGCAAGACCATAAATATCAGCAGCAATGGCATGGCAATCAACGGCTCGGGCTCGTTTGCAACGGGTGAGAAGCTGCATATCTCATTTGTGCTGCCGGGAGCGCAGTCGCAGACGCGCGCGCTGGGAACTGTGGTATGGGATGACAAACACGGCAAAACGGGCCTGAGCATGGCCTGCGTAAACCCGCAAATGCAGTTGGAACTTGATGCGTGGCTTGACAGCAATTTCAGGGGCGCAGTAGGGAAAAGTAATTAGACCGGTCTTCAGCGTATCCTCTCACCTGAGCTACTTCTCAATCGCCTGACTTCAAAATAGTTGCGGCGGCAGAACTCTGTGCGTAGGATTGAAACGTTTTAATACTGATTTCCTTCGCGAGGCTCCAGATGAAATTTCGCCTGTTATTAATCCCAATTCTTCTCGCCAGCGGAAACCTGTTGTTTGCACAGAACGTAGATGTCGATGTCACGCAGGGTCATGAGACCAACCGCTTCGTTCCTGACCAGACGCTTGGTGCCGGCATCGATCGCATCCCCGTCGCAGCTATCGATCACGACTTCGTCCCTTCGGTGCTCGACAAAGTTTTTACCGCAGGGTGGGGCCCGGTAACGTATCGGCAGAACACAGAGTTGTTCGTGCAGGCCTGGCACTGGAACCCGAACGGAACGTGGAGCGATCCGAGCGGTAAAGGATATTTCACCGGATCGACAGAGCCAAAGGAGAACATTCGCTACTCCTACGGATATGACTTGCCGCACCGCGGAGACACGCGCAATGACGGCACAGGGAACTTCGGCTATTCGCGGCTCACCGATGGCGATCTCGATACCTACTGGAAAAGCAATCCCTATCTGACGAAGCGTTGGACGGGCGAGAGCGACGCGGCGCATCCGCAGTGGGTAGTACTCGACCTGCAGCAATATCAGTTGATCGACACAATTCGCATCGCGTGGACGGATCCATACGCGACGGATTTCCTCGTGCAGTATTGGACCGGTACCGCAGCGGATGAGCCGATGCATTATCCGACGCGCGGAGTGTGGAAAACATTTCCCTTTGGCGAGTATCGAGAGGCGAAGGGCGGAACGCAAACACTTCGATTGAGCAGCGCGCCCATGCCGGTGCGCTTTGTGCGGATATGGATGACCGCATCGTCGAATACGTGCGATACGCATGGCTCGAGCGATCCGCGCAATTGCGCCGGCTATGCGATTCGCGAAATTTATCTCGGAACATCCACGCCGGACGGGGCCTTTCACGACATCATGCGGCACACCGCAGATCAGGAACAAACGGCAACCTATTGCTCGTCGGTTGATCCGTGGCATGAACCGAAGGATCTGGGATCCACGAAGCACGCGCAAGTTGGCTTCGATTTGTTTTTCCAGAGCGGTGTCACGCGCGGCTTGCCGGCGGTGATTCCGGTGGCGATGTTCTACGACACGCCTGAGAATGCGGCGGCGGAGATTGCTTATCTGAAAAATCGCGGCTATGCCGTCGGGTATGTCGAGCTGGGCGAAGAAGCCGACGGTCAGTTCGCGATGCCGGAAGATTATGCCGAGCTTTACATTCAGGCGGCGCGCGCGATCCACAAAGTCTGGCCGGGGCTGAAACTGGGCGGGCCATCGTTCACCGGCGAAAATCAGGACATCGAAACCTGGCCGGATGAGAATGGTAAAACTTCGTGGACAGGGCGCTTCATCGATTATCTGAAATCGCATAACGCGATGGATGAGCTGGCGTTTTTTTCCTTCGAGCACTATCCCTATGATCCATGCCGGATTCCGTGGGGAAGCCTGTACGATGAGCCGGAACTGGTAAGCCACATCATGCAGGTGTGGCGCGAAGATGGAGTGCCGCAGAATGTTCCCCTGATGATTACGGAATCGAACTTGTCATCCGCGGCGAGCGAGACCAATCAGGATATTTTCGCCGGACTCTGGCTGGCGGATTACGTTGGCTCATTTCTGAACCGCGGCGGCAAGGGACTTTATTACTTCCACTATCTGCCGCTGCAGATGGAGCATGGCTGCGACGACTCGCCGGGAACCTTCGGGATGTTCACGATCGACAAGGATTATCAATTTGAGCAGTACCTGTCGCAATATTTCGCTGCTCAGTTGATCAATCTGGACTGGATCAAACCGGGCAATGGCGAGCATCAGGTGTTTTCAGCGAAAAGCGATATTGGCGATGGCGCAGGACACGCGCTCCTAACCGCGTATGCATTGGACCGGCCGGATGGCGATTGGTCAGTGATGATTGTGAATAGAGACCAATTCACGCCGCATCAGTTCCGGGTAAATTTCCGCGATGATTCGTCGCACACGGTGAAATCGTTTACGGGGCAGGTGACGATCACGACATTCGGCACTGAGCAGTACAAATGGCACACCCCTACCACCGCCTTAATGGCCCACTCAATTCTTTCAGCACAGGAACCAATCATCACCAACACGAGAGGATGGGCCGATCCCGATGGGCCGGCGGCGCACTCGACGAAGAATGTTTCAGCACAAACGATGTACGAGATTCCGGCGGCGTCGATTATGGTGGTGAGAGGGAAGCTGAACTAGCGGAAGCATTCGCAGCGTTCGATATATTGCGTTACTTTCAAGCCCCACCCTGGCTTGCCGCGACAAAAAAATGTCAACGGTTGTCATTCCGAACTGCTTTGGCAGTGAGGAATCTGCTTTTCGTTTGGGAGCAGCGGATTCCTCATTGATTCAGGTCCTCTCGGAATGACATTCCATAAGACACTCTATTCATCAGCATGAATCTCGCTATCTTGGACTTCTGTCTGGCGCCCTATATCGATCAAGACTGCCAGCATACGGCGTGTGCGGTTCATATCTTCCTGGCCGACGCAAGCGATCAATTCCGCATCAATTTTCTTTCGCGCCGCCAGCTGAGCTTCAGCGGCTGCACGGCCACGCTCAGTGAGAGTTATGTTCAACTTGCGGCGGTCCTGCGAATCCAGGGTTCGCTCCAGGTACCCGCGTGTGACTAGCGTGTCGACGAGTTGTCCGGCTGCCTGTTTGGAGATTCGCAAATCTTCAATCAGCTGGCCCAAAGGAATTCCGGGACCCTCCATCGCGAGGCCTCCTATTATGTAGAGACCGTTTTTCGGGAGGTCGTCATATCCGGCTTCGGCCAGTGCCCGGCGCATGGCCTGTCCGTAGGTATATCGCGCGTGCCGAAGTAGTGCCGGCATGGGAGCTTCTTCGTACCAGGGTGTGCAAGTTGGAGTTGTCATGGAATCAGTATCTTAGAAAAGGTTAATATAGTCAACAAACCGGACTATCAAATTTATAGACTAAAAGCAGGGCTTTCGCTGGTCGGCTTCGCTGGTCGTGATGATGAACAAGGTAGCGCAATCTCCGGCTGAGCGTAGATAGGATCTTTTACTTGCCAGGTGCGCATAGGAGAGAGCAGAAGGGAACGGATGAAAATCGAGATCTTCCCGGACAAATTGTCGTTGGCCAAGGCGGCGGCCAATGATGCCGCGAACGCGATCCGTAGCGCCATTCAGAAGCAGGGCTTGGCTCGAATCATCGCTGCTACCGGCGCCTCGCAGTTCGAATTTCTGGATGAATTGACTAAAGCACCTGATATCGACTGGGCAAATGTGGAAATGTTTCATCTCGACGAATACCTCGGCATGCCTGCGTCTCATCCGGCGAGTTTTCGCAAGTATCTACGCGAACGTTTGATCGACAAGGTCGGCCTTACCCGTTACCACCTGCTCGATGGACAAGGTGATATCGAGAAAGTTATTGCGGAGATGAGCGCGGAGATCCGGAAGTCTCCAATCGATGTAGCGTTCGTTGGCGTCGGCGAAAATGGCCATCTGGCGTTCAACGATCCTCCGGCGGATTTCAATACCGAAAAAGCGTACATTGTTGTTGACCTCGATGAAGCCTGCCGGCGGCAGCAATTCGGTGAAGGCTGGTTCCGGAGCTTTGAAGACGTGCCGCGCAAGGCGATTTCTATGACGGTCCGACAGATCCTCAAGGCCACCCAAATTCTGTGCATCGTCCCCCATGCGCGCAAAGCGAATGCCGTCGCAAAGTGCTTTCAGGGAGAAATCAGTCCGTATGCGCCGGCATCGGTCCTGCGCACCCATCCGAAAACGACCGCGTATCTGGACAAAGATTCAGCCGCACTGCTCAAGCCGCAAGTCGGCGAAACGGCTGAAGCGCAGTAAATGCGGCGTCAGTTTAGATCGCGCGCACCAACCCCTGCTCCGTCGCCTTGGTATTTCTCACCAGCAGGAGAACGAGAATCATCCCTATAAATGGAATCAGCCCGGCAACTACAACAATGGGATCGAAGACGTGCGTGGCCATTCCAGCCCGGAGATCGGAATAGTGGCCGATCAATTCGAATGCAACGATGGTGCCGATCCCCGCGCCGGTTCCGCTCATGCCGCTGACGGTTGCAACTGATCCGCTCTCGTAAAGATCAGAAGGCAGCACGTTGGCGATTGTGCTGAACGCCGCGTATGAGAACGTAGCGAGCGCGAAGAGCAAGGTAATGAAAAAGAGACTGTTGGTGAAAATGGTCGGGATCAGCAATGTGACTCCGATTCCGCCGGCGACTACGACTGCTTTTCGCGCGCGACCCAGTGGCCAGCCTCTTTTTATTAGCCATCCTGATGCGATGCCGCCGGAAAAATTTCCCAGGTCGGCGGCAAGAAACGGAACCCACACTGCTACAAATCCGTTGCGAAGATCGACACCCTTGGCGACGAGGTAAATCGGAAACCAATCGGTGATGAAGTACCACACGGGATCGGTAAAGCTGCGGGCGATAAT
>DATIYR010000295.1:0-12387 GCA_035517535.1 Terriglobales bacterium
ATCACGTCCTGTACTTTCATTGCCCGCTCCATCGCGGCCCTCGGATAAGCTTCCATGCTCGGCATGGTCTCTTATCCTCACCGCCCGCAAAGCGGACATATCAAGTGCTATCGCAACCGGACATATCATGTGCTACCGACACATGCTCAGGCCGTTCTTGACAGCCCTGAAATTCCGCGAGTATCTTGCCTCCGGCAGGAAAATACGTCCCCAGGAGGTAGGAGAAAATGCACGCGTTATCACGCAGAAAATTCTTTAGGTTTGGACTTGGAGCGGCAGCGGCCGCAGGAGTTGCTCCGCTTGCATTCACTCAACGTGCAGACGCGATCCAGATTGCCGGCAGTGTTCCCGCGGGGAGCCTGGGCTCATTCTTCGGATCGGTTGAAAAGGCAATACAATTCCAGAACATGATGATGGATGCATACGCCACTGGCGGTACCGTGCGACTGACTCAGAGTTACTCAGATCAATCGGGATTACTATCGACGGCGTTCACCTATGACAATGCGGTTTCGATCCATGCTTATTTGCTCCATGGAAGCCGGGACTCACTAGCGCGGGCGGAAGTTCTGGGGCAAGGGTTGATCTATGCCCAGGCAAATAATTTTCCGTTCAATGATGGACGCTTCGCGCAGGCTTACTTCGTGAATCAGGCTTCGTCGAGCGGTGCATACGTTACGCCGGCCGCTTTCCCGTTTTATTTCTACACCAGCGCCGTTGGAGACCAGGCATGGGCGGGAATGGCGTTGGCCCAGCTTTATCGCCGTACGGGTAGCAAAGCGTATTTAAATGCCGCTCTGAATGTTGCGAACTGGATTGTCACGAACACTTACAACACGCTGGGCCCAGGCGGATATTCGTTCGGCACCAACATCAATCAATACAACCAATCTGTGCCGTCGACCAATGGCAAATCGACTGAGCACAACATCGACACCTACGCGTTCTTTACCATTCTCGATGAGCTTACGCATCACGGCAGCTCGACGAATGGCATGTCATGGAAGAGCCTCGCTGCGCATGCCTTCGAGTTTGTGGTCGCGATGTACAACGCAACCAGCGGATACTTTTTTACCGGCACCCTGGGGGACCAGATTTCGATTAACTATTATCCGGTGCCTGAGGACTGCCAGACGTGGTCGTATCTTGCATTTCTCAACAATCAGTACAAGCAGACCGTCGATTGGGCGATTGCAAATTTACAGGCCACCGACACCGCTGCCTCTCCCGACAGCAGCTTAAGCGGCAGCGAATCCTTCACCGGAATGGTGTTCGACACGGCCAGCCTGAACACGACGACTTATGATCCGAATGCGGTGTGGTTGGAGGGAACGGCGCACACCATCGCGGCACTGGTTGCGCGCACGATTGCCAGCAGAGAAAACCTGCGTGAGCGCTTGCAGGACTTGCAGAATGCGTTGAAATTTGTAAACACCTGCGAGAGTGCACAGAATCAACTGGGCGCGGGCCAGACCGTCAACGGTGCCGCCATTCCGCTGGGCGAGGGGCTGGTGGCATCCACGAGCGTGATGGATACCGGGTTCGGTTACACGTATGGTCCTTCGAAACACATCGGCGCGACTGGCTGGTATTTGATAGCCGCGCAAGGAGGAAATCCTTTTCAGCTTGGCTACACAAGCTGAGAAGAAGTTCTGGTTAGTGCGTCATCCCGATGCCCGCGTTTTCACCAGCGGTGAGGGATCTGGCGCGCACTCATGTGCGCCACACGCTAGATCCCTCGCGCCGTCTGAAGAACGGCTTCGTTCAGGATCACGCCCCTTGGAAAAATTCAAATTGACCCGCCACCTGCAATCTGCCTCGCTTGCCCCACCTCTGGCCGGGCGGTAGCATGAAAGGTTGCGAGGAGGACTTCCGTGGCTACTGATACCCTGACCCGCCCAACCATTGAAGGCGATGCGTCCCGTCCCAACGTTTACCGCAATTTCATCGACGGCGAATGGGTGGAAGCTTCGACCGGCGAAACTTTTGAAGACCGCAATCCTGCCGACAACCGAGATGTAGTTGGAATTTTTCAGAGATCCAGCAAGGCCGATGTGGATGCCGCGGTCGATGCCGCCAAGCGGGCTTTCGTGAAATGGCGACTGGTTCCGGCGCCCCGGCGCGCCGAGATGATCTATCTGGCTGCCGGACTTCTGGCCGAGCGCAAGGAGGATTTCGCCCGGGACATGACCCGCGAAATGGGTAAGGTCCTGAAAGAGACACGTGGTGATGTACAGGAAGCCATCGACACCGCCTACTACATGGCTGGCGAGGGACGCAGGATGTTCGGTCCGACCACCCCGTCCGAGTTGCCGAACAAATTTGCCATGGCTGTTCGTCACCCACTTGGAGTATGCGCCATGATCACGCCGTGGAACTTCCCTATGGCGATTCCATCGTGGAAGCTGCTTCCGGCATTGGTCTGCGGGAATACTTGTGTCATCAAGCCGGCACAGGACACGCCGCTCTCCACGTTTAATCTCGTTCGCGCGCTGATGGATGCCGGCGTGCCCAAAGGCGTAGTAAACATTGTTACAGGATTTGGCGCCGAGACCGGTGCGCCCATGCTCGAGCATCCGGACGTCCGCGCAGTTTCGTTTACTGGATCGAGCGCCGTTGGCCGCACAATTGGAACGACGGCGGCGAAAAGTTTCAAGCATTGCTCCCTCGAACTGGGCGGAAAAAATCCCATGATCGTGCTCGACGACGCGAATCTCGATCTCGCTATTGAAGGCGCGCTTTGGGGCGGCTTTGGCACTACCGGCCAGCGTTGCACCGCAACCAGCCGAATAATCGTCGAAAAAGGCGTGTACCACAACTTCGTCCATCGACTGGTCGAGCGTGCGCGGAAACTGAAGATCGGAAACGGGCTCGATGAGACGGTTGACATGGGTCCAGCCGTCAACGAGCGTCAACTGCAAAGCGATCGGCAATACGTTGACGTAGGCAAAACCGAAGGCGCGAAGCTACAGTGCGGCGGCAATCGTTTGGATAAAGGCGATCTCAAGCACGGATTTTTCATGGAACCGACCATCTTCTCCGAGGTGGATCCGAAAATGCGCATCGCGCAGGAAGAAATATTCGGCCCGGTGGTCTCAATTATTCCGTGCGAGAATTTCGAGGACGCTGTGCTCATCGCTAACAACATCGAATACGGCTTGTCGTCGGCGATCTACACGCGGGACGTTAATAAAGCTTTCACCGCCATGCGCGATCTGTACGCCGGGATCACATATATCAATGCACCGACGATCGGCGCCGAAGTCCATCTCCCATTCGGTGGTGTTAAGGCCACAGGTAACGGCCACCGCGAAGGCGGAATCGGCGCAATCGACTTTTATACAGAATGGAAGTCGGTGTATGTGGATTACTCAGATCGCTTGCAGCGGGCGCAGATTGACAGGCCAGAATAAATCGCTCTGCTTCAGCCAACGCATTTCCGTTTCCGTAACAAACCCGCATTTCCCTTGCGTTCAGGCGGTTTTGGAGTATCCTCTTGCGGGCCCAGTTTCTGATCGCCCGTAAAGGAGAATCGTATGGGGCGAATCAATGTGCTTTCAATTGATGGCGGTGGGATTCGCGGCATCATCCCGGCTTCAATTCTGGCTGCACTACAACAACGTGTTGGCCGGCCGCTTCATGAAATATTCGATCTGATCTCGGGAACATCAACTGGTGGAATTATCGCGCTGGGGATCGGGACCACGGCGAATGGAAATCAGCCATATAGCCCGGCAGATTTAATTGGACTGTACGTTCAGAATGGCCCGGCAATTTTCAAGAAGAGTTTGCTCACGCCAGCAAAATCGCTTTTTGGGCCGAAGTACTCACCCGATGCGCTGGAACAAACGCTTGAACAATTTTTTGGAGAAACCCGCTTCCGCACTGCGCTGACTCCGCTCCTCATCTCCAGTTACGACCTGACCACGCAACTTCCGTATTTCTTCAAGAGCCACCGTATCGCGCGGAATCCCGCGTACGATTGGGAAGCCAAGAAAATAGCGCGGGCGACTTCTGCCGCGCCGACATTCTTTCCGCCATTTCAAGCAACCCGTGACAATAAGGAACGTGCGTTCGTCGACGGGGGAATTTTCGTAAACAACCCTGCAATGGCAGCGTACGCCGAAGCGCGCAATGCGTATAACGACGCGACGGATTTTTTTGTCCTATCGGTTGGAACGGGCGACCGCTACGACAGAATCACTTACAAACAAGCAAAAGGATGGGGACTTCTTGGGTGGGCACGGCAGATCATTCCGGTGATGATGGACAGCGTTTCGGAGGCGGTCGATTACGAACTCAACGCGATTTTCGGAAGCACAGCAAAGCACGTCCACTTTCGACTACAGCCGGAGCTTACGATCGCGTCGAACGATATGGACGACACCAGCCCACAAAATCTCAATAATCTCAAGAAACAGGCGGAGGAATTCCTCCGCTCAGAAGCAGGGAAAATTCAACAAATTTGCGGAGAACTCAGCCAGGGACGCGGCTCGAACATGCCCGGCATCGGATGGCCGGCAAATGGCAAATCGATGGGCCAGAGCGGCGGATAAATACCGTTGCTGCTAAGCGGCGAATTCCGGCGGCGTATATTTCATTACTGCGATCCGATTCCCGCAGTTACGTCTTGCTGAATATTGCATCATAATCCGACGATGATCGTCGTCATCTCCGATCTCCACTTTGAAGAAGAAGCCTCGGATGTAATTCCCGGACGAGGCGGCCATCCCGACGTGATTTTCCGGCGCAACCTGAATCCGCGTGCCTACAGGAATTTTATTGCGCAGATGGCCGAACAAGCCGAGGGACGAAAAATACGAGATTTTCAACTCGTCATTGCCGGCGACCTGTTCGATTTCAACCGCACCACGCTTTGGTTTGAAGACGAACTCCGGCCATATGTTCCGCTTTCGAAAGTGCGCGAGGAATTGGAGCAGAAGATCCTGCGAATACTTGAGGCAACGGCAAAAGAGCCGCCGGTTGCAGAAGCGCTTAAGGCTTTTCAATTGCTCTCACGCGGGCGCTATCAGTCACTTGACTCTTCGGGAGAAGCGGAGCGCGATTTTCCCGCCGACAATGTCGAAGTTTACTTCTTCCCCGGCAATCACGATCGCGTGAGCAATGCCACGCCGGCAATTCGCAAACGAGTACGTGAGCTGCTGGGATTGAACGGCAGCGCAACATTTCCACATTATTATTTGACGAATGATCCGGCTGTGCTGATTCGCCACGGTCACGAATACGATTACAGCAATTTCGCAATGGACCTCGAGAAAGCGAAAACGATTCCGTTGGACGTGCCCGAGCACGGGTATTCCGAGGCGAACTTCGGCGATTACATCACGATCGATGTCGCCGTACGCCTGCCGTACCTCTTGCGGCGGAAATACGGCGATGAACAAATACTGAATGATCCGGTAATGGTGAAATTGTATGAACGGCTGCTGCAGTTCGATGATGTGCGGCCGCAATCGGCATTGTTCGATTACTTGCTCGACGATTCCGCCGGGGATTACTCGGCGGAAGAAGCCTGGGAGCGGCTGGTACCGGTGGTGGAGGACATTCTGGATGAAATCCATGACCAGGGATTTTTTCGCTATTGGCTTCGCCGACAGGCAAAACCCTGGGCGCCGGCGGAACTTGAGGCGGCAAGAGGTTTGCTCAAATTAGGCGGATGGCGGAACCGCGCGTCGCGAGAGGCAGCGCGGAAAATTTCGCGGTTCATGCTCGGCGGGGAGATGGCGCGGCCGGACCTCGTTGCTCAACGGGAAAAGTTAGTGCAGCAAAAAAAAGTACGGCTGGTCGTCGCCGGGCACACACATAATCCAGAAGTTTGCCTGATTGGCTCGGACAAAGAGAGTGACCGCTTTTATATCAACACGGGAACTTGGCGGAGCCGGATACCTTCAACCACCGACCAGCGGACCTTTGGAAGGATGAAGGCACTCACCTACTTAATGCTTTTTTCTTCGAAGGAAGACGATAAGCTCGGCAACACCACATTCGGAACATTCGACTACTGGACGGGATATACGCGCCATTTTGAGAATGACGCGGGAGAAAGGTGACGCGATTTCGTTACCCGCAAGTTACTGATTTTGTCGAGAGACAGTCCGTGATTTGCCGCGGGCGTCGATTATCTCCAGCGGCAAAGTGACCGTTACCGTGCAGCCACGTTCTGCCAGCCGATTCGACAGTTGCAACGAACCACCATGGGCCTCCGCAATTTGACGTGAAAGCACCAGCCCGATTCCACTGCCCGAAGCTTTGGTCGTGTAGAACGGAACAAAGACATTGCCTGGGTTCATCAGCCCGGAGCCGCTATCTTCGATCGTGAGCACGACGTTTTTCTCCCTGATTTCCCATGTCAATTCAATTTTCGGCGCCGAACGAGACGACTTCCCGTTCGAACTCCCAGCTTCGCTCTGACTCTGAACAACTGAGTCTGCGGCGTTACGTAGCAAGTTAATCAGCATTTGCTCAAGTTGGTCAGGGTCCGCCATAAACGTGACATCAGGGCCGGCGTTCACCTTGACCGGAACCCGCGTTTCGAGCGCCGCAACCCGTTTGGTCAATTCATAAACTGAGCATTTCTGCAGAACTGGCGGGGGCATTTGCGCCAGCTGGCGATACGCCTGCAAAAACCGGTTCAGCGAGGCTGCCCGGTTTTCGATGATGCTCAATCCGCGTTCGAAGTCCTGACGCTCTTCGCTGCCGAGCTCGGTTCCTGAGAGCCGCGCATTCAAACTGCCGGCGATGGATTTAATAGGCGCCAGAGAATTGTTTAGCTCATGTCCCATGACGCGGATCAGGCGCTGCCAGGCGCGCCGCTCTTCTTCGCGCAGAGCACGGCTCACATCTGAGAGCACCACGAGAGTGTGTGGGATGCCTTGCTGCCGGAATGAACTGCGGCGCACGAACCAACGCACATTGTTGCCCACTTCAAGTTGAACCAGAGTCTCATTCTCACAGAAGAGAGCGTCTTGTAACTGAAGCTCGATCGCCGTCTTGCCGAGCAATTGTGAAGAAGGCTGCTGCAGAAGCTTTTCTCCAGCGGAGTTGACCAGGCGTAATTTTCTGGAAGGATCAAAGGCGAAGATGGGAATGTCGACTTCTTCCACCACCCGCTGCAACAATGCGGCTGCTTCAATTGCGCCGGTGCGGTGTCGCGCCAGAAGGTCGGCAAGTGCGTTGACTTCGAGCGAAAGTTCACCGAGAGCGTCATTCGGGATCGCTAATCGTGCGCGAAACGAATAATCCTGATCACGCAACGCGCCTACCACGTTCGCCAAAGTCTGCAGGGGATGAACAACATGATCGTGCAAGGAAATGCCGATAAGAAAGCAGGCGAGCAATTCAGCGCCAAACAGGATCAACTTGGATTCGATGGACCACGGTTGGAACCAGATCAGGATGCCGCTAACGAGAAGCCCGGGCGCAACCAGCAGAATCGAAAACCGAGTCACCCGGCGTTCGAACGGCGCCCGTCTTTTGCGTTGTTTGCGCGAAGCTGAACCACTGAGACTCGGGCTAGAGCCCATATTTTTCCATCCGCCGGTACAAGGCGCCGCGGCTCAGGCCGAGAGCTTCCGCGGCCTGACTGACATTGCCTTGAAAGCGCTGCAGCGCTTTGCGAATCAGAATACTTTCAACCGCTTCCAGACTCAATTCCTCAAGATTCTGCGCCTGCGCACGCTGTGCAAGGCCGAGGTCGGCAGGTTGGATTTGATCCGCGCGGCACATCAGGACTGCGCGTTCAAGCGTGTGATCCAGCTCACGAACATTGCCCGGCCATGGGTATTGCAAAAGCATCTGCAGCGCGGCGGGATCGAGATCTTTGATCTGGCGGCGGTAGCGGGAAGTGTATTGCGTGAGAAAGTGCAAGGCGAGCGCAGGAATGTCCTCCCTGCGTTCGCGCAAAGCCGGCAAGTGGATTTCAACTGTGTTCAGGCGGAACAAAAGATCTTCGCGAAATTGCCCGGCAGCACACGCCGCCTGAAGATCGGTGTTCGTCGCGGCCATGACGCGAACGTCTATTTTTTTGCTTCGTGAGGAACCCACGCGCTCGACTTCTCCAGATTCGATGACGCGCAGCAGCTTGGCTTGTTGACGGAAAGGGACATTGCCAATCTCGTCTAGAAAAATCGTGCCGCCATCGGCGAGTTCAAATCGGCCTATGCGGTCGGCGCGAGCATCGGTGAATGCGCCTTTCACGTGGCCGAACAATTCGCTCTCAAACACTCCTTCCGCCAACCCGCCGGTGTTAACGGCAATGAGAGGACGCGCGTTTCGCAACGAAAGCGCGTGAATGGTACGCGCGACGATTTCTTTTCCCGTTCCGTGCTCACCGGTGATCAACACGTTCGCGTCCGAGGGCGCAATCCGGGTGATGGTCTCGAGCACCGGAATCATCGCAGGCGCAGTCGCGATAAACTCCGGCCGGCCCTCAGCGTTGAGCAACCGGTTCTCAGCTGCCAGCCGTTCGGCTTGCTGCAAGGCGCGATGAAGCTCCACTTGCGTGCGCAAAATCGAGAGCAAACGTTCGTTTTCCCACGGCTTCTGAATGAAGTCTCGTGCGCCGCGACGCATCGCTTCGACGGCAAGCTCCACGTTGCCCCATGCGGTCATCACAATGACCGGCAGCGTACTGTCGAGAGCGACGATTTCGGAGAGCAGATCGAGGCCCTCGCGACCAGAAGTTGTATCGCGCGTGTAATTGAGATCGATTAACACGGCATCGTAGTGGGTGCTAGTCAGGGCCTCCCGGGCGAGTTCAGGCGAGCGAACAATATCCACGCGATAGCCTTCCGGCTTTAACAACAGCTGGATCGCTTCCAGAATGTGCTGCTGATCGTCGGCAGCCAGAATGCGGGGAGCACGCGCAGACTTTGCCAGGGCTGTTGAAAAGTTCGATTCGCGCGGCTTGGCCGTAGTGGGCATGTTCTATGGTGCGGGACTGCTTATAGTACCCTTGATCGCTTGCTGAATGTCGATTCCATTATGGTCTAAAGTCGTGCCAGTCGCGCGATCCACCTCAACTTTGGCTTTTTCGTAAACCGTTTTTGCGGTGACCAGATCCAGTTCAGCCAGCGCCACATCGCGTTGTGCGGCGAGGGTCTGAAACGTCGATCCCGATCCAAGTTGCTGTTCTTTCTGGGTGATTTCGAACGTGCGCTCCGCCAAATCGCGGGCTTTTTGAGCCGCATCAACGCGCGCGGCCGTCTGTTCGAGCGCATATTCAGCATTGCGGACTTCGATGCGGATTTGCTTGCGCAATTCTTCTCGCCGCAACTCGGCCTGCCGGTATTCAAGTTCGGAGCGGTATTGGTCAGCTTTGGCCACGCGATTCCGAATCGGAATGTTCACATTAAATCCGACATAGTAATCAGGCGCGGTATTGTTGAACGCGTTTTCGAGCGCGCCGGAAAAGTCCGTCGGTACCGTCGAACTATTGGTGACTCCGGGAATGTTATAGACCGGATTCAACGGCCCGGCCAATCCTGATCCGCCGTAAAATCCCACGAGTGAAAGTGATGGTAAAAGCGCATTGCGCGCGGCTTTGCGGCTGATTTGGCGGTTTACCAGGTCAACATCGGATTCCAAAAGTTCGGGGCGATCATGTAATGCTTCTGTAATCAGGTCCTGAACGGGTTCATTCGTCGGCGGCTGCACGGTTTGCGCACGATCGGTCGGCACCACTTCCACAGATTCGAGCACTGGATCGTCGAGGCTCCGGGTAAGCGCGTTCTTCATCAGCAATTCTTGAAGCTGCAAGCTGGTTTTCGCAACGGTCAAATCCTGATCACGCCTCGAAACCTCAGCCTCGGCGCGCATCACATCCATCGCGGGAATACTCTGAAGCTGGAGCTGCTTCTTCGCGTTGTCAAGCGACTGCTGCGCAAACGCCAACGATTGCTCGTTCACTTGGGCCTGTTCGTAAGCGTCCACCAGGTCCCAGTAAATATTTTCAACTTGCGTGACCGTGGCGATGACTTGATCTTTGAAGGCAATATCGGAGATTTTCTTGTCGTTCTTGGCGATGTGCAGATAGCGCAGATTGGGTCCGAAGCCGAATCCAGAGAGCAATTGCTGTTGGAAAGTGAACCGATACATGGATCCCAGGCTGGGAGAGAGGGTGAAAAAGGGGCTGTTCGTGGTCTCCCGATAATTGTTGAACTCAAACGAAATGCTGGTGCCGGTCGGAAAGGCTTGTGTATAGCCGAAGTTCGCAGATCCTGTGTTGAGCTGGAGCAGAGGTACGCCATAAATTTGCAGATTAGCGAGTTGCGTGGTCTGGTGCTCTTCGCCAACGCTTCCGAAAATCGCGGGATCATACGATTGCACCGGCGCGCCCACTCCCAGTGTCGACTGCACTAGACCCGATGCGCCGGCGCCGGCTCCGCCTGCACCCGCGGTTGTTCCGCCTGCGCCCGCGCCCGGAGCGCCGGTGCCGAATCCACCAACTCCGCCGCCAGGGGTTCCTTGCACTACGCCTGTATTTACGCCACGAAACACGCCGCCAGCCTTTGTGCGCAGGATGTCGGTCTCGGCGATCGGTAAGTTGTAACGTGCGATTGCGATATCGAGATTGTTCTCAAGCGCAAGGCGGATCGCATCCTTCAGCGATAAATAAAGTTTGCCATCACGGATCAGTTGCGCAAGGCCGGGAGAATTCGCCAGCGAGGGCTCGGGAGCATAGGTGGGAGCATAAGCACCGAATGGGTTGCGCGATTTTGGCATCTGGAGCGGAACGGGCGCATCGACCTGCGCTGAGGCGGTCGCAGTGAGACCTACCAGAATCCAAACCAGCAGTTTTTGAAGCGGCTCGAAGATCCTCATCGCTTCACCGCCTCATAGGCCTGAAGCTGCGGATTGGCGGTGTCGCTGACCACCCAGCCGTCTTTCAGTTGAATCGTGCGCGAGCCGTAAGCGGCGTTAGTTTCGGAGTGGGTGACCTGAACGATCGTCGTGCCTTGCTGATTGAGTTCGCTAAAGAGTTGCATAATTTCCTTGGCCTGCGAAGAGTGCAGGTTTCCGGTTGGCTCGTCGGCGAGCAACAGAGCGGGCTTGTGAATGACGGCGCGTGCCACGCCTACCAGCTGCTGCTGTCCGCCTGAGAGCTGGCTGGGAAATAAATCCTTCTTCGCCACGATCTGAAAGCGGTCCAGCGTGTCCGCCACCATGCCCTGCCTTTGCTTACCCGGAATGTCTTTGTACGAGAGGGGAAGATCGATGTTCTCGCGCACCGTGAGGTCATCGAGCAGGTGGTAACTTTGAAAGACCATCCCAACGTTCTTTTTCGCAACGTCGGCACGTTGTTTGCGTTTCATTTCGTGCACCGCCTGATCGCGAAACCAGTACTCGCCCGACCAGCCGTCGTCGAGTAGCGCCAGGACATTTAATAATGAAGACTTCCCTGCCCCCGACGGCCCCATGACGGTGATGAACTCGCCTTCTCGAATTTCGAGATTCACCCGCCGCAGAACGAAGAATTGCCCGGCTGCCGTTTTATAACTGCGTTCCAGATTTTTGAGTCGGATCATAGTTCCCCTTGTCTCTCACTCCACGCGCAACGCTTCGGATGGATCTATCTTTGCTGCGCGCCACGCAGGTTTCAAACTTGAGCCGATGGCGACGATTATCAGCACCCCAGCTGCTGCAAGCATGGTTGCAGGATCGTGCGGACTGAATTCGTTTCCCGTGTTCGCGCCGATGCCGAGCGCGAGCGTCAGCACTGCAACCATCGTGAATCCCGGGCTCTTGCGCAACTGCCGCACTGCGTAACGAAAATCCTGGATTAGTCCGTTCATAACCCATCCTTATCCATACTCACTCCATCCGCAGTGCAATTAAGGGATCAACTTCCATCGCCCGGCGCGCGGGCACGTAGCACGCGAGCATGGTGATGAGTAGCATCAGCACAGCCACGCTGCCGTAGGTTATGGGGTCAACCGAGCTGATCCCGTAGAGCTGGCTCGAAAGCCAGCGCGTCACCATGAATGCGCTTAGCAAACCCAGGCCGATTCCAATAATCGCGAATTTTGTCCCTTCGCGCAGCACCAGCCACAACACATCTCTGCGTTGTGCGCCGAGCGCCATTCGCACGCCGATCTCGCGAGTGCGTTTCGAAACCAAAAACGCGAGCACGCCGTAGATGCCGACCAAGCCGAGGATCAAAGCGAGTTCGGCGAAGGTAACAAACAGCGAGGTTGTCGAAGCCGGCGTCGAGGCGGCCTCGGAAAGGATTGCACTCATCGTCCGCACTTCGCTGACCGGAACCTCGTGGTTCAGTCCGGCAACGATTCGCCGCAGCGCCACGCCCACCTGCGATTCGTCGAGCGTGGTACGGACCGCAATAGTCATCTCGGTTGGTACGCGGCGGTC
>DATIYR010000296.1:0-12807 GCA_035517535.1 Terriglobales bacterium
CCGCCGGCGCGCGATATAGCCGTCAATTCCATCGGTGATCGAGGCGGCGATAAAAAGCGCCGACGCCAGAATTTCCTTTTCTCCATTCGCGCTGCTCAGGTGGCTGGTGGAAAGTACCCAGATCAGCAGCGGGATCATGCAAATGCGGATCAGCGTGATGGAATTCGGCAGGTTCACACAAATACTGCAGCGGGAGAGTACCCGCGCTGTTTAGATTATCCTCCACCCACACTGGCGAATCAACGCGCAAAAGGGTAGGTACCGCTTGAAGGTAATTAGGCTGGATAGCTGGCTATAAATCGCCAGCTACTACTCGGGTAATTGAAGCGTAGGGGATGCGGATCTGCAGCAGACGCCATACTGCTGCCAAAGCCGGAACCATGGGCTGCGAGCCAGCCGCTCATCATGCCGCCGGTTCGCAGCCGAGATGTCGTTCGCAGTGAGCGGTCTCGTATCCGGCGCGGCAAAGAGTCGCTCCAGGCGCTCGATATCGGTGATGACCTGTTCAACATCCATCCGCCCACAAGTATAACTAACTTGCGCTGGATGTTCGACGGAGAAGTGCACACTTGACTGCCGTTCTGCAGTTCCATCGGGCCGTGGCCCGGCGTCATTCCGAAGCCCGGCGTTTTCTAGTCCTACTTGGGTCATCCCGAACTCGGCACAGTTCAGCCGAGTGAGGATCTTGCGCGGGTCACTCTGGAGCGCCAGCAGCCATCGATACGCCTGATGGGCTCTTTCTACTCCAGCCGAATCGCCTTCGCCTGCTGCACCGCTGGAATGCCGCGCAGTTCGCTGACCACGTTTTCCGGAACGTCGCCATCCACCTGCACCACCGCGATTGCCTCGAGTGGCTTGCTAGGTTGAGGCTCTTCGCTCCGACGCCCGAGAGAAAAATTCGCGATGTTGATGTCGTGCTTGCCCAGAATCGTTCCCACCCTGCCGATCACTCCGGGCACGTCGTCATTGCGCATGTAAATCAAATTGCGCTCCAGTGGCGCTTCGGCATCAATGCCATCCACGTGCAAGAGGCGCAATGTGTTCTCGCGCAGCACAGCCCCCTTTGCGATGTGGGTTTCTTTTTGAGTTCTGATTTCAACCGACAATACGCTGCCAACTCCCCCCGTGGAAGCTTTCGGTTTACGTTCTTCACGGACCTCGAGCCCGCGCGAAGACGCAAGGCTTGCAGCGTTCACCAGGTTTGCGGTCTCATCTACAGCCACGTTGAGAATGCCCTTGATCGTCGCATTGCGAATCAGATCCGTTTTCCATTCCGCAATGTGCCCCGTGTACCCGATTGAAATTTCCTCGACCCCGCCACAGATTTGCGCCAGGAACGCACCCAATCTTTCCGCGAGCACGATGTAGGGCTTCATCTGCGCGTACTCATCGTGCGACACCGATGGCACATTGACCGCGTTCTGAATTACTCCGTGCTTCAGATATTCCTTCACCTGCATGGCGATCTGCTGGCCCACGGCCTCCTGCGCCTCGTTCGTCGATCCCGCGATGTGCGGTGTAAGAATCACGTTCTCCATTTTCTGCAGCGGAGAATCCTTCAAAGGTTCGTGCGCAAAAACGTCCAGGGCTGCAGCCGCGACGTGGCCGTCCTTCAGCGCCGCAACCAGCGCAGCCTCATCCACCAATTCGCCGCGCGCACAGTTGACCAGCCGCACGCCTTTTTTCATCTTCTTCAGCGACTCAGCATTGATCATGTTCTCCGTCTGGGGAGTCAGGCCAACGTGAAGCGTCAGATAATCCGCCGCCGCATAGACCTCATCGAGTGAAGCCAACCGAATTCCGTTGTCCTTCGCGATTGCCGCAGAGACGAAGGGATCGTGCGCCACAATCTCCATCCCGAACGCCCGCGCTCGCTTTGCGACTTCTAACCCAATCTTTCCCAGCCCCACAATTCCCAGCGTCTTAGCCCGCAGCTCGGTCCCTTGCAGTGATTTCTTTTCCCACTTGCCCGCGTGCATCAGTTCAGTGGCACGAGGAACGAACCGCGCCATGCTCACCATCAATCCAATCGTGATCTCCGCCACGGCCACCGCGTTCGCACCCGGCGTGTTCATCACTGCAATGCCTTTGCGCGTCGCCGGCTCAAGCTCGATATTGTCAACGCCAACTCCGGCGCGACCGATCACGCGCAACTTCGAAGCATTTGCGAGCAGCGCCGCGTCAACCTGTACTGCTGAGCGCACGAGCAGCGCATCCGCCGATTCGACCTCTTTAGCCAAATTGCCATTGAGTTGATCCGGCGTTATCACCGTCCATCCCGGCTCGCGCAACAGGTTCATCGCTGACGAAGACATTTTTTCCGCTATCACAATTTTCATAATGATTCCTTTACAAGAAAGTTACAGCCCTCAGACACCTCGCCTCGCCTGACTTCCTAAACTTACCTCAAGTTCGAAAGCACCTCGTGGAGAAAAAATATGAAGCTGTTTATGGTTCTTCTGTTGACCGCAACCGGCGTCGGATGCGGCTACTCTTCTCACGCAACCACTCCTGCTGCGCCGGGCGCTGTGCCCGCGATCGCGCAGCTGGTTCCTCCCAGCACCGCCGCGGGAAGTTCGACTTTTACGCTTGAAGTTGATGGTACGAATTTCAATTCCAATGCGGTCGTAAACTTCAACGGTGCCGCCATGACAACCAGCTCTGCTGGTGGGACGAAAGTCACGGCCA
Organism: Terriglobales bacterium; assembly: GCA_035517535.1. Taxonomy (GTDB): domain Bacteria; phylum Acidobacteriota; class Terriglobia; order Terriglobales; family Acidobacteriaceae; genus Gp1-AA145. Next base: position 2,689 of record DATIYR010000296.1, read on the forward strand.
CCATTCCCGCCACCGCGGTCATGAACACCGGCACGGTGCAAGTGACGGTAACCAATCCCGGCGTCTCGGGCGGTATTTATGGCGGCGGCACCGCGGCCGAAACTTCGTCACCAATGAGTTTCACCATCAACTAGGGCTTTCCTGGTCTTCTGGTCGCCAAGGACTGAATTGCGGTTGCCCCACCCTCCTCGCGTTGTATGCGAGAGGGTGGGCAGGTTCCGCATCCTTGTCGCTCTTGTTGCGACAGGGTGGGAACACTCAGTTCTTTACACCCGCAACTTCCGCCAACTCGCGATTCCGCGAATGCGCAAACACCTCCTGCGCAGCCCGCACTGCAGATCCATACTCGACCGACTTGTCGGTTACCGCCGCGAGCACGTGCTCGAGTGCAGCCAGAATCCCAACCGTGTCGATGAAATCGTAGTAGCCGATATGCGCGATGCGGAACAGCTTGCCTTTCATATCGCCCTGACCGTTTGCCACCACCGCTGAAAACGATTCGCGGAATTCCTTGACGATTTTTCCGGAATCGAGTCCCGCGGGCGAACTCACCGCAGTCAGCGCTGCGCCCGGCGAGGATGCATAGAGTTTCAAACCCAGCGCCTTGACGCCGGCACGTGTCATCTCAGCCGCGAGCTCTGCGTTATCGACCAAAGCTTTGCGCCCGGCAGCCAAGTCGCCATTGCCCATCTGCCGAATGAAATCGAGCGCCGCGCCAAGTGCCGCAAACAGCGACGTTGCCGGCGTGAATGCCGATTCGCCCTTCGCCGCCGCTTTGCGCTCCTTGCGGAAATCGAAGTAGTAGCGCGGATTCTTCGTCGCTTCCATGCGCTTCCATGCGCGCTCGCTAATTGCGCAGTAAGCGAGCCCAGGAGGAATCATCAGCGCCTTCTGCGATCCGCCGATGACTACGTCAATTCCCCAGCCATCGACATCAAGGTGGGTTGTGCCAAGGCCAGTAATGGCATCGACCACGAACAACGTATCGCTGCCATTTGCGCGCACCAGTTTCGCGATCCCTTCTACATCATGACGAACGCCGGTGGAACTCTCCGTTGCCTGCACGTAAACCGCGCGAGTTTCAGGCGTAAGTTTGGCGCGGATTTCGTCGAGCGAAAATGTCTCGCCGTAAGGTCGTTCAACCAGATCAACCTGGCAGCCGTAGGCTTTCGCTAAGTCGCGCCAGCGCTCGCCGAATTTTCCGGCGGTGAGCACCAGAACGCGATCGCCGGGCGAGGTGAGGTTCGAAACCGATCCTTCCATCACGCCGGTTCCAGATGAAGCGATGACCAAAACGTCATTCGCGGTGCCGATGAAGTCCTTCATATCGGCGAGAACGCGGGTGTAAAGCGCTTTGAAGTCGGCGGTGCGGTGGTGCGCGGTGAATGCCGCCATGGCATTCTGCGCCGCTGGCAGCAGAGGAGTGGGGCCGGGTGTAAACAGACGATTCTTGAGTAGCATAAATAGTCCTTTGGAATGAAGATTCGAGGTCAGGAAAGTACCTTCTATTTTATCGCGGAATGGGAGCTGAAGAATTGCGATCCGATGCAATTCGTTTATGGCAAGCATCGGGAAAAACGATAGGGCGGGGCCGACAACCTACGACGAATTTATAATTCCTCCATGCCTCTCGTTGACCAGATCCAAAAAGACATCACCGCGGCCATGAAGTCCCGCGATGAAGCGCGGCTCTCAACTCTTCGCATGGTGAAGTCCGCGCTCATGAACCGCAAGATTGAGAAGATGGCCGAGCTCGACGAAAAAGAGGCGCAGCAAGTGCTGGCGACGCTCATCAAGCAGCGCAAAGATTCCATCGAGCAATTCACCAAAGGCGGCCGCCAGGAGATGGCCGACAAGGAAGCCGCCGAGATCGTGCTGATCGAAACCTACTTGCCGAAAGCCGCGAGTCAAGCCGACATTGAGGCCGGAGTGAAGGCGACGATCGCCGAAATGGGCTCACCGACCATGAAAGACATGGGCACGGTGATGAAGAATGCGATGGCAAAGTTCGCCGCGCAAGGCATGCGCGTGGACGGGAAAGTCGTGAGTGACTTGGTGAAGAAGGAACTCATAGGAAAATAGCGCGAACTCTGCTTCTGCTTTTACCGTTCACCTCTGAACTGATGAATTTTTCGCCGATCGCGTTTCGAAGGCCTATGATCAGGCGCGGGGCTGAAAGCAAATCCGGCTTTGCGTTCCAGTATCATCTTCTCTCGCCGTTCGCGGCTTGATTCGGTTTCACGGTACAGAGTCCGTGCCACGCTCGCCGGGCCGCGAACTTCGCTCATAAGCAAAACTTCGACTTCGAACTCGCCGCCTTCGGTCTTGATCTCCAGCATGTCGCCAACATGCACTTCACGCGCAGGCTTCAGCGGCTGCTTGCCGCATTCAATCCTGCCGAGTTCGCAGGCCCGCGCCGCCAGACTGCGCGTCTTGAAAAATCGCGCCGCCCAAAGCCATTTATCGATGCGTACTCCTTGCACATCTAAATACTAGCGTTTTTCTCTGCGCTCTCGTTTCTGCTCAGCGAACTCTGCGGTAAATGCTCTTGCTGCGGTTGAAAGCTTTTACACTTAAGCTTGCCATGCCCGAACTGCCCGACATCACCGCATACATCGATGCACTCGAATCGCGAATTCTCGGTCAGCCCATCGAGCAGATCCGCATCGCCAGTCCATTCCTGCTCCGCACCGCAGAACCGCCGCTGAAGGATGTGGAAGGTCACGTCGTGCGTGAGTTGCGCCGAATCGGTAAACGGATCGTGATCGGACTGGACAGCGACCTTTGGCTGGTTCTGCATCTGATGATCGCCGGTCGCCTGCATTGGCGCGCAAATGGCGCAAAGCTCGCGGGACGTCAAAACCTGGCAGCCTTCGATTTCCCGGAGGGCTCACTCGTGCTCACCGAAGCTGGCGCGAAGCATCGCGCATCACTCTCCGTCCTGCGAGGTGAAGAGGCTCTCCGATCCATCGATCCCGGCGGAATCGATGTTTTCGCCGGCGATCTCAATGCATTTCGCGAGGCCCTCTCCGCCGAAAACCGCACACTGAAACGCGCCCTCACCGATCCGCGCATTCTCAGCGGAATCGGCAATGCGTATTCGGATGAAATCCTTCACGCGGCGCAACTCTCGCCGATCGCGCTCACGCAAAAACTAAATTCTGAAGAATGGCAACGGCTCTTCACCGCAACCCGCTATACCCTCACGCTCTGGATCGATCGATTGCGCTCAGAAGCGAAGAATGGTTTCCCCGAGAAAGTAACTGCGTTTCGCAAAGGCATGTCGGTTCACGGGCGCTACGGCGAACCTTGTCCACGGTGTGGCGAAAAAATTCAACGCATTCGTTACGCTGACAACGAAACCAATTACTGTCCCCGCTGCCAAACAGGAGGAAAGCTGCTGGCCGACCGCAGCTTGTCGCGTCTGCTGCGCTCCGACTGGCCGCGGACAATTGACGAACTCGAAGCGCTGAAACGAAAATAGATCAGCGGCGATGATCATCCTCTTTGCCACTCGCGATAGGCCTCGCTCTTCGAAATCCCGCGCTCTTTCGCTACTTTCTTCAGCGCGTCTTTCTGATCGAGCTTCTCCTCGCGCATGATTTGATCAACCCGCTCGCGCACCGATACCAGACGTGACGGAATCTCCTCTTTGGTTCCAGGTCCAATGAGCAGCGTGATTTCACCCTTCATCTCATCGCGCTTTCTAATCTGCTCAAGAATCTCACCGGCCATACCGCGTAAGAATTCTTCGTGGATTTTCGTCAGCTCCCGCGCGACTACAATCCGTCTCTCCGCTCCAAGCACCGCGACAATGTCCTCCATCGTCTCGTGAATCCTATGCGGAGCTTCGTAGAAAATTTCCGTTTGCGGCGAGCTCCGAATTCCTTCCAACTCACGTCTTCGCGCTCCGCTCTTTGCCGGCAAGAAGCCGCGAAAGCTGAACGGCTCGACCGGCAAACCGCTCGCAACCAGCGCAGAAACGAAAGCCGCCGCTCCGGGAATCGGCACAACCGAAATTCCTCGTTCGATCGCCAGCGACACCAACCGAAATCCGGGATCGGAAATTCCCGGCATTCCCGCATCGCTCACCACCGCGATCCTCGCCCCTTGCGCCAATTTCTCCGCGAGTTCGCCCGCACGCGAAGCCTCATTGTGCTCGTGATAGCTGATCGCAGGCGTCTCGATTCCGAAATGATTCAGCAGTTTTTGCGTCTGCCGTGTGTCTTCGCAGGCAATCAAGTCTGCTTGCTTCAATGTGCGAATCGCGCGCAGGGTAATGTCTTCCAGATTCCCAATCGGCGTAGCGACCAGATAAACTCCGGGCGCAAGCTTTTCTCCCGCCATGAGCGGGAGTGTAGCATTCGCGAACGCGCGCCGGTGCTATGCCGGTCAAGCCTTCGGCCTTAAATCCTTGCGGCACGCCGATTGCAAGCGACAAGCCTGTGCTGTACGGCGTCGCGCTCTCCCCTCAGCCGACTGATCAGCACAAGCGAAAAATTTCGATAGAAATCGTGGGAAACACAACCAATTTCCGTGAGTTCAGGGAGAAAACACGCGCAAAACCCTGAACAACCCGGCGAAACCCGGTGATTTCCGGATTGTGACGGCGCTCACGTTTGCGGGTGCGAAGGCTCACTGCTCTAGATGGGTGTGAAAGAAATAATCACTCTGTCAGTTCCATTAACGCCGTAGTTTGTGGGGGGAACAATGCCAACCATTTTCGTCATCGGTGCCGGGCCGGCAGGGCTTTTTGCCGCCCAGAAACTAGCTTTCGCTGGCCACGAAGTCGTCATTTTCAACCGCGACATCAAGCCCGGAGGCCTCGCCGAATATGGCATCTATCCCCTCAAAGACAAGATGAAGAACGGCTTGCGCAAGCAGTTCGAAAAAGTTCTTTCCCTGCCCAATGTTCATTATTTCGGTCACGTCCCGGTGGGTGCGAATGCGCCGGTTTCGATCGAGTCTCTGCACGAACTCTGCCCCGCGGCCATGGTGTTCGCGGTCGGCGCACAAGGAACGAAAAAGCTGGGCATCCCGGGCGAAAGGTCCAAAGGAGTTTATTGCGCGAAGGATTTCGTCTACCACTACAACAATCTTCCGCCATTTGCGACCGAGGATTTTTCGGTTGGGAAGCGCGTCGCAATCATCGGAATGGGCAACGTGATGGTCGACATCGCGCGCTGGCTGCTGCGTGACGATCCCGATCATAAGGTGGAAGAAGTCGTTGTGGTCGCGCGGCGCGGGCCGCTGGAGGCGAAATTCGACGAGAAAGAATTCGCTAACATTCAGATGTACCTCGACCGCAAGGCATTCCAGCATGAACTCGAAAGAGTGAAGGCGCAAATGGCGGCGGTCGGCCAGGACGTCGCCAAAGTGCCCGAAGAAACCTTTCCTTGTCTGGTGAAATATCCGCAACAGCAGGCAACGGCGCCACGCCTGACGTTTCGCTTTCTCAGTTCTCCATTCGGCATCTTTCCCGGGCGTGATGGCCGAATTTCCCGGCTTTTGTTGGCGGAAAATCTGCTCGTGAATCGCAATGGCAACATCGCCGCCGAGTCCACTCTTAAGACGGCTGAACTCGACGTGGACACGATGATCTTCGCCATCGGCGACATGCATGATCCCTCTGTCGGCCTGCCTTTCGCTGCCAATGCCTATGCCACCAACTCCGACGCGGCGAAGCCGGATGCAAAATACGAGGTCTTTGATCCGGCAAAGAAAAGTGTCGTCGATGGAACGTTTGTTGTAGGGTGGGCGCGTAAACCGAGCGAAGGGTTGGTCGGCATCGCGCGCCACGACGGCGAAAGCGGCGCGAATCACGTTCTGAAATATCTTGATGGCTTAGAGAATCCGCGAACTGCTTCCGTTCACGACATCGCGCGATTCCTCGAACGCAGAGATATACAAGCTGTTTCAAAAGAAGATTTGCCCTGGCTGCAAGCGGCAGAGCAACGTGAAGCGTGTCTGCGCAACATTATTTCTTACAAGTTTTCCGAAGACGCCGCCATGCTCGCAGCAATTGAGTATGAGAAGTCAGGCGCGGAAGCAGTCTTGGTCGATGATCCAGCTCTACTGCTGGTTTGATGCGGTTGCATCGGCCCTTTGCGCTAGAAACTCAGCATCACGCACAACCCGACCGCTCTCGATTGCTTCTACCCATTCATGTATCTCCGCAGTCTTGCCCTGGGCGTGCTTTGCCTGGGGTTATCATTCCCCGCATTCGCCAAGCACCATCCCCCGAGCAACAATGAACCGATCACCATTGCGCAACTCAGTGACACGCATCTGGGTGAGAAACGCGCTCCGCACGCTGCCGAGAATTTACGGCAAGCCGTGGCCATGATCAACGACCGTCATCCGGATGCGGTCATTCTCTCCGGCGACATTGGCGAGAACCCGAAGGAATGGGATGAAGCCAAGTCAATTCTCAAGGGCCTGAAATCGCCGCTCTATTACGTTCCCGGCAATCACGACGTACACAGCGATGATGTTGAACGTTACCGCAAAGCATTCGGAAAGGATTACTACGAATTTCACGTGAAGTACGCGACGTTTGTTGTTATCGACTCGGAGCTGCTGGGTAATTACGACAAGTACGAGGCCAAAACACCGCCGCCCCTGCCGCCCGAAACCGAAGAAGAATCGGAGCGAATGCTTTCATGGCTGGATGATTTGGCAAAAACGAACGACAAGGGAGCAGTCGTCATTGGAGTGCAGCACATTCCGGTTTTTCACGACGGCAAGTTTCCCGATCCCAAGCCGTACTGGGTCATCAGCGAGCCGTATCGTTCACGCGAGATGAAGGCGCTGCATGAACTAGGAATCAAACACATGCTGGTTGGCCATTGGCACAACGGGCGCGTGTTCGAACGCGAAGGCATCACCTGGCATGTGGCGCCAGCTACAAGCTGGTTGCCCTGGGGAGGTGAACTCGGTTTCGCGATTCACACCATCACGCCAAACGGCGACGTCGAAACCGAATTCGTACCTTTGCCGGGCGCTACACCTTAATGCCCATTTCCGGGGAAAGGGTTCGTCCCCGTCGAATGAACGTCGATTTCTACTGATTCGCTCACCCGAAGAAGAAATGTGCTCGGATTTTTTAAGCCCCACTTCACGTACGGAACCGTGAAGTGCGTATCCGCCACCCAGTGACCCGGAGATATCTCGACCCGCATTGGCATCGTGAGCTCATGGTCCTCCCCGTGAATCGAAAAGGTCCCCTGCACCTGCACGTTGGAAGTTCCGGAGGGCGAAACCGTGCCTTGCACGCGATCCGGGCGAAAAGCGATCTCCGGATAGCGCCCGCTTTCGAGCACCTCGCTGTGCATCTTGTGGTCGCGACTATGGTTTCCGCTTTGTCCGGAGGTTGCGTCGATTACGAGCTCGCCATGCACCGCGCCGGTTGCGAAGTTGTACTCCACATCGCCCCGCTTCAATTGGAATGAGCCATGAACTGTGTGCAGAATATCGCCCAAGGTGAAATCGACCGTGCTATTGGCGGGCGTAAACTCGAGCCGCAGCTCTTGTGGTTGCGCCAATGCCGGTGTACAGATGAGCAGTGCAACTACAATATTGCGCAACAATCGGGTCATCGATATCGTAATTCTGGAACGGCATGAATCTGCATACATCCGCACTCCTTAAATAAACCGAAAGAATTTATTTTCGAAACTGAAAAAGAACCGAGCGCCGCTTTGAAAATTGGATGCCGTTAGAATTACTGATTTTGTCATTTAACGGTAAATTGAAGTGTCTGATCTCCGATAATAAACGCTCTCCCATAATAATGAAGTCTCGTGCGGCGCGACTCGTAACCGGAAAAGTGGAAAATAGAAAGGCTGCGAAGTAACACCGTGAAGAAAATCGTCTTCAATACCCTTGCCGCAATCCTCGTAGCGGCTGCTGTGGTCTATGCTTTCGATTACTTGTTTTGGCGGTTCCGCCTCGCCACTGGCCGCACTCCCTACGGAACCGTAACTGTGCAGTATTACTACGCCATTGGAGAGAAAAACAACAAGACGGAATACGACTTTCAGCCTCCGCAGCCGGAGACCTGCGTCAACGCTCTGTTCCCGCACTCGGGGTATGCGCCTTGCTGGTATGAACGCAAGCACACCGAGAAGGCGATCCGAGTCTGATCCTCGGAGCAGAAGCAGAATATTTAACGGATATTACTGATCTACGTAGCTCGAACGCGGCAACTCGCGCTGGGCGGCATTTTCCGGACCAACCGCTATGCTTTGATGAGATCCGGCCAGGGCGACATTGAGGTTCGCGCGATCTGGGTTGGGGGATGTTATTTGTTCCGGTTGACCAGACTTGGGCGGCTTTTTTGCTTCATATCGTTCAATCAATAGCTGGTCACCGATTTGCGTGCGACTGCGGAAAATCGAATGCGCCGGCAGTTCCAGCACACTCTCCGCGCGATGATTTGGCCATGTAATCGTGAATGGGCGGACCAATTCCCGCAGCCCTACCACCTTGAAATTCTTGTCGATCAAAACGAGATCGAAAGAAAACAGCATCCCGATGGTGTGTACGGCGTTCGAGGGGACAATCCAGACACCACTATCTTGCGGAAGAGACCTTCGACCCAACAGCCCGACCAGACGTCCGAGTACCGAATCGGCCACTGCGACACGAAAGGCAAGAAAAGTCTCTCTCGTCTTGTTGTAAACGAAGACGTGCCTTTGTTTACCGAACATATGCGCCCTTTCTCGGGTTCAAAAATGGTTTCAGTTAACGAGGCGCTTTCTTCTTCATTCGATACACAAGAGTAAAAAACACCACCACTGCCAGGACTCCCGATACCACGCGAATCAGTGTTACGTTATCCATTTCCCCCACCTTCTTTCTAGAGTGAACTCCCCCATTTGCTGAACAACTCTTGCTTAAAACCTCCTGCTATTTCAAAAACGTCTCTAAATTCCGAACGATGGAAATAAACGCCGGTAGCATGACCACAATCGCCATCGTCGGGAAAATGAAGAACACCAGCGGAAATACCATCTTGATCGTCGTCTTCGCCGCCAGCTCTTCAGCCTTCTGCCGGCGCGCCGTGCGCAACGAATCCGAAAACATTCCGAGCGACTTCGAAATCGGTGTTCCAAAGCGTTCGGTTTGGATCAGCATGGCCACGAATGAGCGCACGCTCTCCAGGTCTACGCGATCGGAAAATGATTTCCACGCCTGCACCCGCGGTACTCCGGCGCGTTGCTCGAAATTGATCTGCAGAAATTCCTCGGCCAGTTCGGGATGACTCACGCGCAACTCCGCCCCCAACCGCACAATTCCCTGATCGAGTCCCAACCCGGCTTCGAGGCAAATTGAAAGAAAGTCCAGGCCATCCGGCAAGCTGAGCTTGATTTTTTGTCTGCGCCGCGTAATCGCGCTCGAAAGCCAGAAGTCGGGAATAAAAAATCCCATCACCACGGCCATCAGGAAAATGAAAACCGTGCCACTCTGAACGAACATCGCGACCAGCAAGCCGAGAACGGCCGGAACCGCCAGCCGCAGTCCGAGAAACACGTCCGCATGCGCCGGCTTCCGGTATCCGGCGAGCGCCAGCCGATGTACCAGAACCGGATCAGGCTGGGGTGAAAACAGTCCGCGGATCAGCGTGAACGGCCGCGCCAGGTAATCCACATTTAGGGCAGCGCGCCAGACGGGAACATCGTCCGCAACGCGGCCTGTTCTGGTGACCTGTTCCAGCAGTGCGCCTGCGGCTGATGGACGAGGCATCAGCAGCAACACCAGGAACAGGAAACCGAGAAACAAGCAAATGCCGAGAAGGATAAACGTCATGCGCTAAACCTTTACGTTCACAATTCTCCGGATCAGCAAAACCCCGCACGTCATCAGAATCACGCCCGTATAAATCGCAATTTTTCCCATGTGATCGGTGAACAAATATCTTTCCGTTTTCCAGCTGAGGAGGCTGAGAATGCAGAACATGAGAAATGGCATGGAACACAAAATCCATGCGGTCGCGCGGCCCTGGGCCGTGTAAATCCTTACTTGTCCCCGCAAACGCTCGCGTTCACGCGCCACAGCCGCAGTCTTGTCCAGAATTACCGCCAGGTTTCCGCCCGTCTCTTTTTGCAACAGGATCGC
>DATIYR010000297.1:0-11208 GCA_035517535.1 Terriglobales bacterium
TCGTGAACCGCTGCTCGGAACACCGAAGGTGCGTGATTTATTCGAGATCACGTTCGAACAGGTGAGACAGTGGTATGGGTTTTACGTGCGTGGTTATGTTGTCATGCCCGAGCACGTTCATCTGCTGGTCAGTGAACCGAAACGCGCAAAACTCTCGACCGCACTACAGATGCTCAAGCAGAATGCCGCGCGGGAACTACGCGTAGCAGAGGGGAATCCGTTTTGGCAGGAGCGATATTACGACTTCAATGTGTGGAGTGAGACGAAGCGAGTTGAGAAGCTTCGGTACATACATCGGAATCCGGTTAGGCGCGGTTTGGTCGAGAAGCCAGAAGATTGGAAGTGGAGTAGTTTTCTTCATTACGCGACTGGAGTGGAGGGAGCCGTCGAGATTGAGTCGGAGTGGACGGCACGGAAACGCGAACGTTTGAGTCTGAATGAAAGTCAAAATCCCCGCCCTGTCTCGACAAAAATCGTCGAGACAAGGACGGGGCATCCTCGAGATAATGTCTAGAAAAAAATATCCTCTCAAAATAGTATCCTCCTTACCTGAGATGGAACTCTTCCTCGTTGACGGCACGTACGAGTTGTTCCGGCATTACTATGCGGTGCCTTCGGCGCGGGATAAGGAGGGGCGGGAAGTGGGCGCGGTGCGTGGCGTGCTCTCGTCGGTGCTGGGGATGATTAAGGGCGGGGCGACGCACATTGCGGTGGCCACCGACCACGTGATTGAGTCCCTTCGCAACCAGTTGTGGCCGGGATACAAGACCAGCGAAGGCGTCGAGCCGGAACTGCTGGCGCAATTTCAGCTGCTCGAAGACGTGCTCTCCGCGGCCGGCATTGTGGTTTGGCCGATGGTCGAGTTCGAGGCCGATGACGCTCTCGCCGCAGCAGCAGCTGCGGTGGTTTTAGGGTTGGCGAAAAACGCGGCGCGGGTTGAGCGGGTGGTGATTTGCACTCCCGACAAAGACCTGGCGCAGTGCGTGCGAGGCACGCGGGTGGTGCAACTGAATCGGCGCACGCGCGTGACCATGGATGAACTGGGAATCGTGCAGAAATTCGGCGTGCCGCCGGCGTCGATTCCGGATTATCTCGCGCTGGTGGGCGATTCGGCGGACGGTTATCCCGGACTCGAAGGCTGGGGCGCGAAATCATCGGCTGCGGTGCTGGCGAAGTTTGGGCATCTGGAGGCGATCCCAAAGGATTGCCGGGAGTGGCACGTGAATGTTTCGAGTGCGGGAGCGTTGGCGGAGACACTTTGCCGCGAGTGGGAGAACGCGTTGCTTTTTCGCGAGCTGGCCACGCTGCGGACAGACATCCCGCTCTTCAAGGATGTAGAGGAATTGCGCTGGAGCGGGCCGAAGCCGGAGTTTGAGGCGATGGCGGCGGAACTCGACGCGGCGGTGACGGAGAAGCGGAAGGGATCGTCGAGAAAAATTGCGGGTGCGTAACTGAGTAACTACAGATCCCTCGACTTCGCAGGATCATTCGCAAGCGAATGTTCCTGCTACGCTCGGGATGACAAGAGAGGGGGAATGTTCGGCACGACTGAAGTCGTGCGCTTCCCGGTCTTGCCAATCGCAGGTGGGCTGCTACTCGCTTCTAGCGCCATTCATTTAAATTAGACGTATGAAGAAATCCCGACCTAGCGCTCGTTCTTTATCAAAGGAACCCAGCGCCGGTGACAAAACGGTTGACGATTACCTTGCTGCCGTCCCCGAACCCGCCCGCGCCACACTGAATAAAGTTCGCGCCACGATCCGCTCGGTCGTTCCGAAGGAAACGGAAGAAGTAATGAGTTACGGCATTCCGGCGTTCAAATACAAGAAGGTGATCGTCTGGTATGCGGCCTTTGCGGGGCATTGCAGTTTGTTTCCAACTGCTTCGGTAATCGCAAAGTTCAAAGATGAGCTCAACGGCTACAAGATTTCGAAGGGAACAATTCAGTTTCCCGTCGATAAAGCCCTGCCCGCAGCTCTACTGAAGAAGATGGTGAAAGCGCGGATGGCGGACCTGGAAGGCAAGAACCGATAAGCCGCTAGATCGTGCCCTCTTCACCGCGAATACGCACGTAAACCAGCGCGAAATCCGTGCCTTTGTCCTGCGGAGTGATGGCGACAACGTGCTGATTGTGCTCGGTGCCGACTTTCAGCTCGGTTGTGTTCCCGTTGTTGTCGCCTTCGCACTTCAGCGTGTCATCTTTTTTATCTGAGTGCGAGTAGGTGTAATGGGTGCCCTGGGTGTGGCATTCGAGCACGGCGCCATATTGCTGCTTCAACTGATCTTTGTAATACGCGATCACTTTCGCCGCCGAATCATCCGTCAGGTATTCCACCGCGACCACTTTCAGGCCGAACGCGGAAGTTGAAATATCCACATTCGCGCTTTTTTCATCGCCGGAATTGTCTTTCGGCTTCGGACGCGCGCCGGGATAGACGGGCAGACCGGTGTCGCGAACATCTGCGCCCTTGCTCACGTGGATGCCACCGAAGGGCGTGTCGATATCGACGTTCTTGTCCTGTCCGTTGTCGTTCTTCTTCACGTTGATGCTGCAGGCGCCGGCGAGAAGAAAAGTTGCAACGAGAGCAACGAGTGCAATAAGACGATGATTTCGCATACACCCTCCTACTTTTGGACTGGCACCACAATGCCGGCGCCACGCGCGGCGATTCCCGGAATCGCGACCGGCAGGTGACCGTGAATTTCAATTTCGCCGAACAGCGCCTGTGCTGCGCTGATCTCGGAAACCTGCACGTTAGAAAATGTGCACAGATAATTTTGCACCTCAGGAAAATCTTTCGCCAGATATGGATTGCCCATGGCGAGGACGATGCTCTTGCGCGGAGCCACTTTCAGAATCGCGTGAAGCAGGTCGGCACTCTCGTCCGCGATGGAGGATGAGGCGCGCACTCCATTTTCGGTTTTGATTACCCTTCCCGCGCTGGGCGAGGCATACACGGCGATGACAACTTTCTCCGCTTGCTGGACGGTGGAGAGAATGCTCGCAGTCATCGGTTGCGCCAATTCGGAATCGGTGTAGATCACGTTTGCATCCGGCACGCGCGATTTGATCTGAACTTCGAGCCTGTGGCCGGCCTCGAGACGCACGTCGTCAGAGAAAACGACGACCACCAGGCGATTGCGCACCTCTACTCCGCCTTGATACGGAAGCCCGCCGGAGTTTGTTTCAACTTTTTTCAGTGGCAGCACCGCGCCGTTCTGGCGAACCAGAGTCACGGCGTCATCCGCGATCTGCTGACCTTCGGCAATGTGCTCCGGCGTGCCCACCGGCCCATCGAGTTTCGAAATATCGACCAGACGAGCTTTGTTCAGTTGAAGCGAGGCCTTGGTCTTGAGAATCTTCAAAACAGAATCATCGAGCCGCGACTCGGAAATTTCGCCGCTCTTCACCGCGGCGAGCACGGCGCGGTAAGCGGCATCGAGATCGGGCGGGAGGAGTAGGACGTCGTTGCCGGCCTTGAAGGCATCGACCGCTTCGCGGCCAATATCGTTCGCGTAGAGACGCGTAAGCCCGGCCATGTCGAGCGCGTCGGTGATCACGATTCCGTGGAAATGAAGCTGGCCTTTGAGCAAATCGGTGATGATTGGGCGCGAGACGCTGGCGACTGCATTGGGATTGGAGTCGAGTGCAGGAACAGTGACGTGTGCGACCATGATCGCGTCCACGCCGGCAGCGATGGCTCGGCGGAAGGGCGGAAGTTCGATGGAGTCGAGACGGGCGCGGTCACCGGTGACCTTCGCCAGCCCAAGGTGCGAATCGGTTGCGGTGTCACCGTGCCCGGGAAAATGTTTTGCCGTAACCAGCATTCCGGCGCAATGAGCGCCCTTGATGTACGCGGCAACGAAATCGCCGACTTGCTGCGGGTCTCCGCCGAAGGAGCGCGTGTTGATGATGGGATTGTCCGGATTTGAATTAACGTCAGCAACCGGGAAAAAATTCCACTGGACGCCGATGGCGCGCGCTTCTTCCGCCGTGATGCGGCCAAAATCTTCGGCGTACTTTAAATTTCCCGTCGCCCCAAATGCCATGGCGTTGGGGAATGCGGTGGTTCCGTGCAGGCGATTACTCACGCCCAACTCAAAGTCAGCGGCGACCAAGAGGGGCAGCTTGGAGTCGCTTTGCAGACGGTTCAGCAGCTCCGCGGCTTCATAAGGTTCGCTCTTATAAAGGAACGGAGGCTCATAACGAACAGTTACTGCGAACCCGCCGAGATGATACTTGTTCATCGTGTCGCGAAGCTGTAGATAGGTTGGGCTGTTCGCGTTGAGAAATTCGGCTCGCGTCCAGATCATGAACAATTGGCCGACTTTTTCCTCGTCGGACATTTTGTGCAGCGTCTTCTCGGCCCACTTTTCACCGGAGTGGTCGAGGTGCATGGGCAAAGGCTGATATTTAGTTTTGGCGGAAGCAGAAACCAGAGCGAGAGAAATCAGCAGGAAGAGGCAAGCACGTCGGATCATTGCAAGCAACATATCATGAGGCGAGTGTGAGTTCGCTCTGAACGGCCGCAATGGCTTCGGTGAGGACTCGCGGTTCATCGCCGAAGCCACGAACCCAAAACACTTTCGGTTCGCGGCGAAACCAGGTCATCTGGCGCTTCGCATAGTTGCGGTGGGCCTGCTGGACGGCGGAGACGGCGGCGTCCCTGTCGAATTCGCCCTTGAGCATCTGCACAACCTGTTTGTAGCCGATCGACTGCAAAGGCCGAGCGGAGTCGCCATACTTGCCTAGCAGTCGTTCGGTTTCCTCGACCAGGCCAGCGTCGAACATGGCCAGCACGCGTTCATGGATGCGGCGATATAGATCGGCGCGATGTGGGTCAAGACCAATGCGGAGGATTTCGAAGCCTGTAAGCGGCTCGCGACCCGACTGCCACTGTTCCGTCATCGGCTGCCTGGCTGCAATGCAGACCTCGATAGCACGAATTATCTTGGGTATGTCGTTGGCGTGGATCTTCGCTGCGGCATTAGGATCGAAGCGCTGAAGCACGCGATGCAGGTAGTACGATCCTTTTTCCTTCGCCTGCTCGCGCAATCTGTCACGAAGCTCTTCCGAGCGTTCCGGGCCGGCAAACAGTCCTTCGAGCAAAGCTCGCAGATAAAGGCCCGTTCCACCGACGACTATGGGCATGGCACCTCGCCCACGAATTTCGTTCAGAACACTTCGCGCAGTTCTCGCATATTCGCCAGCCGTGGTGTAGGCAGTCGGCTCGATCACATCGAGTAAGTGATGCGGCACGCGTGATTGTTCTTCGGAAGTTGGTTTGGCTGTGCCGATGCGGAACTCGCGATAAATCGCGACTGAATCGCAGTTGACGATTTCGCCATGAAAGCGGGTCGCGAGCTCGAGCGAGAGCGCAGTTTTACCGCTGCCGGTTGGGCCAAGAATTACAACCAGCAGAGGATCGCGCGGCAATCAGCGCATGCTCCAGCGAATGTTGTGCCAGTAGCGAGTAATGGTCAGAGCGAGGATGAGAAGCACGATGACGATCAGGCCAATGTTCTCGAGCCACTGTGGTGCCCGACCTGGCTGGGAAAATTTGCCGCCCCCGCCGCTTGATGAACCTGGCTTTGACACCCGACCATTGTAGTTGACTGCGGCTATTCCGTTGCCGGCTTGTATGGCGATGGCTTGTCGGACGCTGGCTTGCGCGGGACCACGATATCGACGCGGCGGTTCATTGCGCGGCCTTCGGAGGTGTCGTTACTTGCGACCGGATGGTATTGAGCATATCCCGAGGCGGCCATGCGCTCGGGATCGATCCCGTAATGAATGAAGAGGCGCACGGTGGCGGTTGCGCGCGCAGTCGAGAGATCCCAATTGGATGAAAAGCGCGCATTGTGAATGGGGACATTATCGGTGTGGCCTTCGATGCGGATTTCGCTTTCACTCTGCCGCAAAATGTTTGCCAGTTGTGAAAATGCACCGAGAGAGCTGGCTTTGATCTGGTCTGAACCTGTATCAAAAAATCCCATTTCGCGCAGGCTGATGATTAATCCTTCCGCCGAACTGCGGACTCCGACTTCGCCGTTTGAGATTTCTGGAGCCAGCGTCTGCTGAATTTCATTCTGGAGCGCAGTTTGCTTGTCATCCGGACCGAGCGGATCATCGGATGAATTCGGCTTGCCCCCGCCAACGTCAGAAGGATTCGGCGGCAACGATCCTTTCTGCATAAACGCAGTCTGAATCGCGGTAGCGAGTTGGCCGGCGCGGCGCTTATCGAGCTGCGCGGCGGAGTACATCACCACAAAAAATGCGAACAGCAGGGTGATGAAATCCGCGTAGGAGACCAGCCAGCGGTCGCGATTGGAGGGACGCAAAACTGTTCGTCGCCGTCTCATGCCCCCGCCGCCTGCGTTTTTACACTTTGTTCTTCGCTGGCCTTTGGGTCTGAGAGAAAACTGCGCAGCGAATTTCGCAGCATGCGCGGATTCATGCCGCCGAGAATTGAGATCACGCCTTCGAGTACCATCTCGCGCTGCGCCTGCTCTTCGCGCAGGCGGATGCGGAGCTTGCCGGCTGCCGGCAGAAACAACAGATTCGCCGCGCCGACTCCATAAACCGTGGCCACGAAAGCTACCGCGATACCGCGGCCCACTTCGTCGATCTTGTCGAGATGCTGCATCACCTGGATCAGCCCGAGCACCGCTCCGATGATGCCCACAGTCGGGGAAAAGCCGCCGGCGGACTCAAACACCTGAGGATAACGCTCCTCGTGTTCGACTAAATTGTCGAGATCTAACTCTGCAATCTTGCGCAGCTCCTGCGGTTCGGTCCCGTCCACGGCGAGGGTCAGAACTTTTCTCATGAATGTGTCGCCGACGTTGGGCAGCTCGGAATCGAGCGCGACGATGCCGCGCCGGCGCGCGATGTTCGCGTAATTGACGAGGGTTTCCATGGCGGTCTCCATGCCTGCGCGAGGCTCGGTAAAAATTCCCGCCAGGCGCCGTACCGCGCTCAGCACCACCGGCAAAGGAAACTGGATCAGCACCGCGCCGGCAGTTCCGCCAAACACAATCATGGCGGCAGTCGGCTGCAGGATTTGCGAAACTCTGCCGCCCTCGAGCAGCAAGCCGCCGATGATTCCCACCATGCCCAGCACGAGGCCGCTCACGCTGGCTTTATCCACTGTCCTGTCCTCATTTTTCGTTTTCCTGGTGCGACTGCGGGAGCACTCCGGTGATCGGGAATTGTCCGGCGCGGGATCCCGTCCAGCTCACAATGGCTGAAAGCAGCTGGCGGCGAAATTCGACCACGTGTTCGACCACCTCATCGACCGTTTCCTGCACCAGGATCTTTTCTCCGCTCAGCAGGGTGATCACGGTGTCCGGGCTTTGCTCGACGAATTTAATCAGGTCGGAGTTGATCACGAACTTCGTGTTGTTCAGGCGCGTGAGGTGAATCATGGCAAGCCGACGCTAAAGGTATCGGCGTCGGCGAATGAGAGTTCACAAGCGGCCATGTACCCGCGTTACCGAAGTTCCGCAGGAAATTCGAGGCCTCGCTAAAGGCAGCATTTCTTTGGTCGATGTGAGAAGTGAACGAACAAAGGTTCCGCAAGCAATAGCGGCCTCGGCAGGCGGTCTAAGCCAGGCGATTCCGGAAGGACGGAACCAATCCAGTCCAACAGGAGCAACCAATGTCGCTTAGCATTCTGAACAACCCGGCCTCGCTTGCCGCGGAAAATGAATTGAACGTGACCAGCGCCAGCTTGCAAACCACGTTGTATCAATTGTCCTCCGGATCGCGCATCAACAGTGGCGCTGACGACGCAGCCGGTCTGGCCATTGCCGACGGACTCGAAGCCAATATCACCGCGCTTACGCAATCGGCCAGCAACGCCACCGACGGCGTAGGCAAGCTGCAGGTGGCTGACGGCGCACTTGCCCAGGTCACAACCCTGCTAAACCGCGCGGTAACGCTGGCCACCGAGTCCGCTAACGGTACGGTTTCCGACTCGCAACGCACTGCCATCCAGGCTGAATACACCTCAATTTTGGCGGAAATCAACCGGATCGGCAGCACCACTACGTACAACGGAACGACCATCTTTCAAAACCAGGGCGATGCGACCAGCGGCAGCACAACATTGACGCCGACCACAACCCTCGGCGGGATCGGCGGCTTTGCCACTGGCACCGGAGCAGGCCTGACCACCGGCTCCGCGCTGCTTACCAGTGGCTCGCCGGCGGGAGAAACTCTGACCGTAAACGGGAACCTGGTTTACACCGCCGGAGCAACCGATACCGTGCAAAACCTGATTACTGCGGTCGATGCAACCAACCAGTACACCGCCACCATTACCGGCGGACATCTAGTGATCAGCGCGATTGGGAATACGACAGCGCCGACCGTGGCGGGCACCCTGACCACGGATGCGAACACCGCCATTGGCACCTTTGCCGGGACGGCGGGAACGGCAAAAGCCGTGACCGTGACCTCAGCCGATGCCACGCGCTCGGTGACCGTCACCGACAACGGCGGTCTCACCGTACAGCAGCTGATCACCGACATCGGCAACTCGAACCAAGGGTTCTCCGGAGAACTGGTCGGCGGCTCACTGGTGATTACCGATGGCGACAGCACACAATCACCCACGGTCAGCGGCACCGCAACCGCCGGCGGAGTTCTCGGCGGGTTCAGCACTTCAACTGGCGCCGCCCAGACCGAAATTTTCCTGAGCGATTCAACCACCGCCGGCTCGAGCCCGATCGACGTCGGCATCGGCGCCATCAGCACGACCAGCATTACGAACGGCAGCGGAGGCAGCCCGGTCAATTTGTCGACGACTTCGGTTGCAACCCAGGCGGGATCGCAAAGCGCATTGGCTTCCATCAACCAGGCGATTCAGAACGTGGCCAGCACGCGCGGCACTCTGGGCGCGGGCATTAACCGGCTGCAAAGTGCCTCAAACGTCATCAACGCGCAGGTGCAGAACCTGACCACTGCCGAGGACGCCATTACCGCCGCCGACATTCCGTCCACGGTCGCCAACCTTACGAAGTACTCCATCCTGGAACAGACCGGTATTGCCGCCCTGGCCCAGGCAAACCAAACCCAGCAACTCGTGCTTTCCCTGCTCCACTAAACCACCACAGCCAAACGGGGAAGGCTTGAACGCCTTCCCCGTTTTTGTTTCATAGAAGATATGTGCTTCACAAACGGGAATCAAAGGATGCGAGCAGATTAGAAATGGTTGGGGATCCAAGCAAGCGCGCGTCAGTTGCAACCATTTCGTTGGCCTGGTATTCGGCCATTAGGAACAGTTAATGGGAATCAGTCTCAATGCCGGGACGCTGCTGAACGGGAACGGAATCGATGTCAACTCGCTTGTGACCCAAGTGCAGGCGCCGATCGAGAGTGAGATTCAAACCTACGAGCAGCAGCAGTCGGGCTTACAAACTCAGGCCGGTCTATTGACCAGCATGAACAACGACCTCAGCAGCCTGTCGAGTGCGATCGATTCGCTTACTGATGTGCTGGGTCCACTGGCGGCGCAAACCGTCACCTCATCGCAGCCGAGCATCGTGACCGGGTCGGCACAATATACCGCGGCCTCAGGCGACCACACCGTGATCGTCAGCACGCTGGCTACGCAGGGAACGCTTTACACCGATGCGGTGGCAAACGCAGATACTTCTATTCTTCCGAATGGCGCGACCAGCGGCGATCTGGCGATCCAGGTCGGCGGCGCCAATGGGACGACACTGGACGCCCCGATTACCGCGGGCAGCAATGACACACTGAATACGCTTGCCAGCTACATCAATTCCCAGAACTGGGGCATTACTGCGACCGTGCTCGACGACGCTACGGGTGCGCGGCTTGCGCTGTACAGCCAGAACACCGGAACCACCGGCGCAATTACGCTGGTGAACAACACCACTACCCTCAGCTTCAACGATCCAATCGGCGGGACCAACGCGACCTTCAGCGTGGACGGGATTCCGTTCAGCAGCACAACCAACACGGTGACGGGCGCGATTCCCGGGGTCACCCTGAACCTGCTGGCGGGGATACCGTCAGTTCCAGTGCAATTATCCGTGGGACCGGATGTGACCCAGGCGACCGACGCGATCAACAATTTTGTTACCGCCTACAACCAGGTCCTCGGGGATATCAATACGCAGTTTACCGTGGACCCCACCACGAACTCGGAAGGGCCGCTGGCGGGCGACAACTCGTTGCGCCTGCTGCAATCGAGCCTTTTGGCTGATGCGGCTTATACCCCCGCCAACGGTACCCTCTTTAGTGGGCTCGTCCAGGACCCGGATGCCTCGTTTCTTCCGAGTGGCGCAACCAGCGGGGACATTCAACTTCAGGTCGGCGGCAGCGGGGGTACAACTTACGACGTCCCGATTACCGCCGGAAGCAATGACACGCTGAACTCACTCGCCGACTATATCAATCAGCAGAATTGGGGCTTGAGTGCCACGGTACTCACTGGGGGGACGGGAGCGCGCTTGTCGGTGAGCAATACCAGCAGCGTAGTCGGCGTGGTCAGCGAGGTGGCAAACACTACCGGTCTTACCTTCAGTCAGCCGGTTGAAAATACCTACGGCAGCCTCACTTCGCTGGGCATTACCACCAACGACGATGGTACGCTCAGCCTTGACCCCACGCAGCTGAGTGCCGCGCTGACCTCCGATCCCGCCGACGTTCTCAACTTTTTCCAGAACGCATCATTAACCGGATTTGCCAACAACTTCTCAAACGATCTGCAGAACCTGACCGATCCGACTTTAGGCGTGCTCAACATGGATCTCTCCGAAAACCAGCAAGAGCAGAGCGATCTCAGCGACACCATCAGCGATTTGCAGGACCAGATGAGCACGCAACAGCAGCAATTGCTCAACGAATTTAGCCAGGTCAACGCGTTGCTCGAAGCCTATCCCTATCAGCTGGAGGCGATTGATTTGCAGCTAGGAATTCCCCTGAACAGCCAGAGCAGCAGCAGCCCAACCGCCGCGATCAGCAGCTTAGCTTGATCATGAATCCGAGACGCGCATATCAGGAAGCCGCCGTGCGGGGAGCGAATCCGGTGCGGCTTACCATCCTGCTCTACGACCAGCTCATTCAGGATGTGGCGCACGCCGCCGAGGCCTTGGCGGGCGCGCGTATCGAGCAGTGCGCGCAGGAGATTGGTCATGCCATTGCCGTGATCGGATACCTGCAGGCCACGCTGC